>JAZUJA010000111.1:0-8834 GCA_045642495.1 Acutalibacteraceae bacterium
TGCCATTTGTCAGAATGATGGGTAAGATAAGATCCGACCGTGAAACACAAAACCGAGAAACTTTTATATCCTGGTATAAGAAAAACGAAAACGATCTTCAAAATACAGTTCTTACCGGTCTAAACGGAATATACGGAGAAATATCCCGCAAATTAACACTTGAACTTAAAACGGCGATTGAAGATAAAAATTATGCGCTATTCTACCAACCTCAGTATAATTTCGAAGGCGAGTGTATTGGCGTTGAAGCGCTTTTGCGTTGGCCCAAAATTGAATGGTTGGCAGTTTATCCGCCGATTTTAATTCACTTAGCAAAAGAAAACAATATCCTTGAAGAACTTGAAACAGGCATATTAAAAAAGGCATTTAATGAAAGACATAAGGTTTTCAAACAATTTGGAAATAATATTAAAATTTCCGTAAACGTTACGGGTGCATCTATTGCAAAGGAAAGCTATTGGGAATTCCTTGAAAAATGTTATACAGAGGATCCGTTTACTTCCGGCAGTCTTTGCATGGAAATTACCGAACAGGATGCGGTGAATTTTGACGAAACAAAAATAGAACACTTTAAAAAATGCAAAAAAATGGGAATTTTGTTTGCCATTGATGATTTCAGTGCAGGACAAACATCAATGAATTATCTTAAAGACGGACTTTTTGATATGATAAAATTTGACGGGTCGTTAGTTTTAGGACTTAACGGTAATCCCCGTTGCCGAGAAATAATATCTTCTCTTGTTATTCTGGCAAATTCACTTAAAATCACTTCTCTTGCAGAATTCGTTGAAACCGATGACCTCAGAAAAACACTTCATGAAGTTGGCTGCAACAATTATCAAGGTTATCTGTTCTCCCCTGCTGTTCCGCTTAATAAAGAATAAAATATTAAGACCTTCGATTTAATCGAAGGTCTTATATTTTAGCAAAATTGTTCCATCTTCGCTATATGTTACCGCGTTAATATCGGCAGAAATCGCATCAACTGCGGCGAAAAATTCCTCTTTGCTTTTATAAACAATTTTTTTATTTTCAATAATATATTTCGCTTTTTGAGCATTATTTTCAAGCATCTGTGCCAACGCTCCGACTTGGTATTTTGCACTTAAAACACACGCTGTATATGGATCATCAATCTTAAAATTCACCGAATGTGCTGCTCCGCTTGATCCGGAACAGTCTGCCTCTGCACAGGGAATTACTGTGCATATATCACCAAGATCGCTGCAACCTTTTGCGAAATAATTGCTGAATTTGATTTTTTCTTCCGGCACTAACATTTTTGCGGAAAATTCAAATGCGGCATTTATATTTGGATCGTTATATCTCGGTGAAGCACCGTGACGGTCAGAAATAATAAGTTCGCACCCGAAAGATGCGGCGGCTCCTGCAAAAGCACGGTTTATTATTTCATTATACTTATTAAGCGCCGAAACAGAAGCAGCACGAAGATAGCTTTCTATAACAACCTCATCGGGAATTGCATTAACGGCATCTCCGCCCTTTGTTATTATAGGATGAAAACGAACAAGATCATTTTCAGTAAATGTTTCTCTTAAAGCATTCACGGCGGAAATCGCGGCATTTGCGGCATAAAGAGCGTTGATACCTAAATGGGGCGCTCCGCCCGCATGTGCTGCCTTACCCTTAAATACAAATGATTTTGCAATAAAACCGTTTGAACCCTTACTTCCTGCAAGCTCGATTTTTTTATCAGAAGAAGTATGCACCATAATGGCAATATCCACACCGTCAAGATAACCTCTATAAAGAAATTCCTGCTTGCCCGAACGATATTTAATTATGCCTTTTTCTATCAAAGAATCTCTGAATTCAAGTTCTATTCCCTCTTCAGCCGGAACAGCTATAAGGCGAACAGAACCTGAAAGCCCTTTAAGAGCGCCTTTGCGGTTTAACGCGGCAGCAACACCTAAAAGAGCGGCGGTTTGGCAGTTATGTCCGCAAGCATGAACCGCACCTGTTTGTTTATCACATTCGGGATGTGACGGAATGATAAGTGAATCCATTTCGCCGAAAACCGCAATTTTAGGGCCGGGTTTTCCCGTTTCAACATCAACATAAAATCCCGGTATATTGCCGGCTTCAATTATATTGTTGTATCCTAATTTTTCAAATTGTTCTTTAAGATATTTGTGGGTCTTCCATTCTTTATATCCTGATTCAGGATTTTGCCAAATCTGCCTTTGTGCATCAAGAATCAAGCGGCTTTTTTCCTCAACCGAATTAAAAAGCAAATTGTAATCAGCACCCATAATATCACCTTTCAATCAAATAAACTCAACTGATTTTTATGTTCGGGATATTCATTCAGATATTCGAAAATTTCGTTCACATCATACATTATATTTTTGGCTTCGCAACGAGAAACAAATATTTTTTTGAGTTCTTTAGAATTATCCGAATTGCATGAATATGAAAGACCAAAACGTTTTTCATATTTTTCTTTCATTCCGGGAAAATGATCATCAAGTTTTTTATAAAAATATTCTCTGTTACCTTCCCTTAGTGTAACACCAAATCCAAAATTAAGTATTCCCTTAACGCCTGCATCAAAGCAATAATCTAATATTCCGTTCAGGTTTTCGGGAGTATCGTTAATAAAAGGCAAAATCGGGCAAAGCCAAACCACAGTAGGTATTCCTTCGCGCTGTAATGCTTTAAGGACTTCAAATCTTCTGCTTGTTACGGGAGCATACGGCTCAATAATCCGACAAAGGTTATCATCAAATGTTGTAAGCGTAATTTGAACAACAGCTTTTATTTTTTCATTTATCCGCTTTAGTAAATCAATATCACGAAGCACTAAATCCGATTTTGTTATAAGAGTTACTCCGCAGTTGTGTTTTTCAATAATTTTAAGTGACTTACGCATAAGCATAAGTTCTTTTTCACAATTCATATACGGATCACACATAGAACCCGTTCCGATCATACAAGGTTTTCTTTTTCTTTTAAGCGCATTCTCCAAAAGATCGGGAGCGTTGATTTTAACCGCAACATCTGTAAACTCATGATCCATTTTATAACAATCGGATCTGCTGTCACAGTATATACATCCGTGAGTACATCCACGGTAAATATTCATTCCGTTTTTGGAAGAGAGAATGGTTTTTGCATTTATATTATGCATTTTATTTCGCTAATTCTTTTAGCGCGTCACCGGTCACGCGGTAAACAGTCCATTCGTCCATAGGAACAGCGCCCATGGACTTATAAAAATTAATACTCGGCTTATTCCAATCAAGGCAACTCCACTCAAGCCGACCGCATCCGCGCTCAGAAGCAATACCTGCAAGTTTTTTAAGAAGCCCCTTGCCGAAACCCTGCCCTCTGAACTGAGGCAAAACAAAAAGATCTTCAAGATATATTCCCGCACGACCCAAAAATGTGGAAAAATTATGAAAGAAAAGTGCAAAGCCGACCTTTTTTCCGTCTTGAACCGCAAAAATCACTTCAGCTTTTTTTAGATCAAATATCCAGTGTTCAAGCAACTTCTCATCAGCAACAACCTCAGATTGCAATTTTTCATACTCTGCAAGAAGCATAATAAAATTTAATATTTCTTTCGTGTCTTCTCTCTTTGCAAAAACAAAATCCATAGTTCTTCTCCTCTGATTTTTTATTATTATAGCATAGTGTATTTAATAAAATCTCTATGAGTTGAATTTCCTTGATAAGCCCAGGTTATATTCCAACAAACAGTTGCCTTTTCATCCCATTTTTGTTCAACAACGGTTTGGGCTTTAACAGAAGAGGAATTATCAACCACGCTCGAAGTATTTTTTTGCGAGGAGCATCCTGCGAATAGAACACAAAAAATAAAACAGAAAACTAATATTTTTTCATATTACCTTCTTAATTATTACCGCAAAGACGTTTTTCAAGTTCTTCATCGTCATATTCAACATCATAAGACCATTTAACAACACATTCTGCCATTTGATCTATCGATCCATCAGTTTTATCAAACATTTTCGATATCTCACTAAAAGAATTATAAATAAATCTAATTCTTTCATCTAATCTATCGTCATAAAGAGCATCGGCAAGATGGCGAAATATCAAATATTCAAGTAACCTCGCCTTAGGACCGGTTTCACTGATACTATTAAGCATTTCTTCCCTTTTTGAAAGCAAAAAAATTTCATCTTCGGGCAATGCTTCATTATCCCCATCATCTTCAATAACAATAAGATTCAGCGGTGTTTTACTGCTTAAAACCAGTTTTGCCGCCGCAATGCAAACAAGTCCTAAACCGATTTCAGTTCTGCCGGTAAAAAAGTTGCGAAAGCGCGGATGATCGCGACAAATATCGCAAAGCATATCTTCGCCGTGATCTATAATCATATTACAAAGTCCGTTTTTTTTCAAAAAAGGACATCTTTCCCCTTTTTGAAGAGCAAAGTGCGGCGACTCGGAAAAATCGATAAATGGAATGATATCATCGCATTTCTTAAATCTTTCAAGACTTATTTCGTCAATATCGATTTCCCAGCCGACACAGCATGTATGATTGCATTTATCGGCGATACATTTGAAATTATTATAATATTCAGGCGCAAGTGTTTTCATTTATCTTCCCTGCTCATTTTTTTATAAATTATTATTCCGATTATACTTATAAGTGCGGTAACGCCGAAAAAAATACACGCGAGCTTATAGTTTTTTATTCCGAGAGCATTTCCGCTGATGACCGAAGTTATAACAGATGGAATTCTTGCAACCGTGCAAATAAAAATCCATGATGAAAACTTCATTTCCGTAAGTCCTACAAAATATGAAAGCAGATCCTTCGGTGTTCCGGGAATAAGAAAAACGATAAATGAAATAAGGTTTAATTTCTTTGAATTCTCGATGAATTTAAGCGACCTTATTTTATCAATAGAGAAAAACACTTCAACTATCCTGACCCCTAAACTTCTGACAAGGCCGAAAACAAGCATACTGCCTACAAGTATTCCGATAAGGCAAAGAAGCGTACCTTCAAAAATGCCAAAAGCGTATCCCGCGCCGATTTCAAACGGTTCGCCGGGAACAACGGCAATAACAACCTGGAAAATAACCATCCCTATAAACGCGATTTTTCCCAAAATTCCGCGAGATTCAACAAAGTTTCTGAACAACTCCGGCGAGCCTACAAACTTTACGAGCGGCTTTCCAATAAAAAACGCAACAGCGCCCGTGAAACAAATCAGCAAAAGTATTATTATAATTGATATTATTCGTTTTTGTTTAACAGTAAATCGAGATTGTTTTTCAATTTTCATTCTTACTCCAACAAATTTTATAATTTAGATTTATGATAACATTTATTTTCAAAAAATCAAGTGCCTCATTATAATAGGTTGAAAAAAAAGCAGTGATATGATATAATCATTATAAAGTTTTGTATAATTGGAGGTGATAAATATGAAACATGAAATATTGCTTAATTCTCCGCCTATTTTGCGCGATTTTTTAACATATAACGAAACTATTAAAGGCAAATCTTCGCGATCTGTTGATGAATATTATCTTGATTTGAAAACTTTTTTCAAATATCTGCTTATGATAAGAGGAAAAGTTCCGAAAGGCACCGATTTTGATAAAATCGACATAAGCGAGGTTGACGCCGAACTTATATCCTCTGTTACGATTTCCGATCTTTATTCTTTTATTGTTTATTGCAAGGATGAGCGCGAAAACAGTGCCGCAACAAGGGCAAGAAAAACATCAACTCTGCGCATATTTTTTAAGTATTTATCATCTCAGATACATCTTATTGAAACTAACCCTGCCGAAATGCTTGACTCCCCCAAGGTTAAGCAAGCACTTCCAAAGCATTTAACGCTTGAGGATTCACTCGAGTTGCTAAACTCCATTGACGGACCTAATAAAGAGCGTGATTTTTGCATAATCTTGCTTTTCTTAAACTGCGGAATGCGATTATCCGAGCTTTGCGGACTTAACATCAGCGATATTCGAAGCGACGGCACAATGCGCTTGCTCGGAAAGGGCAACAAGGAACGCATTGTTTATATAAATGATGCTTGCCGCCAAGCCATAGAAAATTATATGGCTGTTCGCCCGAATGACAGCATTGTTTTTGAGGATCGCGACGCGCTTTTTATAAGCCGAAACCGCAGAAGAATAAGCAATAAAACAGTTCAGCATATCGTTAAAACCTATCTTGAAAAAGCAGGGCTCGGCGGCAGAGGGCTTTCAACACATAAATTGCGACATACCGCCGCAACGCTTATGTATCAGCATGGAAATGTTGATATCCGCGTGCTTAAAGATATTTTAGGCCACGCGAACTTGGGAACAACACAAATTTATACCCATATTTCGGATAATCAAATTAAAAATGCCATTGATTCAAATCCGCTTTCAAATGTTAAAAGGAGTAATAAAAATGAAAAAAATAATTAGTTTGATTTTAGTAACCGTTTTTGTTTTTTCTCTTTGTGCCTGCGACGGAGATTCTGCAAAATTAAAGTTAAACGAAATTGAATCCCCCGTTCAGATCAACACAAATCAGCAAAAGGCATATCTTGAAGATAGTTTTGAAAATGTTGCAAATTATACTAACGCATCACATGACGACACCCCTGCCCCCGTTAAGTTTTCATGGGAATGGACCGGCGAAGAAAAACCAAAAGAATTTGTTTTGAAGGCATGTGAAACAAAAGATTTTGAAAATGCAATAACTGAAAGAACAATAAGAAATCATGCCGAGCTTTATAATTTTAAGTTAAACACTAAATATTATTGGTGTGTTACCGCAATTTTAGACGACAAAGAAATACAAAGCGAGGTTAAAGAGTTTACAACCGTCGAAACCGGAGTTAGATTTATAAATTGTGACGGCGTTAGAAATATGCGCGATATAGGCGGATATAAAACGGAAGACGGCAAAACCGTTAAACAAGGACTTGTTTTCCGTTGCGGACAGCTAAATACCCGCAATACAACAGAAAAGACCATAACCGAAGACGGACTTTATGTTATGGGAAAGCTCGGTATTAAGACAGAAATTGACATAAGAACATCCGCCGAAGCAGCAATAACGAAAAGCTACATCAGCGGCGCAAATTATTATGATATACCGATCACCGGCTCAAACTCAAATAAACCGGCTTCGCTTTTTGAAAAGAACACAGATAGCTTAGTTCAAATTATGAAGGTGCTCGGTGATGAAAGTAATTATCCGGTTATCGTTCACTGTGCCGGAGGTGCCGACAGAACGGGATTTTTGGGATATACACTTGAAGCACTTCTCGGAATGAAAAAGGAAGACTGTATTCGTGATTATTTACTTACAAATTTTTCGTTTAATGCCTTAACCGATCCGCGTGTATATTCCGCGATAGAAAACGATTATGTTTCTGGTTATGATAATTGCCTTGGCGATACCTTGGCTCAAAAGGCAGAAAATCACCTTTTGGAAATCGGTGTTGCACAGTCGGATATTGATAATTTCAGAAGGATAATGCTTCAGTAATTTAATGTGTGCAACGAGCGGAATATAAAGGATGCTGCTCCATACAAGTTTAATCAATTTAGTTTTATATTCCGTGCCGAAGGCACACCGAAATTATTCATTATTCATTATTCGTTATTCATTAAAAAACCCGCCCACGAGGGCGGTTTTTGTTTTTAATGAAGCGGGAAGTTTTCGGGGTCAAGAGTGTATCTTAAAAGATAGATCGCGTCGTCTGAGTCGATCTGACCGTCACCGTTAAAGTCGCAGTTTTGATTTACGGGGTAACTTTCCGGATCAAGCGTTGAACGCAGCAGATAGATAGCATCGTCACTGTCGATACCCTCATCGCCGTTTAGGTCGGCTTTTATAACCTCAAAAATCGAAACAACACCGGGAACTATTACCTTATTTACCTCTTGTTCAACTGTTGTTTTTTCCTTAACCGTTGCGCTGCAAGATAAAGCAAATTCGCCTTGAACATTTTTGCTTGCCTCAAATGTTAATGTTGCAACAACGCAGTTAAGCGGAGTGTTTTTATCGAATGCAAAGGTTATGTTATCGCCTTCAACACTGCTTATTAAAACGCCGGGAGCGTTTATCTCGATATCCTTTAAGGTGAGTGCAGAACTGTCAAATACAAAATCCTTTAACATAACGGATTTAACATTTTTGAAGTTAGCCATTGTTATGTTTATCTGAACTGTTTTTCCGCAATATACTTTTTTGCTTTCAATAATAATCTGCGGTATCTCTTTTATTGCTCCGCATATATTACATTCGATATCAAATTCATTATCATAAATATGGGTTGCAACATCTTTTTTATTGCCGCAGTTTAAGCATATATGATAATGGTTATCGCTATCGCTTGACCATTCGGTTTTATAGTTGTGTCCGGTTGCCGGGATTTCTGCTGTTTTACCATAGCTGCAAACAGAGCATATATCCATTGCTAATCCGTTTTCGGTGCAAGTGGCTTCTTCCAAAATATCTCTATTGAACCTATGGTGAGCAGAAATGTATTCTTTCTTTTCTGCACCGCAAACAGAACAGTTATAAATTAAATAACCGCTTTTCGTACATGTGGATGTATCGGTTATAAATTCAAGATCATGAGCGTATGCACGAGCGAATCCGCATATTTTACATTCTTGGTAATGGTTTTGACTATCGCTTGACCACTCTGTCTTAAAATCGTGGGCATGTGCAGGGATTATTTCTTTATAAGTTTTTGAGCATAACTCACATTTCCAATAAACATAACCATCATCTGTTTCGGTTGCTGTTTTTTCCATAAATCTTTTATATTCATGGGGCTCTATTCTGATATATCCGCAGATATTGCAAG
>JAZUJA010000112.1:0-30675 GCA_045642495.1 Acutalibacteraceae bacterium
GCTCCGCTTTATAACCGCAAAATTACGGTTTGGCCATATACAAATTTAGGTGATAAACGCTTTGTTTATCATAACAAATATATGGTTATCCATCAGCAAAACGATGCCGAAAAGGCGATAAAAATCGGGTTTGACTTAAACTGCGGAAACGCTTTTTATGTTTTAGGCGATGATATTTTTTGCAAATCATTTGAAAATGATCCCGAAAAAGTTTATCCCGATAACGGTTGCTCATTTGAAACATATATTGATTTTCACTCTGCTGAGGTTGAGTCGCTCAGCCCCATACTTAATTTAGCACCCGGAGAGATAGGCTCGCAAACCGAAACCTGGTCACTTATAAAAAAACCTTGCGAGGTTGACTATAACAGTGAAAAATCAATAGATAATCTGCTATCAAAAATATAAGGATATAAAAAAACAGCCCGAAAAAAGCCGAGTATTTTTAAGGACAGTCAATCATTGAATAAAAAGAAGCACCTGCTGAAAGAGAGCTAAGCTCTTTAACAGCAGGTGCTTTGTCTCATACTATGGCAAGCAGGGATTTTATATATAAAATCCAGGCATTGAAATATTTGCCTTGCGGCAAATGTGATATAATGGCTGACACCATTGTGAAATATTCGGGCAATGCCCGAATGTGAAATGAAATAAATCCACCCACGCCCACAGGCATTTCACACGCCATAGGCGTATTTCACGCGCGAAGCGTATTTTACAAATCCCGCAAGGGATTTATTTCGTTGCGGAGTGTCCTTTGGAACACTCCGCAAATCGGGCTGTTTTTATGTTGATAAAAATTATTCTTCGGAATTATCGCCGTCAATATCAGCAATGGAAACATTAACTCTTGTAACAGCGGTACCGGTCATAGTTTGGATTTTATCCTTAACATTGCTTTGAACAGCCTCGGCAACCTCACGCGCTTTTGCGCCCTGTTTAAGTTTAATGAAAACGGATATCTCAATAGCACCGTTCACATTCTGAACGCGAACGCCGTTATACGCACCTGTTGAAGAAAAGGCGCTTTTTATATCCATTATTTTTTTAATGCCGCTAACGCCCTCAATTTCCTTTGCTGCCATTGAAGCCATTTTTTCAAGCACTTCGGGACTTACTGAGAGTTCGGTTTTGTTTTCCTGCATATTAAAAAATCTCCTTTCAAGCGAAAGATCACTTTATTAGTTTAGTTTATTTTAACACATTTATTGACCGGTTTCAAGTAAAAGCTTTAAGACACGGTTACTATTTTAATATTTCCAAGCGGAATATCGGTTTCGCTCATCACAATATCCTGAATTTGAAGGGTTTGACCTGCGGTTAAGCCTTCAGATGAAACAACGATATTTGCGCTATCCTCGCCCAAAACGGCAACCGCATCGGAAAAACCTTTTGCCTTAAGAAGCGTTTCAATAGAAACGGAATTTGAAATTCTATCCGCTAACGATTGGCATTTAGCGAGCGCGGTTTTCTTCTCCTCCTCGGAAATATTGGCGCTTTTGAGCGTTTCCTCTATCGTTTCCTGCGCTTCTTTAAGGGCGGTTTCGCGATCTTTTTTCGCCTTTTCAAAATAATTTTCGCTTTTCTCCGCCTTTGCTGATGTTTTAACGGCGGGTTTTGAAGTATCACTGCTTACAAAAGCGGCTTCACCCAAAAATTTTTCGTTTGAAGAATAGCGCATATTAAGCCATACCGCCGCAACAAGCGCCAATGCCATAACAAATATTGCAATTTGTCCCTTTGAAAAAACCTTTCCTTTTTTCATCAATTATTTCCTCCCGATATATAAACTCGTTTTGATGATATATTAAGCGCCGATGTTACGGCGTTTTTTATTATTTCGCTCAATTCAGGATCGTTTCCGCCTTCACAAATCACGGCAACTCCCCTTATTTCAGGCAAATATTCGGCAACAACAAGCGCCTTTTCACCGCCCGATGAATCCTTAACCGTTACATATTCACGTTTGCTTTTTTCGCTGCTTTGAGCATTTTGCCCGTTTTGTGAGCTGGAAGAATCGGTTTCATCCTTATCGGCATAACTATACCGCATTCCGCTGTCAACCGTTACAACCACCGTTGGCTTTTTATCACCGGTTATTCTTTCAACAATTTTTTCAACATCGTTTGCCACCGCCGCCTTATACTCCGCCGCGGAAAATCGGCTTTCATCTTCGTTAGTATTGGAATTAGTGTCACTTTTAATAAAACCCGAAATGAAAATAAGCAATATTCCCGCAATGCCAAGCCCCATAAAAACCTTTGGCTTTTTTATTTTTTCCGATACTTTTTTCAGATAATCATTCACTTATAACACTCACCTTAAACTCATTATTATTTCCGATAGCAGCATAAATTTCATTTTCCGGCGCTGTTGAATAAACAATTACCTCACTAATATTTATGTTGCCGTTTTCATTTTTATAAGTTAAAACATCTATTTTTTCAAAAGAAATTTCCGCCGATTTAAGCGCTTGCTCAAAAACAAGTCTTGCCGCCGTTTGTGAAACCGTTTCGGATATAACCTGCTGGCTTTTCTCCTCAATTTTGAAATCCGCTTTTGAAAACGCACCCAAAAGGGATAAAATAACCGCGATAAAGCAAATCGAAAAGGCATATTTAACACTTGATTTAAGCTTGCCTTTTGATGAAAGCATCTTCAAAAATCCGAGTGCGCAAACAAAAAAACAGAAAGCCGCGGTGAAAGAAGCGATACTTTTCATGATGGCTTAAAAACGGTCAGCAAAACCGAGAGGGATATTATAAACAGCGCAACGCAAAGCAACAAAATGCCAAGCAGAATTGCCGCCGCAGAGTCAACGGAATCCATAAGCAACGCGGTTTTTTTCGCGCCGATTATCCTGCCAAGCGATTTAAGGCACAAAAACATCAACCTCCAGATGATAAGTTCGATAACCATAGGCAGCGCGATAACCGCAATCGCGATAACGGCATAAATCCCCGCGGTTGAGCGCAAAAGCGAAACCGAAGCGGAAACCGTGCCGACCGCCTCAGAAAGTACACCGCCTGCAACAGGAACCGACGTTCCCAAAATAAATTTTGCGGTTTTAAGCGCAACCGTGTCCGCCGTTCCGTTTACAACCGACTGAACACTTAAAACGCCTAAAAAAATGCTTGAAACAAACGAAAGCCCCCAAAGTGCCGCTTTTTTAACCGTATCGCCTAATGATATAGAGGAAAGCTCCTCAGAAATTCCCGAACAGACACTGATGGCAAGATAAGAGCCGGTAAGCGGTAACACCCAGTATGCCGCAAGTGATGAAACGGCTGATGCCGCCGCCATTAAAATCCCGCCCATAACAGAGCCGCTGACGGCTCCGCCCGAGGCAACGGTAAGCCCTGCAAAAATCGGGATAAACCCTATCATAAATCCGCTTACGGTTTTTATGGCACCAACAAGACCCGAAAGCGTGTTACTAAACGCCGAAAATATAACACCGCCTGCGGCAAGACACAATATGAAATCTTTTGTTTCACCGTTCACCTTGTTCTCAAAAAACGGAGTGAGTGCCGCGGTTATAAGCAAAATTCCCGAAGCCGAGGCTGCGGTTTTAAGCGGAGTTTTAAGCTCACCGTTAAACAGCGAAAAAATATATGAAAACACTCCGCTTATGCTTAACCGATTTACAAAATCGGGATCGGCAGGATGAATTTCGTTGCTATCTAAAATCTGTTTTGTTTGGTTATCGAGATAATTTTCTATTTCCCCAACCCCGAAATCATCGTTTGTTTCGGCAAAAGCGGGAAAGCGCAACACACAAAACATAAAAATCACAGTTAAAAAGCATACGGTTTTTTTCATAATCCTATAAGTCCCGTCGCCATATCAAGAATACCGCTTAAAATCGGCAGACAAATAATGAAAATAAGGCATTTACCGGCAAAAAGCGCCGTAAGTCCCAAGGTTTGCTGACCAAAATCAGAAAAAACGGAAGAGGCAAATTCCGCGATATACGCGATAACTATCGCCTTGATGGCTATGCTAATATACCTTGAAACATTTTCATCCATATCGAACATATCATTTATTTTCAAAATATATGGCAAAAAGGTTTTGATAATAAACACAAGCGCAATGCAAACCGCCGAAACAACAATCAAAAAACTCATATCCGAACGGTAGCCTTTAATAAATATTGCCGAAAATCCGGCAATAAGAAGAAAACCGATTATTTTAATGATTATTTCACTCAAAGTCCGAACAGCCCCTTAACCGTTCCGAAAAGATCGGATATTGCACTTACTATCATAAGAAGAACGACAACAAGTCCGGCAAGGGTGGTAAGCATTGCCTGCTCCTCCCTGCCCGAGCGGACAAGCAACTGATTAAGCACCGTAACGATTATTCCGATAGCCGCAACCTTAAAAATAAAATCGACGTCCATTTTTTCCTCCGTTTATAAAATAACTATCCCCGCCAAAAGACCGATACAAAAACCGGAAACCTTAAACACCCGACATTTTTTATTACATTCTTCCTTTGAATTTTGAAGGCGCTCGTTAAGTATCTGCAAATAAAGTTTGCATTTCTTTTTTTCGCTTTCCATATCCTCCCTGCCAAGCCCCTCAAAAAACTCTTTAATAATATCAGTATCAACCTCGTTAAGATCGCATTTTTTAACCGAAACGCTTTTCCCGTTTATTTCAAGAAAGTCACATTTGCCATAACAAAGCGGCAAAACCGTGCTTAATTCTTCCCTTGTGTAATCCATTCTTTTAAGCAGATGCTCGGTTGAAAAAATCATTTGTTCAAGATGATTTTTTCGCCGCTTTATTTTTTCGGCAAAAAAATTGCCGCAAAATAGCCCCGAAAAACTTAAAACAACGCAACCTAAAAATCGCAAAAAAACCATTCAATTAAACATCTCCCTTGCATAAAAATCTTTAATTTGTCCACCGGGAATACCGGGCAGCAAAAAGATTTTTTCAATCGCGTTTGTTTTAACAAGTTCTTTTATAACAATGCGGTTTTGAAGTTCTGTTTTACTCCCTGCGTGAACGGTGGTTATAATCCTGACCCCGGCGTTAAAGCAATCCTTTACCGCCGTTATTTCATCCGTATTTCCTATCTCATCAAACGCGATGATCTGCGGATTCATGGTGCGAAGAGCGATCTGTGTGCCGGAAAACTTATCGGCGGTTATTAAAACATCGGTATTAAATCCAACATCAAAGCCCGTGCATATTTCCCTTCTTGAATCAACAACACAAACGCGCATAGGATCGGATAAGGCGCCGTTTGAATAGCATTTTATTATCTGACGCAAAAGTGTGGTTTTTCCGCTTCCCGGTGCGCCGGCAATCAAAATTCCGCCGTTTATTCCCTTTAACAGACATTTATCAAAATCATCAAATTCTCTTGCAATTCTTAGGTTAACAGAAAAAGCTTTGGCAAGTCCGCCGCCCGAAAAATCGCCGCAAACACCCGCGCGACTTCCGTTTTTAAGCGATATAAACCCCTGCTTTATTTCTTCCTCGTGAGCAAAAACTGAATTGTTGCATAAATTTATAACTGTTTGCGCAAGTTCATCTTCGCTTATAATAAGCTTGCTGCTGCCGGGATCGGCGCTGACTCTTGTTTCATCAACAAACAAAACACTTGAAGAATTTGTCAGCGCAATCGGTTTTTGGCATCTTAATCGAATTTCAAATGTGTTTTTCTTTATATTATCGGGCAGAAAAATAAGTGCCCTTCTCAGTCGCTCCGGCAGATACTGTGCCGCTTCATCAAATTTTCGCGTTTTTTTCAAGTCCCTTCTTGTCCCTAATAAACCTTATGAACAAGCAGTTAAAAAAAGAACAAAAAAACAGCGGTGAAACCTTAAAAGTTTCACCGCTGTCGGCTTGATATCTATTATTCTTCGGGCATTTCCCAGTTATGCCAAATATCCTGAACATCTTCATTTTCTTCAAGCATATCAATAAGCTTTTCCATCTTCTTAACGGATTCTTCATCATCGATGGTTGAAGTTGTGTTAGGGATATACTGAACTTCGGCTGAAAGGAATGAATAACCCTTTTCCTCCAAAGCATCGCGAACCGCGCCTAAATCTGCGGGAGCAGTTACGATTTCAAAAACGTCGCCATCAAACGAGAAATCCTCAGCGCCGGCTTCAAGAGCAGCATCCATAACCTCATCTTCGGAATGGCCTTCACCCTCGATAACGATGATGCCCTTGCGCTCAAACATAAACATAACCGAGCCGCTTTGACCCAAATTACCGCCGCACTTATCGAAATAATGGCGAATATCACCGGCAGTTCTGTTGCGGTTATCGGTGAGTGTTTCAACAACTACCGCAATGCCGTTCGGACCGTATCCCTCATATATAAGCTCTTCATAATCGGCGCCGCCTGCTTCACCTGCGGCCTTTTTGATTATTCTTTCAATATTATCATTAGGCACATTTGCCGCCTTTGCTTTTGCAATGGCATCTTTAAGTTTGCTGTTTTCGTTGGGGTTAGGACCGCCCTGCTTTACGATAACCGAAATTTCTCTTCCGATTTTTGTGAAAACCTTAGCTTTTGCCGCATCGGTCTTTTCTTTTTTTCTTTTAATATTGTTCCATTTGGAATGTCCCGACATATTTTATACCTCCAAGGTAAAATTCTAACCTATGTATTATAATATTACTTTTTGCATTTGTCAAATAAAATCAAAGCTCCGAATTGATTTTAAGCGCTTCAGCACAAATGTTTTCAATATCCGCCATACAGTTTATATCGCCGCACATACTCCTGAGCTTTGCCGCACCGCGCACGCCTGATAAATACCATGCTGTGTGTTTTCTCGCCTCTAAAAACACGATATGCTCATCTTTATATTTTTGCATAAGTTTAACTTGATCTATAAGGGTGTTCAGCCGTTGTTCAAGTGTCGGAGGGGTGTATTCACGCCCTTCAAAGCCGGCATTTATTTCGGCAAAGACAAAGGGATTTCCCCTTGCCGCACGACCAACACAAACATAGTCACATCCCGTTTTTTGATATACGGATTTTGCGTCAATAAAACTTGCTATATCCCCATTGGCGATAACGGGAACGGAAACTGCATTTTTTACTGATTTTATAACATCATAATCAACGGGAGGAGCATACATTTGCACTCTTGTTCTTCCGTGAACTGTTATAGCGTCTGCACCGCAACCCTCACATATTCGGGCAATTTCGACGGCATTTATGCTATCACTATCCCACCCGATGCGGATTTTAACGGTTAACGGAATATCAACCGCGTTTCTTACCGCTTTAACGATTTTTTCAACCGTTTCGGGCTCTTTAAGCAGGGCACTTCCGCCGCCGTTTCCGGCGATTTTCGGTGCGGGACAACCCATATTTATATCGATGAAATCGGGATTAAAGGAAAGCGCTTTTTCTGCCGCTTTTGCCATAATTTCGGGATCGCTTCCGAAAAGCTGCGAGCCGTTTATTCCGTTTTGGGCGGCAACATCAAGAAGAGCAAAAGATTTTTTATCGCAAAGCGTTACCGCCTTTGCGCTTGTAAGCTCACCCGTTGTTATTCCCGCACCCATCGATACGCAAATTTCTCTCATCGCGCGGTCGGCAACACCCGCCATTGGGGCAAGCGCGGCATAACCGCCGATATTCAAATTTCCAATCTTCATACGGGAATTATAAACGAAAGTTAAAATAATGTCAATTTTTTATAAAAGTTTTTAGTGACAAATGAATAAAAAGGTGTTAAAATATAATAACTTATAATATATATAATATTTATGTTCGGAGATGATTTTGTGAAACTGCTGGCGATAGACGGTAACTCGATAATAAATCGCGCGTTTTACGGAATAAAACTGCTTTCAACCAAATCGGGTGAATACACAAATGCCGTTTACGGTTTCATAAACATATTAAACAAACTTATCGAGGCGGAAAATCCCGAAGGCGTTGCCGTTGCGTTTGATCTTAAAAAGCCGACCTTCCGCCACAAGATGTATGCGGAATACAAGGCGGGCAGACACGCAATGCCCGAGGAACTAAAACAACAGTTCCCCACCCTTAAAGAGTGGCTCACCTTGGCGGGATACACCTGCATTGAATGTGAGGGCTATGAGGCGGACGATATTTTGGGCACACTTGCCGCCGCCTGTGACAAATCGGGAAACAGCTGCGTTATCGCAACGGGCGATCGCGACTCGCTTCAGCTTGTTTCAAATTCAACACGCGTTTTGCTTGCCGTTACCAAAATGGGCAGACCGGACATAACGAACTACACACCCGAAAAGGTTTTTGAGGATTACGCGGTAACTCCCGATCAAATGACCGAGCTTAAAGCGCTTATGGGCGATTCATCAGATAATCTGCCTGGCGTTGCGGGAATAGGAAAGAAAACCGCCGGAGACCTTATTTCAAAATTCGGCAGCATTGATTATATTTACGAAAACATTGACACGATAGATATTAAGGACGGAGTAAGAGCAAAACTTAAAGCCGACAAGGACAACGCGTTTTTAACAAGAGAACTCGGCACAATCTGCAAATCGGCACCGATAATCACCGATATTGAAAAATATAAAACAGCGTCGCAAAACAAAACCGAACTTGCAAGGCTTATGACAAGGCTTGAGTTTTTCACCCTTATGTCAAAAATGGGTATCGAGCCTGCGGCAAATGTTGATATTGCCGAAAGTCCAAAAGCAAAAAAAGATTATAAAATCGTTTCTTTTGAAGAGGTCGGCCCTTATGAAAACGCCGATATTTACGGTCTTGCCGCTTGTTTTGACGATAAAATTTGCGTTTTAACGGAAGAACAGTTAAAAACGGTGTTGGCAGAAAACTGCAAGAAACGAGTTTTTGATTATAAATCACTTTGCAGAAAATATGAGGATATAAAAGGTGTTTGCTTTGATGCGATGCTTGCGGGTTATCTTTGCAATCCCTCTTCAAACGATTATTCACTCCAAAGACTTGCAAGTGAATACGGCGCCGCGGCAGAGGGTGATTTTCCCGATGAGGCACTTAAAAACATCGTTTTGTTTTCAAACGTTTGCGATGTTTTGTCCGAAACCCTTGAAAAAACCGGTCAGGCAGACCTTTTAAGCAATATTGAAGTTCCGCTTGCCGCCGTTCTTGCCGATATGGAAAAGGTTGGGTTTTTGGTTGATAAAAACGGACTTATCGAATACGGCGAAAGTTTAAGCCGACAAATCGATGATTACAAAGAGCAGATTTACGGTGAGGCAGGCTGCGAGTTTAACATCAACTCCCCTAAACAGTTAGGTGAAGTTTTGTTTGAAAAACTTAAACTTCCGGCAAAAAAGAAAACAAGCCGCGGATACAGTACGAGCGCGGATGTTCTTGAGTCGCTTCGATATGATTATCCGATAGTTGAACTTATTTTAAGATATCGCCGACTCGCAAAGCTTAAATCGACTTATTGCGACGGACTTGTGGGTGCGATAGGTGATGACGGCAGAATACACACCACCTTTAATCAAACCGAAGCGAGAACCGGCAGAATAAGTTCGCTTGAGCCGAATTTGCAGAACATTCCCGTAAGAACGGATGAGGGCAAAAAGCTCCGTCAGTTTTTCACCGCAAAGGAAGGATATGTTCTTTGCGATGCCGATTATTCACAGATTGAGCTTCGCGTTTTAGCATCTATCGCAAACGACAAGAATATGATTTCAGCATTTGAAAGCGGAACGGATATTCACACCGTTACGGCATCTCAGGTGTTCAACATCCCGATAGAAATGGTGCTTCCCGTTATGCGCTCACGCGCAAAGGCGGTTAATTTCGGAATAGTTTACGGCATCGGCGCTTTCTCGCTTGGCAAAGACATCGGAGTTTCAAGAGCAGAGGCACAGAGGTATATTGACGGGTATTTAAGCACCTATAAGGGCGTTGCCGATTATATGGATGCGGTTATCAAAACCGCCAAGCAGGACGGTTTTGTTTCAACGCTTTTCGGCAGAAGAAGATATCTGCCCGAGCTTTCCGCATCTAACGGTATGCTTCGCGCGTTCGGCGAAAGGGTTGCAAGAAACGCCCCCATTCAGGGAACGGCGGCGGATATTATCAAAAACGCCATGATAATGGTGCATAAAAAATTAGGAGAATTACTGCCGGATGCAAAACTTATCCTGCAGGTTCACGATGAACTTATCGTTGAATGCAAAGAAAGCGATGCGCAAAAGGTTTGCGAAATTTTGCAAACCGAAATGGAAAAAGCCGCCGACTTAAAGGTTAAACTGTTAAGCGAGGCGCACAGCGGCAAAACCTGGCTTGAAGCCAAATAACAGGAGAATAATTATGGTTAAAAAACTTTATAAATTCGGAAAATCCAAAGCGATAACATTAAGCTTTGATGACGGTCAGGCGCAGGATATCCGCCTTGCGAATATTTTTAATAAATACGGTCTTAAAGCCACCTTTAACATTATGGGCGGAAATTGCAAAAACGGAATGTTCAGAGAAAAGGAAAACGATGTTTCCCTTTGGGACGGTTCAAACGAACTGCGTGAGGCTTATGCCGGTCACGAAATTGCTTCCCACACCTACACACATCCGCATCTTATGGATATACCGCTTGAAGAAGGCAAGGAAGAAATAACAAAAGATATCGCCGCATTGGAAAAAGCTTTCGGCACAAAGATAAAGGGTTTTGCCGCTCCTTACGGCAAGATCCCCGAGGAGCTTGACAAAACTCTTGCCGAAAACGGCATTCTTTATGACAGACTTACGGGCCGCGTTACTGATTTTTCCATTCCCGATAACTTTTTAAGATGGGTTCCCTCTTTCCACATGGCGTTTTACGGAACGGATGAGGGCAAGCAGGCGGTTGCCGACTTTTTTGAAACCGATAAGGAATTAGCGCTTCTTTACATTTGGGGTCACAGCTATGAAATAACCGACCTTGACTGTGCCGGCTGCAAAAAATGGAACGGAATGAGAAACAGATGGCAATTCACCGAAGAAATGTGCAAAGCAATTTCTAATAAGGACGATGTTTATTATGCAACAAACATCGAAATTTGCGAATATCTATTGGCTATGAAAAAAGCCATTGTCAGCGATACATACATTGATAATCCTACCGATACCGAACTTTATTTTTCAATAAACGGCAAGGTTATCGTTGCACCGCCGCACAGCCGCTTCGGTGTTTGATATGAAAATAATTTTTGTTTGCACGGGCAACACCTGCCGAAGCCCTATGGCAGAGGGGTATCTTAAATCCCTTATGCTGCCGGGCGTTGAGGTGCAAAGCCGCGGACTAAGCGCGGGCGGATACAAGGTAAGCGATAATTCGGTTATCGCAATGCAAAAATACGGAATTGATATTAAAGATCATATTTCAAAGCCGTTTACGGTAAATGATTTTGACGCAGATTTCATAATCTGTATGACCGATAGTCACAAAAACGCGCTTATATCTGCCGGAGCGAACGCACAAAAAACAATTGTTTTAGGCCATGGTATTCCCGATCCTTTCGGCGGAGATATCGCAACATATCAAAAAACCGCCGACTGCATTATAGATGCTATAAACGGTACGGTTTTCGGCGGCGGAATACTTCCCGTTTCGATACGCACGGCAACCGCCGAGGATATAAAAGCGATTGAAAAAATTGAAAATACATGCTTTAACGACCCTTGGAGCGAAAACGCGATAAAAGAATCAATGCAAAGCAAAACCGAGTTTTTCGTGGCGATAAAAAATGAAATGGTTGCAGGATACATCGGTATTTCCGTTATTGCCGGCGAAGGTTACATAACAAATGTTGCCGTTTTGCCGCAATACAGGAAATCGGGACTCGGCACAATGCTTCTCGATAGGGTCATTTCCCTTCGTTATCAAAAGGATTTACAGTTTGTTTCCCTTGAAGTGAGGGTTTCAAACGAAAATGCGATAAAGCTTTATGAATCACTCGGGTTTAAGACAGAGGGAAAAAGAAAAGGCTTTTATCAAAACCCGAAAGAAGATGCACTTATTATGACAAGAAGGTTTCAGAATTTATGCTGATTTTAGGAATAGAATCTTCCTGCGATGAAACCGCGGCGGCGGTTTGCGAGGGAAGAAAGGTTTTATCAAATGTTGTTTCAACACAGATAGCCGAACATAAAATTTACGGCGGCGTTGTCCCCGAAATCGCATCAAGAAGGCATATTGAAAATATTGCCGATGTTTGCGATAAGGCGGTAAGCGATGCCGGAATAACATATAAGGATTTAGATGCAGTTGCGGTGACATTTGCACCCGGTCTTATCGGCGCGTTGCTTGTAGGCGTAAACTTTGCAAAGGGACTCAGCGCATCGCTCGGTATTCCGCTTATCCCCGTTCATCATCTGCGTTCACACATCGCGGCAAACTATATTTCCGCGCCTGAACTCACACCGCCTTATATGTGCCTTACCGTTTCGGGCGGTAACACGGTTATCACCGAAGTAAAGGATTACACGGTTTTTGCTCCCGTCGGCAACACAACGGATGACGCGGCGGGCGAATGTTTTGATAAATGCGGCAGAGCAATGGGCCTTGATTACCCCGGCGGAATAAGCCTTGATAAAACCGCTACAACCGCTGACGAAAAGCGCTATCCCCTGCCCACACCCCACACGCAAAACATTTATGATTTCAGTTTTTCGGGTCTTAAAACCGCGGTTTTGAACCTGGTTCATAATTGCGAGCAAAGAAACGAAACGGTTGATATTCCGGTTCTTTGCGCAACGCTAAGGAAAAAAGTTTGCGATATACTTATTGAAAAAACACTTGCCGCGGCAAATGAAAAAGGATATAAAAAAATCGTTCTTGCAGGCGGCGTTTCGGCAAATTCCGAGCTTAGAACTCGTCTTGAAGCCGAATGTGTTGCCGCGGGTATTGAGTTTTACCGTCCCGAGTTGTGCTTTTGCGGTGATAATGCCGCAATGGTTGCGGTTCAGGGATACTATGAATATAAATCAGGAAACATAGGTGACGTTTCACTTAACGCCACAGCAACATTGCCGATAAATTACAGATGAAAATGAGGTGCTTTTTATGAATTCAAAGCTATTGATCGTTGTTAACCCCTGCTCAGGCAAGGCAAAGATGAAAAATCATCTTCTTTCTGTTTGTGAATGCGCAAGTTCACATGGGTTTGATGTTTCTGTTTACCCGACAAAATGCAGAAATGACGCAACCGAAAAAATCAAAGCCCTGCAAAACAATGATTTTGACCGCATAATCGTCTGTGGCGGAGACGGCACACTCAACGAGGTTATAACGGGTGTTATGGAAAAAGGCCTTAACACTCCGATAGGGTATATTCCCGCGGGGACCCTTAACGAATGGTCGGGCGGACTTAACATTTCAAGAGACATCGAAAGAGCCGCTCTTGATGCCGTTACGGGCAGAGAAATTCAACTTGATATAGGCAAGTTTTCGGATAAATATTTTTCATACACCGCTTCTTTCGGTGCTTTCACAGAGGCATCATACTCTGCACCGCAGGAAATAAAAAACATTCTGGGTCAGGCAGCATACTTTTTTGAAGGCATAAAAAGTTTGCCGAACATAAAGCCCATACATCTTAAATTTTTGATTGATGAAAAAGAGATTGAGGGTGATTACCTTTTTGGTGCTATATCAAACTCTATGTCGGTCGGCGGAATAGTTAAGTTTGATGAACGCGTTGTTAAGCTTAACGACGGTTTGTTTGAAATAGTGCTTATAAGAAAGCCCGATAGTCTTGCAACCTTTCAAAAGCAGGTTGACGGCATAATAAAAAAAGACCTTGACCGTGAAGGAATTGATTTTTATCATGCAAGCGAAATAACCGTTTTGGAAGGAAACGATGTTTCCTGGACTTTAGACGGTGAATATGCGCCGGGAAATAACGAAATAACGGTCAAAAATATGCATTCGGCAATAAAGTTTATTGTTCCGAAAGATTGATAAAACGCTTCAAAAAGGAGATTTACATAAATGTTTACAAGAGATATTGGAATAGATTTGGGAACGGCAAACACATTGGTTTGCGTTAAGGGAAAAGGAATTATCCTGCGCGAACCTTCGGTTGTTGCTTATGATGTAAGAAGTAATGCCGTTCGTGCCGTAGGAACAGAGGCAAAGGATATGATCGGCAGAACGCCCGGCTCGATTGTTGCGGTTCGTCCGCTTAAAGACGGCGTTATCGCAGACTTCGATGTTACCGCGGCAATGCTTAAAAGATTTATAAGACAAGCTCTTAAAGGATCATTTTTTTCAAGAGTTCGTATGGTCATTTGCATTCCCTCAGGTGTAACCGAGGTTGAAAGCCGTGCTGTTTATGATGCGGCAAAGCTTGCGGGTGCTACGGACATTGACTTGGTGGAAGAACCTATGGCGGCGGCTGTCGGCGCAGGTCTTCCCGTTTGGGAGGCATCGGGCAATATGGTTGTTGATATCGGCGGCGGAACAAGTGAAGTTGCGGTTATTTCGCTCGGCGATATAGTTACGGCGCAATCCATTCGTGTTGCCGGAGATGACCTTGATGAAGCGATTATCGGATACATTAAGAAAAAACATCAGCTGCTTATCGGTGAGAGAACGGCTGAACAGATAAAAATTGAAATCGGCTCGGTCAAGCCCTATGAAAATGAGGGCTCGGTTGAAATAAGAGGACGAAATGTTGCGGACGGTTTGCCGAAAAACATCACCATTACCGCGCAGGAAGTAAGAGAAGCGATTGCAGATCCTATCAATCAGATTGTTGACACCGTTCGTTCAACACTTGAAAAAACACCGCCTGAGCTTTCTGCCGATATCATTGATTCCGGAATCACACTTACAGGCGGCGGAGCGCTGCTTAGAGGATTTGCGGAGCTTATCGCTGAAGAAACGGGTATGCCCGTTTCAATTGCGGCAAATCCGCTTGACTGTGTTGTTTTGGGCACAGCTAAAAGACTTGAATCAGACAGCGGCTTCCAAAACTATGTTTTCCGCAGAGGAAAACGTTTCCGCTAATACCAATTTTTA
This sequence comes from Acutalibacteraceae bacterium, assembly GCA_045642495.1. Classification (GTDB taxonomy): domain Bacteria; phylum Bacillota; class Clostridia; order Oscillospirales; family Acutalibacteraceae; genus UBA737. The sequence continues at coordinate 14,983 of JAZUJA010000112.1, forward strand.
AGGAGAATTATAAATGCGATTTTTCTTTCGCAGCAGACAGTTTAAGATTATTCTTTCCGTGTTCTGCGCCGTTGTTCTGCTAACGGTAATATTCGCGTTTAACGGATCAAGAATGTCGCCTACAACTGATATTGCAGGTGTTTTAACCGCTCCTGTGCGTTCGGCAGTTACATTTGTTTCTCAAAGCGTTAAAGACTTTTTTGGGGCTATTTCCGACGGAAATGATACCATTCTTAAAAACAAAGAACTTGAAAAAGAAATTGACGCTTTGCGAAATCAGCTTGTTGAATATGATGAAATAAAAGCACAGAACGATTTTTATAAAAATTATCTCGGAATAAAGGATGAGCACCCTGATTTTGCCTTTTCTAAAGCATCGCTTGTTTCAAAAGATCCCGATGATCCCTACGGCGGTTTTGTTATCAACAAAGGCTCCGCATCGGGCATTAAGAAATATGATCCCGTTATTACCGAGGCGGGACTTATCGGTTATATCTCAAATGTTGGCGTAACAACATCAAAGGTAACAACAATTCTTTCCCCGGATATAACTCTCGGTGCGCTTGACAACAGAACAAGCGATTCGGGCGTAATAGGCGGTACACTTAAGCTTGCCGAACAGGGAAAATGTGTTTTTCGCAATCTTTCCCGTTCATGCTCGGTTGCGATAGGTGACTATGTTGTAACATCGGGTGAAGGCATTTTCCCGGCAGGATTACTTGTCGGAACAATTGATGTTATTGATTCGGATAAATACAACACTTCGATCTATGCCGAAATAACTCCGTTTGTTGATATGCAAAACATAAAAGATGTTATGGTTATAACAAACTTTAACGGCAAAGGCGGAATAAACCCCGGCGCAAAGGGTGACTGATATGTCTTCAAAATTCAAAAATCTAAAATATTGGCTTATTAACGCCGCGGTTTTTTTGGGTTTATATCTTATACAGTATAACGGTGTGTTCTCAATCAAAATTGTTCACGCAAACCCGATATTGCCGCTTTGTGTTGCTTTGGGAATTGCAATGAATTCGGGAGAAGTAACAGCGGTTATAACCGGTCTTATCGCGGGTATTATGACCGACGCGGCAGCCAGCACACCCATTGGATTTAACACGGTTATTTTTATGATTTTATCCCTTTGTGCATGGCTTACGGTCAAATATTTATTCAACAACAACTATCGCTCAGCATTTGTTATCGGTGCGCTTGCAAGTTTTATATATTTTATTGTTCGCGGCTTTGCCGCATCATTCAGCGGAGATTTTAATTCCGATATGATATTTATAATGCAATATATTCTCCCCTCCGCGCTTTATTGCGCGTTTGCGGTTTTATTTCTTTATTTATTTGAAAAAAAGATTACACAAAAATTTTATGTGAGGTGATATTCCGTGCCTTTTACAAAGAAAAAGCAAACAACGATAACCGTTCTTGCCATCATTCTTGTTTTACTTATTATCGTATACACGGCAAGACTTTATTCCGTTCAGATAATAAAGAGAGAACAGTATGCTTCGGCGGCAAACGGAAGCGCCTCTGTCAGAACCTCTGTGCTTAAAGCTCCGCGCGGCGAAATTCTTGACCGCTACGGCAGACAAATTGCGAGAAACCGTGACGGCTATAACATAGTTTTCAACAAGGCATATATAAATAAGGATAACCTGAACGATGTTATCTTGGCACTTATAAATCTTCTTAATTCAAACGGTGCGGAGTATATTGATAAATTGCCGATGGCAAAAACCGCGCCTTATGATTTTATTGAAGGCGAATCAACAAAAAAGCTTATTAAAAATCTTAAACTTCAAAGTTATGCCACTGCGGAAAACTGCTTTAAGCAGATGGTTAAAAAATACGAGCTTAAAAAATATTCCGATGATGAAAAACGGCTTATAATGGGCATTCGTTACGGAATGGATATATCCGATTTTTCAATTTCTTATCCATACACCTTTGCTGAGGATATAAGCACCGAGCTTATGCGAAAAATAAGCGAATCGGGCTTTATGCTTTCGGGTGTTACAGTTGATGTTGTTCCCTTCCGTGAATACACCGATACTTCTCTTGCCGTTAACCTTATAGGAACGGTAGGACCTATATTTGAAGAGGACTGGGAAAGCGGAAAAAAGTTTAAGGATAAGGGATATCAATTTGATGATAAGGTAGGCAAAGGCGGAATTGAAGAATACGCCGAGGAATACCTTCACGGAACAGACGGCGAAATTACATATTATATAGATGCCGAGGGCAGTATAATAGCAAGTGAAGTAACAAAGGAACCGATTGCCGGAAAATCCGTTGTTATGACGCTTGATAAAACCATTCAGCGAACTGCGCAGAACGCACTTGCCGAGACCGTAAGAGGTTTGCAAAGCACCGGCGGAACCTGCACCGCGGGAAGTGCTGTTGCAATAGATGTTAAATCGGGCGGCGTTATTTGCGCGGCAAACTTCCCGACTTATGATCTTGCAACTCTCGGAAAAGACTATGAGGCGTTAAGCAACAATCCGCTTCATCCGCTTACCGATCGCGCCTTTCAGGGCGTTTATCCTATCGGCTCAACAATCAAGCCGGCAGTTGCAACGGCGGCTATGGAAACGGGAAATTATAATATTGGCGAAAACATTGTTTGTTTGCATACATATAGATATTTCTCAAGTTATCAGCCTTCCTGTATGCACACGCACGGCAGCATTGACCTTAAAACCGCACTTTCAAAAAGCTGCAACTATTTCTTTTTTGATTTAGGTCGCAGAGTCGGTGCGGTAACACTAACCGATTATTTCAAGCAATTTGGCCTTGGTGTTAAAACCGGAGTTGAGGTTGATGACAGCGCGGGAATTTTGGTTGAGCCGGAAAATGATAATTTTGCCGGTGCAACATTGCAAATTTCCATAGGTCAGCTAAACGCCTTTACCCCGCTTCAGCTTGCAAACTATGCGGCAACCTTTGCCAACGGCGGTACACATTACAGAGCAACGCTTATAAACAAAATCGTTTCTTATGATATGAGTGAAACATATAAAGATGAAGAACCCGAGGTTAAAAATGTTGTGCAGATAAGTGACCGCACAAAGCAGGCCGTTAAAGAAGGTATGCTTTCGGTTACGGTTGACGGAACGGGACGAGCCGCACTCGGAGATTATCCGATAAAGCTCGGCGGTAAAACCGGTACATCGCAAAATAATAACGGTGCCGACCACAGCACATTTATCGTTTTCGCGCCGTTTGATAATCCCGAAATTGCAATTTCGGTTGTTCTTGAACACGGAAATTCCGGTTACGCTTCGGGTACATTGTTAAGAACTATACTTGACGCATATTTCTTTGCGGGAAGCAATAATTCCGCACCGCAATTACCAAATACAGTTCTTGACTAAATATGGCTTTTTTGATAAAATAGTTTTTTATGAGGTGAAATGATGGGTATTTGTTTAGGGGTTACGTCCGGCAAAGGCGGAACGGGTAAGTCCACAGTGTCAAGCGGACTTGCAATTTCCTTTTCGGCGATGGGTAAATCCGTTCTTATGGTTGACCTCGATGAAGGGCTTCGTTGCCTTGATACATTGCTTGGAGCAGAGGATATTGTTTATGATCTATCCGATGCGCTTTCGGGAACGGAAATTGAGGATACGGTTTATCAGATTCCGGAATATGAGAATATTCATCTTATAGCGGCACCCTGCACCGTCGGAAATATTTCATACACCACGCTTAAAGCTTTTGCAAAAAAGGTCAAAAAGCTTTACGATGTTGTTATTTTTGACTTTCCGGCAGGAATTGATCTTTCATTTTATCCTGCTTTGGGTAAGGATACGCAGATAATCGCGGTTTGCAATATGGATCCTGTTTCTATAAGAGACGCTTCGATAATCAACCGTGATCTTCCGTCCTTTTCAAGAAAACCGCGCATTATCGTTAACAAATTCAATGTTGATTTTATTAAGGACGGTATTTTTGATAATATCGATGCACTTATAAATCAATCGGGCATTCGCCTTTTGGGTCTTGTTCCCAATGATATTGAGCTGATGATGTTATCAGTAACGCACAAAATAGATCAACATTCTCGCCCTTATAAGGCGTTTATGAGAATAGCAAGAAGAATTTTGGGAGAAGATGTAAATCTTCCGAAATTTAAGAAAATATAACAGGAGGAATTTATTATGACTATTGCTTTGATTGCGCATGACGCAAAGAAGGAACTTATGGTGCAATTTTGTATTGCATACTGCGGCATTTTGTCCCGCCACAACATTGTTGCGACCGGAACCACAGGTAAGGCCGTTTCCGAGGCAACAGGACTTGAAATAACAAGATATCTTTCGGGAACTCAGGGTGGTGCTCAGCAGATCGCGTCGCGTATCGCTTGCGATGAGATTGATCTTGTTTTGATGTTTCGTGATCCGCTTAATCCGAAACCGAATGACCCGGATGAAACTTCAATACTGCGCCTTTGCGATGTTCATAACATTCCCGCCGCAACAAATGTTGCAACCGCTGAAATGCTTATACACGGACTTTCAAGAGGCGATCTTGATTGGCGCGAAATAGTAAAGAATTCATAAAAAGAAGGAAATATAAATGGCAGAAATTAACCGTGCCGTTAAAGGCACAAACGATGTTTTACCGAACGAGGTATATAAAAATCAGTATGTTGAAGGCAAAATGCTTGAGGTTGCCTCTCTTTACGGATTTCGCGAGATACGCGTTCCAGTTTTTGAGCATACCGAGGTTTTCAGCCGCAATGTCGGCGACACAACCGATATTGTTCAAAAGGAAATGTACACATTTCTTGATAAGGGCGAACGTTCGCTTACTCTCCGTCCCGAACTTACGGCAGGAACGGCAAGAAGTGTTATTGAGCATGGTCTTTTGAATGCGGCATTACCGCTTAAAGTTTGCTATGCCGGCGGATGCTATCGCTATGAAAAGCCGCAGGCAGGCCGACTTCGTGAATTCCATCAGTTCGGTGTTGAGTGTTACGGTGCCGCTTCGGGTGCTGCCGATGCTGAGGTTATCGCCCTTGGAAAACAGGTGCTTGACGAACTCGGAATAAAAAACTATTCACTTGAAATCAACTCAATCGGATGCAGCAAATGCCGTGCCGAATACAAAAAGGCGCTTAAAGAATATCTTTATGAGCATCTTGATGTTTTGTGCGAAACCTGCAAAGGCCGCCTTGAAACAAACCCGCTTCGAATTCTTGACTGCAAAGAGCCTAAGTGTGCTGAAATAGTTAAAAACGCGCCAACGGTTATTGAATATCTTTGTGATGACTGCAAGACCCACTTTGAAGAAACAAAGGCACACCTTACCGCAGAAGGCATTGACTATAAGGTTAATCCCTTTATCGTTAGAGGCCTTGATTATTACACAAGAACTGTTTTCGAATTTATCACAACCGAAATCGGCGCGCAGTCGGCAATATGCGGCGGCGGCAGATATGACGGACTTATAAAAAGCATGGGCGGCCCCGATGTTCCCGCACTCGGCTTTGCGATGGGCATTGAAAGAATAATGCTTCTTATGCAAAATCAAAACGCGCCTATGCCCGATCCCGATAAGTGCGATATTTACATAGCTTATATGGGCAATGCCGCTTCGCTTAAAGCATCAAAGCTTTGCAGTGAGCTTAGAAATTACGGTTTTGAAGCGCAGTTTGATGTTTGCGGCAGAGGTCTTAAAGCGCAAATGAAATATGCCGACAAAATCGGTGCGCTTTACTCAATGGTTATCGGAGATAACGAAATTGAATCCGGCAAGGCGACCATTAAAGATATGAAAACAGGCAACACAAAGGAAATAACACTTGATAATATCTGTGATGAACTTATGAATATCAAATGCGAAACAACCTTTGAAAATATTGAAAATACGCAAATTTAACAGAGGTGCATTAAATTGAAACTTGACAGAATGAATGGAATGAAGCGTACCGATTATTGCGGAACGCTTCGCAAAGAAGACATCGGCAAAACGGTTGTTGTGTGCGGCTGGGTTCAAAGACAGAGAGATTTAGGATCCCTTATATTCGTTGATCTTCGCGATCGCACCGGCATCGTTCAGCTTGCGTTTGATGAAAACACAGAAAAAGCAGTGTTCGATAAAGCGTTTTCACTGAGAAGTGAATTTGTTTGCATGGCACAGGGTAAAGTCAGAATGCGCTCTGCCATTAACACGGAAATCCCCACCGGCGATATTGAAATTGAGGTTACAACCCTTAAAATTTTGGGTGCGGCACAAACTCCCCCGTTTGAGATCGTTCCTCAGTCAGACGCAAAAGAAGATCTTCGCCTTAAATACCGTTATCTTGACCTTAGAAGAAGCGATCTTCAAAACAACATTATTATGCGCCATAAGATCGCAAAGGTTACAAGAGATTATTTTGATGAAAACGGTTTCCTTGAAATTGAAACACCAACTCTTATAAAATCCACTCCGGAAGGTGCGAGAGACTATCTTGTTCCTTCAAGAGTACATAAGGGCAGTTTCTTTGCGCTTCCGCAAAGTCCGCAGATGTATAAACAGCTGCTTATGCTTTCCGGTTTTGACCGCTATGTTCAGCTTGCCCGTTGCTATCGCGATGAGGATCTTCGCGCCGACCGTCAGCCCGAATTCACCCAGATAGATATGGAGATGAGCTTTATCGAGCGTGACGATATTTTCGGCATTGCAGAAGGTTATGTAAAGCGCCTTTTCAAAGAGATTTTGGGTGTTGACGTTCCCACTCCCCTTCCGCAGATGAAGTACACCGATGCCATAAATGACTATGGCTCGGACAAGCCTGATACACGCTATGAAATGAAGATCAAGGATCTTTCGGATATCGTTGAAAACTGCGGCTTCGGTGTTTTTGCCGATACGGTTAAATCGGGCGGCACAGTAAGAGCGATCACCGCTAAAAACGGCGCCTCAGTTTATACAAGAAAAGAAATTGATAAGCTCACCGAGGATGCAAAGGGCATTGGCGCAAAGGGTCTTGCCTTTATCCGCTATGCCGAGGAAACACCCACCTGCTCTTTCGCAAAGTTCTTAACTGATGATGAGTTTAAGGCAATCCTTGAACGCACAGGTGCTGAAAAAGGCGATGTTGTGTTTATAGTTGCCGACCGCAAAAATCTTGCGCTTTCCGTTCTCGGCTCACTTCGTCAGATAGTTGCTAAAAAACTTGATATTATACCGAAAGATAAATACAACTTCCTTTGGATCACCGAGTTCCCGTTCTTTGAATATAACGAGGAAACCGGCAACTGGGATGCTATGCACCACCCCTTCACCGCTCCGCTTGATGAATGCATTCAGTATCTTGACACCGATCCCGAAAAGGTTTTCGCAAATGCTTACGATTTGGTTCTTAACGGCGTTGAGCTTTCAAGCGGCTCGCTTAGAATAACCGATCCCGAGCTTCAGTCTCACATGTTTAAGGCATTAGGTCTTTCAGATGAAGAAGCCGAGCAGAAATTCGGTTTCTTGACCGGTGCTTTCAGATACGGCGCACCGCCTCACGGCGGTATGGGTCTTGGCCTTGACCGTCTTTGTATGATCATGACCGGCTCCGAATCACTTCGTGATGTTATCGCCTTCCCGAAGGTTGCAACAAGTGCCGAGCTTATGTCCGGCGCTCCGGCGGAGGTTGATGAAATTCAGCTTAACGATCTTGCAATCGGAATTAAAAAACCCGAAAAGGAATAAAAATTATTAAAGTCCCGATGGATAATACATCGGGACTTGATTTTTTAATGAAAGAATATATAATTATATATAATAAATTATATTATTAAGGTGATATAAATGCGAACAAAACAGTTTAAGTCAGAATCAAAAAAACTTATGGATATGATGATCAACTCTATCTATACCCATAAGGAAATTTTTCTGCGCGAAATCATTTCAAATGCTTCTGATGCACTTGATAAGCTTTATTTTCAGTCACTTACCGATTCATCGGTTGGCCTTTCAAAAAGCGAATTTAAGATTCGCATAGAGCTTGATAAGGAAAACCGAACAATCAGCGTTTCCGATAACGGAATCGGAATGAGTGAGGAAGAGCTTGATAAAAACTTGGGAACAATCGCCAAAAGCGGTTCCTTCGATTTTAAGGCAGAAACTGAAAAAACAAAGGATGTTGACATTATCGGTCAGTTCGGCGTTGGTTTTTATTCCGCTTTTATGGTTAGCGATAAGGTTCGTGTTGAAACAAAAAAGTTCGGCAGCGAGCAATCTTTTGCATGGGAATCCACCGGTGCTGACGGTTATACCATTGCCCCCTGCGATAAGGTCAACTTCGGCACAACCGTTATTATTCATCTTAAAGATGACACCGATGACGAAAAATACAGCGAATTTCTTGATCAATATAAAATCGGGGAGCTTGTTAAGAAATATTCCGATTATATCCGCCACCCGATTATGATGCAGTTCACAACACATCAGCCCGTTAAGGATAAGGAAAACGAGTTTGAGGATATTGTTGAGGACAGAACGCTCAACAGTATGATTCCGCTTTGGAAAAAAGCAAAAGCATCGGTTAAGCCCGAAACCTATAATGCTTTTTATAAGGAAAAGTTCTTTGATTTTGAAGATCCTGCCCTTGTTATCCACACAAAAACCGAAGGTCAGGCAACATTCAGCGCTCTTATGTTTGTGCCGACTCATGTTCCCTTTGATTATTATACAAAAGAGTTTGAAAAAGGCCTTCAGCTTTACTCAAAGGGCGTTCTTATTATGGATAAATGCGGTGAGCTTTTGCCCGACCATTTCAGCTTTGTAAAGGGTCTTGTTGACAGCGAGGATTTATCCCTTAATATTTCAAGAGAAATGCTTCAGCATGATGCTCAGCTCAAACTTATCGCCAAAACACTTGAGAAGAAAATCAAGTCCGAGCTTGAAAAAATGCTTAAAAACGAGCGCGAAAAATATGAGCAGTTCTTTAAGGCATTCGGCATTCAGATCAAATTCGGCATTTATAACGATTACGGCATCCATAAGGATAATCTTAAAGACCTTGTTATGTTTGTTTCTTCCGATCAAAAGAAGTATGCAACACTCAAAGAATATGTCGGCAGAATGAAAGAAGGTCAAGATGCGATTTATTATGCAAGCGGTGAAACTGTTGATAAAATCGATATGCTGCCTCAATGCGATGCCGTTAAGGAAAAGGGCTTTGAAATCCTTTATTTAACCGAAAATGTTGATGAATTTGCGCTTAAAATTTTAGGCGAATATGATGGCAAAAAGTTTATCAATGTTTGCGATGAAAACTTAAATCTTGACAGTGAAGAGGAAAAGGAAACTCTTAAAAAAGAAAACGACCAAAATGCCGATATGCTTAAAACCGTTAAGGAAGCTCTTGGCGAAAAGATCGCTTCTGTTCGTTTCACAAACAAGCTTAAAAATCATCCCGTTTGCCTTACAAGCGAGGGCGGCATTTCACTTGAAATGGAAAAGACCTTGAACGAAATGCCCGGCGGAGGCAACGGCGTTAAGGCGCAGTTGGTGCTTGAAATAAACCATAACCACGCTATTGCCGAAAAGCTTAAAACCCTTTATTTTGATGATAAAGAAACACTTAAAAAGTATGCAACTCTTCTTTATGATGAGGCATGCCTTATCGGCGGAAAATCACTTGATAATCCGGCAGAACACAGCGCACTTGTTTGCGAGCTTATGGCAAAATAACGATTAAAAAAGCAGGAGAAAAAGCTCCTGCTTTTTTTATGCTTAAAACCATCGGAACAGATGATTGTTTATTTGACACAAAACATATTTTATGATAGGATAATCAAAAAGGCAGGGGTTAAAATGGATATAAAAAGTTTGGCTTCAAAAATACTTTGTAAAGATTTCAAAGATGTTATACTCGAAAGCAGTGAAAATCTTTGCGTTACAAAAAAGAACGGTAAAATAACCGTTAGCGCACCTACGGTTCCTGCCAAAATGCGCGGACTTATGATTGCCGCTTTGAACGAAAATATTAACGAATATTCTGTTTCGGAATACCCCAGATTCAACAAATTCGGCGTAATGCTTGATGTTTCTCGCGGCGGTGTTATGCGAGTAGAAAAAATAAAAGAATATATTCTTCGCACGGCTCTTTGCGGAGCTAATATGATATCACTTTATATGGAGGATATTTATACTCTTGCCGATTATCCGCATTTAGGGTTTATGCGTGGCGCTTATACCGATAGCGAACTTAAAGAAATAGTGAATTTTGCCGATTCTTTGGGTGTGGAGGTTGTACCTGCCATTCAAACTTTGGGTCACATGGCTCAGTATCTTTCCTGGAAAAATGAAACTGCCGATATAAAGGACACGCGCACCGTTATGATGGCGGGAAGTGAAGAAACCTTAAAATTTATTGAAAGTGCCTTTTCAAAAATGGCTGAGATTTTCACCTCAAAAAGAATACATATAGGTATGGACGAAGCACACGATGTAGGTCTTGGCAAATATCTTAAAGAAAATGGGTTTAAGGATAGGTTTGAAATTCTAACCGACCATCTAAATAAAACGGTTAAAATTTGCGAAAAATACGGTATGGCGCCTACTATGTGGAGTGATATGTTCTTCCGCTTGGGTTCAAAAACGGGCGACTATTACGATAAAAACGGAACTTTCCCCGAAAATATAAAGGATTTTATTCCGAAAGTTAATTTAATGTATTGGGATTACTACCATAACGGTGACGAGCATTACGAAAGAATGTTTTCACGCCACAAAATGCTTTCCGATAATATAAGCTTTGCGGGAGCAGTATGCACCTTTCGCGGAATGATGCCCGATTTTAACTTAACATTTGATTCCACTATTCCCGCACTAAAGCACTGTATTAAACACGGTGTTAAAGAGGTTTGGACGACAATGTGGGGTGATGACGGCACGCAGGCCGATTATTTTGACGCGTTGTTTGGTTTTGCGCTTTTCGGAGAATTCTGCTACTGCGGGGAAAATGCCGATGTTGAACGCGCGAAAAAAATCGGAACACTTATAAGCGGGTTAACCGAGGAAGTGGCGGCTTGTATGTCGGCGGCATTTCTTAACAAGTTTACCACTCCGCTTTTTTGGGGCGACATTTTTTATAACACCACGGGTGTTGATTATTCCAACGGTTTTGCCGAAAGTCATTACCGTTCGTTTGGAGATTGCGGTGACGAATTTACCGAAACGGTTTTGCGCATTATGTGTATAAAGGCACATATATACGGAAAAATGAAGAAGTCTTATGACGAGGGCGACGATATGCGAATGTTTTCAATCGGCGTTTTGCCCATACTTATTGAAAATTTGAAAAAAGCCAAGGATCTTCATATAAATCGATTTCTTTCCGTAAACAAGGTTTTCGGTATGGAGGTTCTCGCTGCACGGTATGATGCCGCCATAGGCAGAGCCGAATATGCGCTTCGAAAAATAACCGATTATTCAAATGATATAATTGATACAATCGAGGAACTGGAATATACCGCTTTATACGGTGACACTAAAGGGATACATTATAATATGTCGGCTTTCGGTCGTGCCGTTGATGTAAGTTTATAATAATGTTTCAGCCAAAAAAACACCCATCATTTTTGACGGGTGTTTTTAATTTATTCTTTCTTTTCAACAAACGAAAAGTCGATATATCCGTTATCATCAAACATAACAACATTTGAAAGGCAGGAATTATAGGCTATTCTTGTGCTTTCAAAAGCAAACGGATAAAGCGTATGTTTTGAAAGAAGCTCTTCCTGCGCCGCTTCGGCGGTTGAGCCGGGTGTTATATGAAATTTGCCGAAATATTCATCAAGATTCGCACTTTGTGCCTTAACGGGAAAAATCGAGAATTCAAGATCGCGATTATCAAGTTCCTTTGAAAACGCCGCTAAGTTATCGGAAGACTGAATATTGAAAAACGCGCTTAAATTTTGCTGCCAATGTCCAACGGCATCGGTTACCGTATCCTTAACAGACGGTGATTCATAATAATAAAGCGTTGAAGCGGGGAATTTTTTATCCTTCATTTTTGCAACCTGCGCCGAAAAAATATTCTTTGCCGTTTCTATATCATAAGGCAAAATTCCCTGCGAAGCATCGGCGTGTAAAATTTCGGGATAAATCGAATCGGCAGGATAAAATCCCTTAGGCATCGAAGTTGCGATTTTTTCGGAATGAAGTGACATTATAAGCGCTTTTCTCACATCTTCATTATACTTTTCATTCATCGTGAAAAGCCAACAGATATTCTGCACAGACAGAATTTGAATTTTGCTTTCTTCGGCGGCTGATATTTCATCGGCAGGTAAAAAAACAATATCGGTATCGTTATCATTAAGTCGATCAAGTTGCTTTGTTTCGGTTACCGCCGAGATAAACACCGCACCGTTTAGCGCCTTAAAATCGCCGTTATATTTCTCATTTTTATAAAGCCTGATGCCAAATTCATCTTCATGCCACTTGCCTATTCTGTAACTTCCGTTACTTATAAGATGTTCTGCCGTCAAACCATACTGTCCCTCGGTTTTTTCGAAAAACTTTTTGTTGCATGGCATTGCAACCGAGGTTGTGAGTGTATCTTCAAAATACTGATCCTCATAAGAAAGGGTTATATATAGTTTGTTTCCGTCTGCGGAAACTCCAAGCGTATCGGGCGAAGCTTCCCCCCTGTTGACCGCTTTTGCGTTGGTTATGGCAAAGAGTCTGCTTGCAAAAGGCGCGGCGGTTTTTGGATCAAGCGCACGCTTAAAGCCGAAAACAAAATCATCGGCGGTCAGCTTTTTCCCGTTGCTCCACTTAATATCTTTTCTTAAAGTGAAAGAATATGTAAGTCCGTCTTTTTTATAATCACTGCAAGCGCCATCAACGATTTTGCCGTTTTTATCCTTTCTGAGAAGTCCCTCAAAAAGATTGCGAACAATAATAAGATCACTGTCAGACGAGGCAACCTGCGGATCAAGTGTTGCAGGCGGAGAAATAAGTTCAAGATAAACGGTGGTATCGGCGCTTTCCGAACAGGAGCACAGCATAAAGCATAAAACCGCACTTAAAATCGCACAAATAAATTTTCTGAATTTGATCAATATACTCTCTCCTTTCGTTTATATTATTATAAAATAAATTCACTTTAATTTCAACCTGCAAATTCCAAACAATGTAAAGAAAAAAACTTGACAGAAGGAACACTTTGTGATAGAATGTCATCTGTAAAGAAATTTTCTTTACAAGAAGGCAGGTGTTCTTTTTGGCAAAAGATCTTTATGTTGGCGCTTTGCTTGATGTTTACGGTGCTTTTTTAAGCGAAAAACAACGCGTTGTAGCGCAGCATTATTATTTTGATGATCTTTCTCTTGCGGAAATTGCCGAAAATGAGGGAATAACCCGTCAGGGTGTGCGTGATCTTATAATGCGCGCCACCGAGGAGCTATATTCTTTTGAAAAAAAGTGCGGATACGAAAAAAAATTCCGCCTTCTTAAAACTCTTGCAGAAAACATAAACGAAAACAACGAAAAAATCGTTCAGATAATAAACGATCTTTGAGGAAAGGAGGATATTTATGGCATTTGAAAATCTTTCGGATAAATTAGGTGCGGTGTTCAAAAAGCTTAAAAACCGCGGTCGCCTTACCGAAAGCGACGTTAAAGAAGCCATGCGTGAGGTTCGTCTTGCCCTTTTGGAAGCAGATGTTAACTATAAGGTCGCAAAAGATTTCACCAACAGCGTTGCCGAAAAATGCATCGGCGAAAATGTTATGGAAAGTCTTACCGCCGCGCAAATGGTTATTAAAATCGTTCGTGAAGAACTTACCGCTCTTATGGGCAGTGAGGTTTCCCGCCTTAAAACATCCTCTAAGATTCCAACGGTTATTATGCTTTGCGGTCTTCAAGGTTCCGGTAAAACAACCCATGCCGCAAAACTTGCAAAATTCCTTAAATCAAAAGGCAACCGTCCGTTGCTTGTTGCCTGCGATATTTACCGTCCTGCCGCTATTGAGCAGTTAAAGGTTGTAGGTAGTCAGGTTGATGTTCCCGTTTTTGAAATGGGAACCGAAAAGCCGGAAAAAATCGCCGTTGAGGCGGTTAAAATGGCGCGTGACTACGGTTATGATTACGTCATTCTCGATACTGCCGGCCGACTTCACATAGATAACGAGCTTATGGAAGAGCTTACCCGCGTTACAAAAGCGGTTGAAGTTAACAACATTTTGCTTGTTATTGACTCTATGGTGGGTCAGGATGCCGTTAATGTTGCAAAAGCATTCAACGATATTCTTGAAATCGACGGTATTATTCTTACTAAGTTAGACGGTGATACGCGCGGCGGTGCCGCCCTTTCCGTTAAAGCGGTTACGGGAAAACCGATCATGTTCACCGGTGTCGGCGAAAAGCTCGATCAGCTTGATGAGTTCCATCCCGACCGAATGGCTACAAGAATTCTCGGTATGGGCGATGTTCTTTCCTTTATCGAAAAGGTTGAGAGTGAGCTTGACGAGAAGAAAGCCGAGGAAGCCGCAAGAAAACTTCAGGAAAACAAGTTTGATATGAATGATCTTCTTGATCAGTTCTCTCAGATAAAGAAAATGGGCAACTTGAAAAGTCTTATGTCAATGATTCCGGGAATGGATAAACAAATTCGTGATGTTGATATTGATGATCGCCAAATGGATCGCGTTGAGGCAATCATAAAATCCATGACCGCGAAGGAACGTGCAAAGCCGGACCTTATTGATGCTTCCCGTCGCCGCAGAATTGCAAAGGGCAGCGGAATGCAGGTTGAAGATGTCAACCGCCTTATGAAGCAGTATGATCAAATGAAAAAAATGTTCAAGCAGATGAACACAAAGGGCGGAAAGAAAAAGCTTATGCGCCGTTTTGGCGGCATGGGCGGAATGAATCCCGGAAATTTCGGTTTTTAAGGTTTAATCCTTTAAGATAATTTTTTATTCGGAGGTGTAGAAAATGGCAGTTAAAATCAGACCTCGCAGAATCGGTGCTAAAAAAGCTCCTTTTTACCGTGTAGTTGTTGCAGACTCCCGCTATCCGCGTGACGGTCGTTTTATCGAAGAAATCGGTTACTATGATCCCACTAAGGAACCCGCAATAGTACAGATCGATGCCGAAAAGGCGCAGAAGTGGATCGGAAACGGCGCTCAGCCCACCGATACCGTTAAAGCTCTTCTTAAAAAGAACGGCGTAATCAAATAATTTATTTTTTAGTTTGGAGATTTAGCACAATGAATGAACTTTTAGTTTCAATGGCGCAAGGTCTTGTTGAAGACCCTTCTGCCGTTAATGTTACTGTTGATGAAGTAAATGAAGAAGGCGTTATCGTATATCATCTTCACGTTGCTGAAAATGATATGGGTCGCGTTATCGGCAAACAGGGCAGAATAGCTAAGGCAATACGCACAGTTATGCGTGCCGCAGCTAATCGCAATGACCAGAAAGTTGCGGTTGAAATCGATTAGTTTAATTTTAAGCCCGCAGCGATCTGCGGGCTTTTTACTTTTATGTGAGTGTTATGAGAAAAGAATTTTTAGAAACAGGAAAAATCGTCGGAACGCACGGCGTTCGCGGTATGGTTAGAATAAATCCGTGGGCTGATTCCCCTGCGGATCTTATAAAATATAAAAAGCTTTATATTGACGGCGGAAGCATCTCTTTTGATGTTGTTCGTTCTGCCGTTAACGGCAATGTTGTCATCGCCGC
>JAZUJA010000113.1:0-4150 GCA_045642495.1 Acutalibacteraceae bacterium
AATTTTAGCAGCTTCATGAAGTTCAGGTGAAACGGCGGAAAGAGCTGCAACATAAAGAATGGTGCTCCAACCCATTGTCTGCCAAATACCGGACCAAACATAAAGATGACGGAAAGCAGCTTCACTTGAACGGATATCAACATAATTTACAATACCTAACCATTTATTGATGGTACCGTAAATACCGGTAACAGGGTTGAATACCTGGTTAAGAATACCAACCATAACAACCGTTGAAATGAAGTGCGGAATATAAGATACATTCTGCGTAATTTTTTTAAGCACCTTATGCTCATTTACATGGAGAACCAATGCCAAAATGATCGGAATCGGGAATCCGGCGACCAATGAATAGAGAGAAATACCAAGTGTATTTTTAACAAGGATTTTCCATCTATAATAAGCAAAGAACTCTCTAAAGTTATCCAAACCAACCCAAGCGCTGCCCCAGATACCATCACGAGCACGATACTTACGGAAGGCAATCTGCAAACCATACATAGGACCGTAATGGAACAAGATTATGTAGAAGAACGGCAAGAAAAGCATAAGCTGAAGTTGCCAAGATTGCTTAAATCTAACCCAACCATAACCGGAACCATTTTTCATGAGTTCTATGTTTTTGGTTTTTTTGCTCACCTTTCATCATCCTTTCTATTGATTTGACGACCGCACCGAATTATCAGCACGGTCGCCTGAAAATTAAAGTAATTTATCAGTTGCTATTATTATTTCTTAAGCTGACGATCATAAGAAGTCTGAGCAAGAGTTAAGTAATCCTGGAGACCCAAAGTATCGAGCTGCTTAAGGTATGCCTGCCAATCGCTGTCACTGTTAGGATTGATAGCGCCGGTAACAAACTGAGAACGTGCAGTA
The DNA here is from genome assembly GCA_045642495.1 of Acutalibacteraceae bacterium. GTDB lineage: Bacteria > Bacillota > Clostridia > Oscillospirales > Acutalibacteraceae > UBA737. Next base: position 877 of record JAZUJA010000113.1, read on the forward strand.
GAGATGTAAGACTTAACGTTAGACATTGTCATATCGTACTTGTCTTTTTCTTCCTGAGTATAGTTAAGAACGGGGCAGATTTCCTTCGGGTTGTACTTTTCAGCAGCAGCCATGAAGTTCTTCTGAGCAATACCGAATTTCTTGTTTCTTTCGGTCATCCATTCATTTGCACCTTCAACCTGAGTTGCTTCGTTTTCTGCATCGATACACATTGTACCGATAACGCCGCCCCAGATAGAAGAGTTCTGCTGAGCAAATACGTTGTTGATGAGCTTGATTTCAGCTTTCTTACCGATGTAAGATTCAGAATTCTCATCAGCATCAGTCCAGTCAACGCCATACTCACCGTAACGCATACGGAGAGAAGCCTCCTTAGTGAATGTTGTCATAAGGAAGTTCCATGCATCATCGGGTTTCTCACAGTCAGCAGTGATGAATACGTTGTAATCGTGAAGGTTTCTGTTTACAACACAGTTAGCCCAGTAATCCATAGGCTCATAGTTGTTGAATGCCGGAGCATCGTTATCAACAACGAGAGTAAGGTGTCCGCAGAATGCACCAACAAGGATAGAAGAAGGATCTACATTGCCGGAAGCATCCGGAAGAGGACAAAGCATTGTCTTAAGTTCGCTGGTACCCATTGTAAGAGAAAGTGAAGAGAGAAGCTTTTCAGCATAAAGCTTGTTAGCAAGCTTAAGGCCTTCACGATAAGCATCGGTGGTGAAAGGTGTGCCGAGCTTGCCGTTTTCGAGGCTGAAGATCTTACCGTCTTTTACATTGAAGTAGCAGAACTGGTTGATGAGGTAGTTAACGATGTTACCGTTGATGGTGTTACCACCGCCGATGAGCGGGATTTCATCCTGAAGGCCGTTGCCGTTAGGATCCTTATCACGGAATGCAACGAGAACATTGTAGAACTCATCCATTGACTTAGGCATTGCAAGGCCGAGTTTATCGAGCCAAGTCTTGTTGATGTAAAGAACATAGTCCATTACGTCAACTTCAGAAGTCTGAATGGTGGGGAAAACATACATAGCCTTGGTTTCAGGATTGGTTAAAGCGCGGAGATAGTCATCCTGTTCCTGCTTGCTGATTTCGTTTTCAAAACGATCCCAGAATACCTTGGACTTTTCCTTATCATTATAATAAGGAGCAAGGTCAATAATGTAACCGTCTTCACCATACTCGGTATAAACATCAGTACCGAGTGAGATACCCCAAAGGATATCAGGGAGTTTGTCTCCGCCAGCTAATGTGGTGGAAAGCTGAGTTTTGGCATCATTAGCGTTACTTGAATAGAAAGTAAACTCTATTTTATAGCCACTCTGTTCTTCAATCCACTTAGTGAAGCCATTGTTTTCATAGTCTTCAATAAGCGGTTTTGTGCAAAGACCGATGTTAAGAGTAGAGCCATCGCCCTTCTTAACACCATCGCTGCTGCCGCAACCTGCGAACAAGCCAACAACGAGCATCAAGCACAAAATCAATGATACGATTCTTTTCATCAAAAATAACCTCCATTTGATAAAAAATAATAGCAACATTCGGGGCATGCATAATTTACCCCATACTTGCAATGACAATTATATAATAAAATAACGCATTTGTAAATAGTCAATTTGACTAAATTAAATAATTTTATTGTTAAAATTGCACAAAGTATGGCGTGTTTTACTGATCATTTTAGTTGTGAAATAGTTTTTCAGTCCAAATCCATACAAAAATTCTATGTTATTTTGCACAAAAGTTAACATTACGACAATAAAAAATAATGAAGTGTTTTGTCGAAATTCGGCTAAACACTTCATTATATATAAAAAACTGAATTATTTTTCTATTTCCTTAACAAATGCCGCCTTATCCTCTGCCTTGAAGTAAGAAGAACCGGAAACAAAAACATCTGCGCCGTTTTGCTTGCAGGTCTCCCCTGTTTCAAGATTTATGCCGCCATCTACTTCAAGATGACAACCGGGATTTTCGCGATCAATTATCTCGCGGATTTCTTTAAGTTTCGGCATCATATCAGCCATAAACTTCTGGTTACCGAAACCGGGTTCAACCGTCATAACCAAAATAAGGTCGCACTTCTTTATATAAGGAAGAATTGCCTCAGCCGGAGTTTTCGGCTTAACCGAAAGACCGGTTTTAACACCGTGAGCCTTGATTTTATCAAGAGCTGCCATAGTATTTTCGGGAGTATCTGCCTCAACATGAATGGTAAGGTAATCAGCTCCTGCTTCGCAAAACTGATCAACATAACGAATGGGGCGATCTATCATCATGTGAACATCAAGAACCATATCGGTTACGTTACGGATAGATTTAACAGCCGCATAGCCAAAAGCCATATTTGGAACGAATGTACCATCCATACAGTCAACATGAAGCCATTTTGCGCCGGTTGATTTAACCATATTGAAATCTCTTTCGAGATTTACAAAATCAGCAGATAAAATAGAAGGAGATATTATTGACATATTATTCACCACAATTCAACATAGTTTTTCCTTCGCCGCAAAGTTTTTCAAAATCGGAAATGAAAACATCTTCGGCAGAAGTAACACTTGCATTTTTAATAAGATTAAAGAACACCTGAGGAGCCACGGTTGCTGCACCTGCGCCAAAAAGGCAGAGTGACTGCACCTGCATTGTATTTGTAAAGCTTGCGGCAAGAACTTCGGTTTCCATATTATTTGCACGGAAAATATCGATGATTTCCCTTGTTGTTGCAACACCGTCCGCACCCAAGTTATCAATTCTATTTACATAAGGAGCAACATAGCGAGCACCTGATTTTCCCGCAAGGAAAGCCTGCATAGGCGTATAAATTGCAGTTGCCGTAACATTATAACCTTCGGAAGAAAGAATCTGCATTGCTTTTAATCCTTCGGGGATAGTCGGGATTTTAACAAATGTGTTTCTGCCCAAGGTATCAACAATCCTTCTTCCCTCTTCAACCATAGCTTCGGCAACGGTTGAAATAACCTGAACATGAAGTTGAGCGTCTTTTCCGATAAACTCACGGATTTCTTTCAATACATCATAAGGTGCTTTTCCGTTTTTGCAAAGGATTGATGGGTTTGTTGTTACACCGTCAACAGGATAATAATTAAAAATTTCTTTTATATTTTCAATATTCGCATCATCAATCAAGAGTTTCATATATGTCACCTCAAATTTCGTTTATTTTAAGTGCCGCATCATAAAGAGCGTTGAAGCGTTTGAACTGTTTTTCAGTATATTCGGAAGAAACAGGTTTATATTCATCAATAAA
>JAZUJA010000114.1:0-12983 GCA_045642495.1 Acutalibacteraceae bacterium
GTCATAACATTAACTGTGTCAAGCTCAGTAACCTTGCCAACTTCGTATCCTTCGAGATTTTCTTTTGTTTCCTCTTCGAAAAGCATTTCATAAGAGGGGTTGTACACGATTTCGCCAACATTGGCAATACCGTATTTTTCGATGTTTTTTGCATCCATTAGGATTACCTCCGAAAAATAAATTTTTGTCTATTATATATATTACCACTATTTTCCGAAAATACAAGTTTTTTTGTAAATTATATATCAACTTGCATTTTGTTATAACTTTCAAATTATACCTATCATAACTAAAATGCGGTAAAAAAGTGTGTTTATTTTTTATCAATTCTATTGCATATATCGAAAAACTGTGATATTATCGTTTTCGGAATTGATTATAGAATATTTCTATATCTATTATAGTTATATTCTGAAAATCTGTTCGCAAATTTTGGAGGATGAGAAAATGAACAAGTATGTTGAAAGCGTTATTGAAAACGTTAGAAAAAATCATTCGAATGAGCCCGAGTTCATTCAAACAGTTGAAGAAGTTTTATCTTCACTCTCCCCGGTTATTGATCGCCACCCCGAATATGAAAATGTTGACCTTTTAGGTCGCCTTACCGAACCCGAAAGAATGTTTACATTCCGCGTTGTTTGGGTTGATGATAACGGCAAAGCACACACAAACACAGGTTACCGTTGCCAATTTAACGGTGCAATCGGACCCTACAAGGGCGGCCTTCGTTTCCAGAAGAATGTTTGCCCCTCCATCATTAAGTTCTTAGGTTTTGAACAGATCTTCAAAAACTCTCTTACCGGTCTTCCGATCGGCGGCGCAAAGGGCGGATCTGACTTTGACCCGGCAGGCAAGTCGGATGCCGAAATCATGCGCTTCTGCCAGAGCTTTATGACCGCGCTTTTCAGATATATAGGTCCTGATACCGACGTTCCGGCAGGTGATATGGGCGTTGGCGGCAGAGAAATCGGCTTCCTTTACGGTCAGTACAGAAGACTCAAAGGTGCGTTTGAAAACGGCGTTATCACCGGCAAAGGCCTTTCTTACGGCGGCTCACTCACCCGTCCCGAAGCCACCGGTTACGGCGCAATGTATTACTTAAATGAAGTATTGAAGCATGAAGGCGAAGATATTAAGGGCAAAACCATTGCGATTTCCGGCTTCGGCAACGTTGCATGGGGCATCTGCAAAAAGGCGATGCACCTCGGCGCAAAGGTTATCACCCTTTCCGGTCCTGACGGTTATATTCTCGACGAAGAAGGCGTTTCTTCAAGCGAGGAAAAGGTAAACTATTTGCTTGAAATGCGCGAATCCAACCGCAACCGCGTTCAAGATTATGCCGATAAGTTCGGCGTTCCCTTCTTCAAGGGCGAAAAGCCTTGGGGCGTTAAGGCAGATATCATTATGCCCTCCGCAATGCAGAACGATGTTGATATTGAAAGCGCAAAGAAGATTGCCCAAAACGGCATTAAATATTACATCGAAGTTGCAAATATGCCCACAACCAACGAAGCGCTCACATTCCTTTGCAACCAGACGGGCGTTATTGTTGCTCCCTCAAAGGCAGTTAACGCAGGCGGCGTTGGCGTTTCAGCTCTTGAAATGTCACAAAACCATGAGCATCTTGTTTGGACAGCCCAAGAGGTTGACAAACAGCTTCAAAAGATGATGACCACCATCCATGATGAATCCGCAAAAGCAGCCGAGGAATACGGCCTTGGTTATAACCTTGTTGCAGGCGCAAATATTGCCGGCTTCAAGAAGGTTGCAGATGCTATGATTGCACAGGGTATTTTCTGATAAATCTTAAAATTATAAAGGACTGTAACGATTTTTCTCGTTGCAGTCCCTTTTTTTATTTTTCTTCAATTATATTAAGGTTTCGCTCTGGATATTTTGCGCCGCGCCAGCAATATGGGCGCAAATCGGGCGATTCGCCGCTTGAAAAACGGTTTCGGTAAAGCGCAGAAAACTTTTCTATGTATGTTTTTTGCGCGTTTTTGTTATGCGGACACGCATTTTGGCAAATATCGCAACCCCAAACAAGTCGGTTTTCGGCAAGCAGACGCTTTTGATTTTCGTCTAACTCCCTTTTTTGTTGAGTTACCGCCGAAAGACACTCGGATTTTTGAAGATCCACCGGGCAGACCGCCTTGCATTTTCCGCAATTTTCGCATTTTTGCACCTTGTTTTCGCAAAAAATCTCAATATCGGTTAAAATTTCGCCGATAAAAACAAAGCTGCCGTATTTTTCGTTTATAAGCAGTCCGTTTTCGCCGATCATTCCAAGCCCCGCAACAGACGCGGCATAAACCTCGGGAACGGGAGAATTATCAATAAAGTATTCAAATTGATTTTTGGGAAAAGATTTTTGCAAATTTTCCTTTATTTTTTCAAGGTATTCGCCGCAGATTATGTGATAATCCGGCACGGCGGCATATCGGCTGATGTTTTCGGGCGCATTGTCCTTGACCTTATATGGAAAAATAACCATAACGGCGGTTTTGCAGTTTTCGGGTATCCTGCTAAGCGCGCGGCAGGGCAAAAGATGATCTTTTATTTCCGAAAAGGCGCAAAAACCATAGTCGGCTACGCCGGCATCGGTTATTATCTTGGCGATTTTATCCTTTATCTTCTCTCACTCCCTTAAAAAAACGGTCAAGCAGAGCTTCGCATTTTTCCTGCCTTATTCCGCCGAAAACCTCGGCATTGCAGTTTGGCAGTTGGCAGACCGAAACGGCAGAGCCCATACAACCCGCATTTATATCGTATGCGCCGAAAATAACCTCTTTTATCCGCGCGTTTATGATAGCACCTGAGCACATAAGACAGGGCTCAAGCGTGACATACATTTCGCAACCCTCAAGTCGCCAATCGCCGAGCTTTTCGCAGGCGATGTTTATGGCCTCTGTTTCGGCATGAGAAAGGGCATTTTGTTTTTCCTCGCGGCGGTTATGCGCGCGCGCGATGATTTCACCGTTTTTAACAATAACCGCGCCAACCGGAATTTCGCCGTTTTCAAGCGCTTTTTCGGCTTCGATTATTGCTTCATCCATATAAGCGGCATTCATTGTTGCCCCTCCTTTTTTAATAATATTTATCCTCTCAAGTGTGAAATGTGCCCACACCATACAATTTTTTATTCAGCAAACCAAAACGGCGGGAGTTTTCCTCCCGCCAAAAAATGTTAAAAGAAATATGAAAATGCTCTTATCAGGCAGAATGCTATAAAAATGATTATGAGCGGATGGGTGAAAAATGCGGTGTATTTTTCATTCTCGGTAAGTGCGCACTCACCCTTAGAAATGGAAAATCCGTTCAATCGGCTAATTTTTGGCACGCTCACTATCATAAGCACCATAGCTATCAAAAGATAAAAATTATAAATCAGATTAAGCTGCGAAACGGAAACACACGGCCGCAAAATATCAAGAAAAACCGAAATTCCGTTATTTATTCCGTGAATAAGCATTGCAGGCCAAATGGAATTTGCCTTAACGGCAACAAAGCCCAAAACAAGACCGACAAAAAATGTGAACGGAATCTGCTCAAAATTTCTATGCAAAAACGAGAAAAGAACAGCGCTTGTTAAAACGGCAAACAAATTACCGAACTTTTTAAGCGAACCCATTACAACGCCACGCAAAGCAAATTCCTCGGCAAAAGCCGGCACAATGACGGTTGATATGATCGAGAGCATAATTCCCGGAACGGTTTTAGGCAGCTGTGGCATGGGAACGGAATATTTAACACCGAAAACATCAAATATTCTGCCACCGAAAAAGACCGCAATATTTGTGAAAGCGCAAAAACCGACACCGAAAAGAATAAGCGGAAATGTTATATCCTTTTTCGGTTTTGAGAGCATAACGGTTTTGCTTAAATTAAGTCCGCAAATTTTAGCGCAGACCGCGAAAAACAGAACCGAGCCGATAAGCGATATAACAATTTGCAAAACCTCGCCTGCTTCGGCACCGCGAAGAATTGCTTTTGTGTGGCTTAAAGAATATCCGAAAATACCCATAAAGCCATAAACCGCATAACTCCAAAATCTGAAAAGCGCAATCAGCAAAATAAGGGGAACACCCACCGCAACGGCGGTTTTTCTGATTTCTTTTTTGCAGGGGGCGGAAGTTGCCCCCTCATTATAATTAAAAGTATTCATAAAACACTCCAATTAAACGGAAAATCCGTTATTCCTCATCGTTTTCAACAGCACCTGCATCCGCATCTGCCGCATCGGGAGTGCCGCTTACTTCCCCTTCATCATGCTCTGCCTTGGCAACGGAAAGAATTTTCTCGCCCTCGGCAACACGCATTACGCGTACACCCTTTGCAGGACGCGCAAATTCGGAAATATCGCCGGCGAAAATTCTTATAACGATACCGTTTGAAGCAATCATTATGATATCCTCATTTTCCTCAACGGGAAGAACTGCCGCAACATCGCCGTATTTCTCAACGCGATAGTTTGTAAGACCCTTACCACCTCTGGACTGCAAACGATAGCAGGAAACGGGACTTATTCTGCCGTAACCGGTTTCGGTTATGGTTAAAATCCTTGTATTCTCTTTGCAAAGAGCCATATCAACGATTTCATCGTTTTCTGCCATATTCATCGCCTTAACGCCTCTTGCCGTTCTGCCCATAGAGCGAACCTGCTGTTCGTTAAAGCGGATCGCCTTACCCTTTTTGGTTGCAACAAGCAAAGTATCGCTGCCATCGGTCATTCTAACCGCGTTAAGCTCATCATCCTCATCAATGGAGATAGCGATAATACCTGTTTTTCTTGTGTTCTTAAAGTCGGAAAGGCGGGTGCGCTTAACAACGCCCTTTCTTGTTATCATACAGATATAGCGCTGTTCCTCATCGGAATCGGTAACCGGGATAATGGTCTTTATCTTCTCATCGGGCATAAGCGGAACAACATTGATAAGGTTCATTCCCTTTGCTGTTCTTGAGCCCTCGGGAATTTCATAAGCCTTTATTCTGTAAACACGGCCTAAGTTGCTGAAAAGCATTATCCTATCATGAGAGGAGCAAACAAACATATTCTCAATGTTATCTTCTTCACGAGTTGTCATACCCGTTATACCTCTGCCGCCGCGATGCTGAACATTATATGTATCAGCGGGAAGGCGCTTGATATAACCGTTTGCGGTTTTTGTTATAACGCATTCTTCTTCGGGGATAAGGTCTTCAATATCAACCTCGCCCGCAACATCGCTGATTTCCGTTCTGCGGTCATCAGAGAACTTATCGCGAAGGTTAAGAGATTCGGTTTTAACGATATCGAGAATTCTTTCGTGAGAAGCGAGAATTTCATCACATTCCTTGATGAAATCAAGTTTTTCCTGCAATTCATCAAGAATTTTCTGTTTTTCCATACCGGCAAGTTTACCGAGCTGCATCTGAACGATAGCCGTTGTTTGAATATCGTCAAGCCCGAAACGGTCGGTAAGTGCCTGCTTACTTTCGGGGATAGTCTTGCTGTTACGGATGATCGAGATAACCTCATCAATAAAATCGAGCGCGATTTTAAGACCTTCAAGTATATGAGCGCGTTCCTGCGCTTTTCTGCGGTCAAAAATCGTGCGGCGGCGAATAATTTCGCATTGGAAATCAATCGCGTTTTGAAGCATCTCTTTAAGGGTTAAAATCTGCGGTTTGCCGTTTACGATGGCAAGCATAATTGCGCCGATCGTGGTTTGCAACGCAGTATAAGAATAAATTTTATTAAGAACTACCTGCGGATTTGCGTCACGCTTAACATCAACAACGATACGGATACCGCCGTCACGCTTTGATGAATAGTCAACAACATCATCAATACCCTCAATGCGCTTTTCATTTGCAAGATCGGAAATATGCTTAACAAGATCCTGCTTTTTAACCTTATAGGGTATTTCGGTTATGGTAATTCTGAATTTTCCGCCGTGGATCTCCTCAATTTCGGCTTTACCGCGAAGGGTGATCTTGCCGCGGCCGGTAGCATAAGCCGCACGAATGCCGCTTCTGCCCATGATGATACCGCCGGTTGGGAAATCGGGGCCCTTTATGTACTGACAAAGCTCGGAAAGATCCGCCTCGGGATTATCAATAAGGCAGCACATACCGTCGATAACCTCGCCTAAGTTATGGGGCGGGATTTCGGTTGCCATACCAACGGCGATACCCGAAGATCCGTTAACAAGCAGCTGCGGGAAGCGAACGGGAAGAACGGTAGGCTCTTCCAAGCGGTTATCATAGTTAGGTGTAAAATCAACCGTTTCCTTATCAATATCATCGAGCATGTGAAGGGATAAGCGGTTCATTCTCGACTCTGTATAACGGTAAGCAGCGGCAGGGAAACCGTCAATATTACCGAAGTTTCCGTGACCGTCTATTAGCGGATAGCGAAGTGAAAAGTCCTGCGCCATACGAACCATTGCATCGTAAACGCTGGCGTCACCGTGCGGATGGTATCTACCAAGCACGGTACCTACCGTGTCTGCGCACTTACGGTATGCCTTATCCGGGGAGAGACCGTTTTCATACATGGTATAGAGTATTCTTCTGTGAACGGGTTTAAGACCGTCACGCACATCGGGCAGAGCACGACCGACCAAAACCGACATTGAATACTGAAGCATATCCTGTTTTATTTCATCGGTTATTTCAATGGGGTTAATGTTGGTTTGCTCGCTCTCGGGCCAAGGTCTTTCTTCAATCTTTTTAGCCATAACAAAAATCTCTCCTTTCCTTAAATATCAAGATCGGTAACGAACAAAGCGTTATCTTCGATGAATTTTCTTCTCGGCTCAACCTCTTCACCCATAAGCATGGTGAAGGTTTCGTCCGCCGCGGCGGCATCCTCCATAGTAACACGGAGCATCGTTCTGCGTTCGGGGTCAAGTGTTGTTTCCCAAAGCTGATCGGGGTCCATTTCACCAAGACCCTTATAGCGCTGAATATCAACATTAGAGCCTAACTCTTCAACAAACTTATCCTTTTCCTCATCGGTGAAGGCATCATAATATTTTTTGCCCTTTGCAACGCGGAAAAGCGGCGGCTGAGCGATATAAATATGGCCGGTTTCGATAAGCTGCGGCATATAGCGGAAGAAGAATGTTAAAAGAAGTGTTCTGATGTGGCTTCCGTCAACATCGGCATCCGCCATAATAACAATTTTATCATAACGCAGTTTATTTATATCAAAGTTTTCGCCGATACCGGTGCCGAGTGCCACGATAACGGGGGTCAACTTTTCATTGCCGTAAACCTTATCAACTCTTGCTTTTTCAACATTGAGCATTTTACCCCAAAGAGGAAGTATTGCCTGATAGGTGCTGTTTCTGCCTTCAACGGCACTGCCGCCCGCACTATCTCCCTCGACGATGAAGATTTCGGTTTTATTGGCATCGTTTGAAATGCAGTCTTTAAGTTTTTCGGGCATTCTGACTTTACCTGCGATACCTGCGCGGTTACGCTCAAGGTTTCTTGCCTTTTGCGCCGCTTCACGCGCATTTGAGGAAGCAATTGCCTTTGAAACGATTATTTTTGCCTCTGCCGGATGATCTTCAAGATAATGATACATCTTATCGGCAATAATATTGTTAACGAGAGTTCCGATTGAAGTATTACCGAGCTTGCCCTTTGTTTGCGATTCAAACTGAGCATCGGTAAGCTTAACGCTGATAACGGCGATAATACCTTCAAGGATATCCTCACCCTTAAGGTTTGTATCGGATTCTTTAAGAAGCTTAAAGTTTTTGGCATATTTATTGATTGCCCTTGTCAAGCTCTGGCGGAATGCGGTTTCATGAGTACCGCCGTCGATAGTATGAACGGTGTTAGCAAACGAAACGATCTTCTGATCATACCCTGTGCACCATAAAAGCGCGATTTCGGCAACCGATTCATCCTTATCTGTTCCCGAAACATAGATAACATCACTGTTAAGGCGCTCTTTCTTACTGCCTTCAAGGATAAACTCAACAAATGATTTAATACCGCCCTCAAAGCAGAGGTCATCCTCTCTATCGGGAATAACAAGGTCATCGGTGCGTTTATCTTTAAGAACAACTCTTATTCCGGCATTAAGGAATGCCTGCTCGCGAAGACGAACAAGTAAAGTATCGTAATCATATCTTGTTGTATCGGTAAAGATAGTCGGATCGGGCTTGAATGTAACGGTTGTTCCCGTTTCATTTGTATCGCCGATAACTTTAAGTTCTTCAGCGATATTGCCCTTTTCATATCTTTGCTTATAGATATGTGTTCCGTCCTTAACCTCAACCTCAAGCCAGCTTGAAAGCGCATTAACAACCGAAGCGCCAACGCCGTGAAGTCCGCCCGAAACCTTATATCCGTTTCCGCCAAATTTACCGCCCGCGTGAAGAACGGTGAAAACAACGCTTACTGTCGGTATTCCCATTTTCGGGTGGATACCAACCGGTATTCCGCGGCCGTTATCCGTAACCCTTATTATACCGTCATCAAGAAGCTCAACCAAAATTTTATCGCAAAATCCCGCAAGTGCTTCATCTATCGAGTTATCAACAATTTCATAAACAAGATGATGAAGACCGCGCTCACCGGTTGATCCGATATACATACCGGGTCTTTTGCGAACGGCTTCTAATCCCTCAAGTACCTGTATCGAATTTTCATCGTACTGTTCGGTAACGGGTATTTTCAAATCGTCACTCATTTTTTCTTCTCCCTTTTATATAAAGTGAATTTATAAACTGTTTTTTAATGCGCTTCTTTGAAGCAGCGTTGCCGAAGATAAAACCGAAAGATAAACCTTATCTTTTCCCGATTTATCCCTGCAAACAACAAATGATTTCGGAAGATCGTTTCCGATAACAACTATTTTGTTTTCCTTTTGGGCGCGGTTAAGATAATCGCGCGTTCTTTTTGAAACAGTTGCGTTATCAAGATCAAATATACCGATAAGATCATTTGTATTTATGATAATTCCGTTTCCGAGGTGAAGATACATATTATATAACTCTACCTCCGCTAACATTAAAAACTGCGCCGTCGCATAGACCGCTGATGCTTTCACTGTCACAACAGGTGATAAACGACTGCATATTTTTAATATGATTAAGTATATAGTTCTGGCGGCCCTTATCAAGCTCACTCATAACATCATCCAAAAGGCAAACGGGATATTCGCCGCAAAGCTCGTTAACAATTTCGGCAAACGCGAATTTTAAGGAAAGCGCGCAGCTGCGCTTTTGCCCCTGCGAGCCGAACGCTTTGGCGGATAAACCGTTAATTTTCATATCAATATCATCACGGTGGGGCCCTACGGAGGTAGTTCCCGTTAAAATATCGGTTTTTCGTGACTCTTGCAGTGCCTGACGCAAGCTATCTGCAGAAGATGTTATATAGGATATTTCCGCATTTTCCTGACCGCTTGATATTCCGCCGAAAATTTCGGGAATATATTTTTTCATTTTTTCTATAAAATCCGCACGGTATTTTATTATCTTTTCGCCCGTTAATGCGATTTCATCCTCAAAAGAATCAATGAGAAATGAAACCGAACCGTCGGTTCTTAAAGCTTTTATAAGACTGTTTCTCTGCTTTACCGAGCGCATATATGAATAAAGCAGATCAATATAAGCCGGATATAACTGCCCTATTGATAAATCCAAAAACTTTCTGCGTTTATCGGGTCCGCCCGAAAGCAGCATTAAATCGGTTGGCGAAAAAACAACCGCCGAAAAGTAACCTGCCAATTTTGCGGGATTTTGAAGCGCTTTATCATTAAGAATAATACTGCGCTTTTCCCTGAATTCCATACTCGCGGTATTTTCAATCCCTCGGGATAAAAATTGCATTGTGGTTTTGGCGCGCTGTTCACCTAATTTAATAAATGAAGAGTCTTTAACCGCGCGAAAACTTTTAGCGCCCGTATAAAGCCAGATACTTTCAAGCAGATTTGTTTTTCCCTGCGCATTTTCGCCGCAAATAACATTCATTCTTTTATGCGGCTCGATTTGAACATTTTCGATATTGCGAAAGTTTGCACAGATAAGTTTATTAACCTGCATTTACTATTTTTATAACCTCATCTTCAAATTGAACCTTATCGCCAAGGCGGATTTTTTTTCCTCTTTGAAGGCATATTTCACCGTTAACGGTAACCAAACCCTCGCCGATCATCATTTTTGCCTGACCGCCCGTTGCGGCAACGCCCGAAAGTTTAAGCAAACTATCAAGCTTGATAAATTCTTCTTTAATTGATATTTCGTGCATTATTTCAACCTCATCGGCATTAAAAGATAAAGAAAATCTTTATTTGCATCATCAGCCGCTTCAATAAGAACGCCGGCATTAGGGCCGTTAAACTTTATGCTGATCTCGCCATCATCACTTGCATGCAAAGCATCAAGCAAATATTTGCTGTTAAGACCGATTTCAAATTCCGCACCTTCAAGAGCAACATCAATTTTTTCATTAACTCTGCCCATTTCGCTGGCGCAGGAAAGATAAAGTGCTTCTTCCTTAAAATTGCATCTTATCGGGATATTATTTGAATTATTTATAAGAAGAGATACACGCTCGATGGAATTTGTGAAATCAGCGCAATCAATATTTATTCTTTGAGTATAGCTATCGGGAATTATCTTTGCATAATCAACAAACTCGCCCTCAAGCAAGCGGGAAATGAAAACATAATCCTCGATTGAGAAGGATATAAGACGGTCACCAACGGTTATTTCAACCGGCTGTTTCTGATCGGTTATAAGTTTAACCGCTTCGGAAATTGCTCTGCCCGATACAACAAATTCAAGATCATCGGCAATATCGGTTTTCTGTCTTCTGATAGCAAGACGGTAACCGTCAATACTTACAAACTGAATTGTATTTTCCTTAACAGATACATCAATACCGGTTAAGATCGGTCGTGATCCTTCAATCTGCGCTACCGCAAAGCCGGTACCCTTAACCATATCAGCCAAAACTTCACCGCTGATGCTGACTTTTTTACCGTCCGCAACAGAAGGCATTTCGGGAAAATCAACCGCCGCCATACCAACAATATCAAATACGGATTCTTCACTTCTTATATGGCACATTTGCTTTTCGTCTGCTTCAATCTCAACAAGCGCACCCTTGAAGCTTCTTAAAATATCACCGAGCAGGCGGGCATTTATAACAATATCGCCCTCTTCTTCGGTATGAGCATACATTTCTTTTTTCATTCCCATTTCAAGATTGTATGCCGCCATGGTTATTTTACCTTGCTCGGCAGAAATCAAAATTCCTTCAAGAACAGGCATGGATGTTTTAAGTCCCACAACCTTTTGAAGTTTTGTAACTGCTTCATAAAGAGTTGCTCTTTCAACTGAAAATTTCATTTTTTTCCTCCGTATATATATAAAGATTTTATAAATTTTTTTAACAGTAATAATAATAGCGGTGAAAATGTGGAAAAGTGATTAAAACCCGCATTTTAAGGGAAAAAGTTTTCGGAAATTGCCGTTTGATAAAAAGTGGATAAATAGGATAAATAATCATCAAATGTTAAAATGTGGATAACCTATCGGTTAATTAACATTAAAACGGTGGATAACTTTTTATGCGAAATTATCACTTTGAAGATTTTTTATAATATCATCAACAAGCTCTTTTTCATAAGGCTTGTCCGATAAAAAGTCTTCAATTCGGTTTACATTATATAAAACGGTTGTGTGATCCTTGCCGAACTTTTCTCCGATCGCTTTATATGAAAGATCGGTGGTTTCTCTTGCGATATACATTGCAACCTGGCGTGCAAGAACAAGATTTGCCGTTTTGCGCTTTGATAAAATATCGCTTTCGGAAACATTATAGGTTCTTGCAACCTCGGCGATAATTTTTTCAATCTTAATAGGCTCCGGCACGGTATCCGCGATAACATCTTTAATAAAGTTTTGAATTATCGTTATATTCGGTTTTTTGTTTTCAATTTTTATGTAGGCGCGAAGCTTGTTGATAACGCCTTCAAGCTGTCTTGTATTAACCGTTATATGCTCGGAAATATAGAAAATAAGTTTTTCATCAAGCTCAATTTCCGCTTGTTCGGCTTTTTTCTTGATAATGCCTACTCTTGTTTCAAAATCGGGCGAGGTTATATCGGCAAAAAGGCCGGAAGAAAGGCGGGAACGAATACGGTCATCAAGAGTTTTAACCTCTTTAAGCGGACGGTCAAGTGTTACGATTATCTGCTTATTTTTTCGTTTAAGCGAGTCAAAAGTATTATAAAATTCTTCCTGCGTTTGCTCTTTACCGGCGATAAAGTGAATATCATCAATAAGCAAAACATCGGCGTTTCTGTACTTATCGCGGAAATCATCAATAGTTCCCATACCGAGGTTACCGTATTGAAGCGACTGAATAAGCTGAATCGCAAAATCCTCACCGCGCAGATATTCAATTTTTTTATAAGGGAATTTTTTCTTTATATGATTTTTAATTGCAAGCAGCAAATGCGTTTTGCCGACACCCGAAGGACCGTAAATTACAAGCGGACTGTAAATAATATTGTTATTATCGGCAACCGCCATAGATGCCGTGTAAGCAAATTTATTGTTAGCACCAACGATATAATTATCAAATGTGAAAAAATCTTCAAAGGTAAGGCCTTCGCAGGTAGCCTCAGCACGCTCAGCCTTTTCCTCCATATTTGAAACAACAAATGTAAGCTTGAAATCAATACCCATAATATTTTTAAGGGCTTTTTTAAGAAGATCGCTGTAAAGTCCCTCAAGAGTATCGCGAAGATATTCCGTTTCACAGGAAATAACAAATTCGGAAGCATTAAATGTTTCGGGCTTTAAGAATTTGAAAAATGTATCAAAAGCAATTTCAGAAACTTCCTTTTTGCATTCTTCGCAAACAAGACTCCATATATCATCAATAGACTTAATGGCCATATTTTTTCTCCTTATCTTAAGAATAAATTATATGAAATTACAATATTTAATGTATTATATCATAAG
>JAZUJA010000115.1:0-5451 GCA_045642495.1 Acutalibacteraceae bacterium
ACCTTATGACAGGTCAAGAAATCTCGGGAGACGGTTGGTCCCTTTCTTCCTCAAAAACAGCAGGAATAGAAGTTACATTAGATGATTATTACGGCGGTTCCATCGAAATTGATATGAACGGTGTTAATGATGTTACATTCCACCTTTTTGGAAAAAACTACATAAATGAAAATTACTCCTCAGATAATTCGTGGGGTATTAGGGTTGTCAACAACTATGCCCCCACGGGCGGAATAAACTTTTCGGATTTCATAAACGTTAAGTTTGACGGAAGCGGCTGCAAAGGTTATGTACCTTCACTTGATATAAAAGCGCTCGGCGGAATTTTTACATCTTCAACAGATAAGCTTACATTCAATTATGTTGATGTTAATATTGATACATTGGTGCAACCTATCAGACAAACGAATGTACTTTATCTTTTACGCCTTTATTCTTCACATATTATTGTGAAAAATCATGATGATAATGCCAGAAATATAATCAGACCGTCAAATTTATATCTTGGATCAAACAGTATTCTTGAAGCGAGTTATGTTTGCGTAAACGACCCCAAGTGGCCTGATGCCAGACCCATAAGCACCATAGGTAACAAATACAAAGAATATTACACCATCACCAACATAAACAAAAAAGAAGCCATTGCAACCCACAGAATAGAGTCTGTTTATGTTCAGTTTAAGGATGACGGAGCTCTTACCCCATTTGAAACAACAAAGGACAATATTATTAAACCTTCCACCTCAAATTCATACTGTTTTGAAGATATAACGCTTTATAACAAAGATACCCGCGAATATGATGACGAAGTAAAACCCGAAACGAATTATCAAATCAAGGTCAATGTTTCATCGACCGATTATTACAGATTTATTGAATATAAAAATGTTATGGTGGGTGCTTACAACGGCGTTACATTGGTTAGCCAAACATTAAAAGACGATCAAACACTTGAACTCATTTTTGAAGGAAAATCTCCTAAATCAACGATTAAAACCCTTGATCTGAGATTGGCTTATTGGGTGCAGGATGAAGACGGAAAAATAAAAGATTCTAACCTTATTTCAGCCGCCATAGCACAATCAACCAATCCGATTGCAAAGGTTACATCAACTCTTTGGAAGAAAAACAAGGAAACAAACTTTACAACCGATACCGCTTTCCAGCCGCTTAATTCCTATACTCCGCGAATTGCCGTTAGTGTTCCTCAGGGATATGTTTTTGATGACGACACCTTTGCTACATTAAACGGAGAAGAATGCAAAGTTTTAGGATTTTCAAGTTTCGGCAAAACAATTTATGTTGAATGCAAAACGGCTTTCGAGGTGAATTGTCTTCACAAAACAAACGAAAGCCCTTATCAAATAGACGATAAAACCCATTCTTTCTATTGCTCGGTTTGTGAAGAATTTGTTTCTTCCGCCCATGAATTTGATAGCGGAAAGGATAACGGTTATGGCGAAATTATTTACACCTGCACCAATCCGAACTGCAAGTATCAAAAGGTAACGAAAAACAACAAAAAGGGTATAAACCAAATTCACATTCAAAGCGGATTTTTAACAAACACATGGCTCAGCACCTACTTAAACCCCTATGACTATAATTACGAAAATTATGAACGCCCGGCAATTTCGCTTAAATACGAATGGTATTCAAATTCATCCCTTACCTCTCCGCTAAGTCTTGAAACAAATCTTGAAAAAGGCAAAACTTATTATCTTAAAGTTACGGGAACATTAAAAAGCCCTACTTCGTATTTCTACACAAAAACTTTTTCCTTTGTTCCGAACAGTGACATCGGTTGCGTTAAAACTACATCTTATGCAACAAGAGTTTCCGACAGCGTGACCTATCAGGTGTTTAAGGTCACCCCGCAAACAAGTGCAATTGCCGAACTTATTTTTCCGAATATTCAGGTTGGTGACAGCATAAAGCAAGCGGTTGAAAAATTTGATCCTACGATATACAGCGAAGGCAAAATTTCAAACACCGTGACTCACAAAACCGTGGTTTATGTTTCGTTTGACGGAAGACAGTATAAAGCAACAAAGAGCGGTTCTTCATGGAGCTGGTCTGAAAACATCAGCGAAAAAACATTTGAAACGGATAAAACCTATTCATTCTCACTGTTTCTTGACGGCAACACAAACTATTATTTAGACGGCGGAAGTTTGCTGTTTGAATATTCTCACCTTGAACCGGGTTTTGTTGCGAAAAAATATTACACCACACAAAATCACACAACTGAAGGCTGCATTTTCGGCGGAATGGATTTCACACTCACGCTATCCCATATTCATAATGTGAAAAAGGTTAATGCCACCTCCCCCACCTGCACCGAAGACGGCAACATCGAATATTATGAATGCGAATGCGGAATGATCTTTGCAGATTCAGAATGCAAAACACCGATTTATAATCCGGTTATCAAAGCTATCGGACACGATTTCGGCGATTGGATCTCGGCCGATGAAACTACACATAAAAGAATTTGCCTAAATGATGCCTCGCATATTCAATTTTGCGGCCATTATTTTGAAGGCGACACCTGCCGCGACTGCGGATATAAAAAGACCGAAAATGAACCACCAACCGTAATCGGAGATTTGAACGGCGACGGCAATGTGGACAGTGACGATGCTATATATCTTTTGCGCGCAACGCTTGACTCCGAAAACTATCCGCTTAACCAAAACTGTGACTTTAACGGTGACGGCACAACAGACAGTGATGATGCAATTTATCTTTTAAGGCATACACTTGATGCTGAAAATTATCCGATTTAAGTCAGAAAAAAGGACTGCTAAACAGCAGTCCTTTTATTTATCAGTTTTTTATACTTTGTGGGTGAAATTTCCATTTTATTCAAAAACGCTCGGTTGAATGTTCTTAGCGTATTGAACCCGGAAAGATCGGCAATCTCGGTTATACTCATATCCTCAGTTTCCAAAAGGTTTATCGCATAGGAAATCCTAAGGGCATTTATATACTCGCAAAAGCCGATTTTAAGATTTTTGCTGAAGATATAAGAAACATAGTTTTTGCTTATTTTCAGTTGCTTGGCAACGGTGGAAATTGATATGTTTTCGCGGTAATGCTCTTCACAGAAACGAATAACATTTGAAACGGAATCACCTGTTGTTTTCCTTTTTGAAAGAGCATAATGCCGAAGCACTTTTCCCATAATAAGAGTTGAAAATGAATCAATAACATCATTTGAACTGTTTTTGAATTCATCCATAAAAATATTAACAAGTGTGAAAAGATTTTTGTTCTCACTCTCATTGATTTTAACAATCGGACTTTCGGGAATCATATTTGATAATATTGAAGAGTAATGCAAAAGCCGCTTAACGCTGAAAATGCCGAGATAATATTCGCCGTTAGTATCGCAATCATAATAAAAATGAACCTGATTTGGGAAAACAAGAATAATTGAATTGTCACCGAAAGTATATTTTTTGCCGTCAAGATAAATTGTGCCGCTTCCCTTTTTAACGAATATCACTTCAATATCATCATGAAGATGCGGCGGATAATTTATTCTGTTTTGAAATCTGAAAATAGTTTCCCTATTGATTTGTCGAAATGCTTTTTTCACAATCTCACCCATTCACTTTTTTTATCTTTTATTACAACTTTTGTCCGATTTTTCTATCTATCCTTACTTGCATTATACAATAATTATCTATATAATACAAGTAAAAAAAGGAAAAGGAGCTTTTTTTATGGACGCAATAAGACCCGGATTTGTTGTTAAACCCGAAAAATGGGCACGATATAAATATAATCTTACCACTCCGCTCGGTAAAGACGGAAAAAGACTTACAGGATGCAAAGAACATATTGCTCTTTCAAAGGAAACCGCAGGCGAAGGAATGGTTTTGCTTGAAAATGACGGTATTCTCCCGCTTAAAAAAGGCACAAAGGTAGCTCTGCTTGGTGTTGGTTCGCTTGATTATATCAAAAGCGGCGGCGGCAGCGGCAGTGTTTACTGTGAGTATGCCAAAAACATTTTTGACGGTTTTTGCGAAAAAGCAGATGATTATAAAATCTTTGATAAGTTAACCGCTTTTTATGATAAACATTGCAAGGCAATATTAAAAAAAGATCCAAAAAGTTTTTTCATTTTCGAACCCGAAACACCGGAAGAACTTATTAAAGAAGCCGCCGAAAATTCGGATGTTGCGATTATAACAATACACCGTTTTTCAAGAGAAAGTTTTGACCGAAGCTCCAAAAAAGGCGATTTTTACCTTACTGACAATGAAGAAAAGCTTGTTAATGATGCCACTAAATATTTCAAACAAATAGTGGTTGTTCTTAACATCGGCGGAATGATCGATGTTTCTTGGATTAAAAGCAACAAGAAAATAAAGGCTTGTCTTCTTTCATGGCAGGCAGGTATGGAAGCCGGAAGTGTTGTTGCCGATATTCTTTGCGGCGATATAAACCCCTCCGGCAAAACAACCGATACATTCGCAAAAACATTTAATGATTATCCTTCTGCCGACACATTTGCCGAAGATCCCGATTATGTTCATTATTTTGAAGATATATATGTGGGTTACAGATATTTTCTCACTATTCCCGATGCCATAAAAAAGGTTGAATATCCTTTCGGATACGGCCTTTCATACACAACCTTTGAATTTTCTAAGCCCGAAGCCGCCGAAAACGGCAAAAACATTGATGTTAAGGTTTCGGTTACCAACACCGGTAAAATCGCAGGAAAAGAAGTTGTTCAGGTTTACTATTCCGCTCCGCAGGGCAAACTCGGTAAACCTGCGATAGAGCTTTGCGCCTTCGGCAAAACAAAGCTTTTGAAACCCGGCGAAACCCAAAAAATGACCCTTTCTTTCAAAATTGAAGATATGGCAAGCTTTGATGATCTCGGAAAAATTCAGCGTTCGGCATACGTTCTTGAAAAGGGCGAATATATAATATCAGTCGGCAACAGCAGCGTTAATATCACCCCTGCCGATTATAAATATGTTGTTAAAAAAGATACCGTTACTAAGCAGCTTAAACAACTTTGCCCGCCCGACAGACTTGAAAGAAGAATGTTATCAGACGGCACATTTGAGGCATTGCCTTCAATTCACCATAATCCTCCGCAAAACAATGCAAAACTTAAAAAGATCGTTCCGGAATACCGCGATGTTCCCTATCAGCTTATTGATGTTGCAAACGGAGTTATTTCTCTTGATGAGTTTATGGCTCAGATGAGCGATGACGAGCTTATTGATCTTTTGGGCGGTCATCCGAGCCTCGGAGTTGCCAACACATCGGGATTCGGCGGAAATGAGCGCCTTGGCATTCCCCGCATTATGACCTGCGACGGCCCTGCCGGAGTTAGAATTCTTCCGCAAGTTGGCATTGCATCAACATCCTGTCCCTGCGCAACCCTTATTGCAAGCACATTTAATACAGGCCTTATGTATAAAA
>JAZUJA010000116.1:0-12800 GCA_045642495.1 Acutalibacteraceae bacterium
TCATGCCCGGCGTTCCCCAGGTTGCTGTTTTCGACACCGGCTTCCATCAGACAATGCCCGACTATGCTTATCTTTATGCGCTTCCTTATGAATATTATGAGAAGTATAAGATCCGTCGTTACGGTTTCCACGGAACTTCTCACAGATATGTTACTCTTCGTGCGGCTGAAATGCTCGGCAAAAAGCCCGAAGAAATCAACATCGTTACCTGCCACCTCGGCAACGGTTCTTCAATCGCTGCTGTTAAGGGCGGCAAGTGCCTTGACACTACAATGGGCGTTACCCCGCTTGAAGGTATCATCATGGGAACTCGTTGCGGTTCTATCGACCCGGCAATCGTTCCGCTTATCATGAAGAAAGAAAACCTCACTCCCGACGAGATGGACACTGTTATGAACAAGAAGTCCGGTATCTTGGGTGTTACCGGCGGCGTTACAAGCGACAACCGCGACATTGAAGACGGCGCTAAGCAGGGCAACAAGCGTTATCAGCTTATCGAATCAATGCTTTGCCACCAGCTTACAAAGTATATCGGCGGTTTTGCTGCTGCTATGGGCGGTGTTGATGCTGTTGTATTCACCGGCGGTATCGGCGAAAACAACCCGCAGTACAGAAAGCGCGTTGCTGAAAAGCTCGGCTTTTTGGGCGTTACTATTGACGACGAAAAGAACGACGGCGCTAAGAGAAACGGTCTTGAAGTTGATATCTCCGCTGCTGATGCAAAGGTTAAGATGCTCGTAATCCCCACCAATGAGGAACTTATGATTGCAAAGGATACCTTTGAACTCTGCAAGTAATTACTTAAAATTAAAGGTCTGCAAGAAAATCTTGCAGACCTTATTTTTTTATATATCTAAATTTTCATAATACTTTGAAAGCAACGGCAAATCATCACAACAAAGGTTTTCATCGGTTTGTTTGTTTATTGCGGCGTAAACCTCATAAAGTCGCTTTGCCTCGCAAACTCTGGCAACCGTATTGCCGAACTTATAATTCTTTTGAGCGCCGTATTTAACAAAAGCAGGCTCAAATTTCGGGAAGTGGCACGAAATAGGATAAGCATGAGCATGAAGATTAGTTGTGTATTCTTCCCCATTTCTGCCGATGATTTTAACCTCTCTCGCAATACTGTTAAGTCGCGGCAAATCGAGCATTTCATCAAAGCCGTGAAGAATTGTATTTCTTTCCTGACCGACGCCTACAAGCACTATCTTCGCATTGCGGTCAAGCATTTTTTTGCTTATGCCGTTAGGTGAAGCAGGTGAAGTTGAAAGCTCCTCGCCTTTGACAAACTCCTCAGCATCCTTGCCGAAAGCCACAACCGAATGAGAGGGATGAAGCGAACGCACCCCATCAGGACGGAAAGCCGCAGTCATCGGAAGCACACCGACGCATGGCATACTGTTTCTAACATCATAAACCCTTTTGATAAGCGGAACTACATCCCAAGTGTGAGTTGGGATAACAAGCAAACCATCACATACAACCTCTTTGAAAGCATCAATAATGGCATCCGCTCCGCCGATCACCATACCGAGCGCCTTCATCGAAATATGAAGCTTAACGGTATCAGTTGGCTTAATTCCCATTTCTTTAAGTTCTTTTACTAATTGTTCTTTTGTTAAATCCATTTTAATCACCGATACTATAATATACCATTTCACTTGAAATTTCAATTTATTATTGAAAAATATAAGCCTCTTTGCTATAATTTTCCACAGGTGATTATTATGTTTAAGTATGAAATGCACTGTCATTCAATCGAAGGCAGCAAATGCTCAAAATCCTCGGGTGCCGAAATTGCCGAGGCTTATAAAAAACTTGGGTATGACGGTGTTGTTATAACCGATCATTTCTTTAACGGCAACTGTGCGGTAAGCAAAAGGCTTTCATGGGAAGAACGCGTTGAAGAATTTATGAAAGGCTATGAAAACGCCAAAAAACGCGGCGACGAAATCGGCATTAAGGTGTTTTTCGGGTTTGAGTCTAATTACGGCGGAACGGAAATATTAGTTTACGGTCTTGACAAAAAGTGGCTTTTAGAGCATCCCTATTGCCATCACTTAGCCGCTTCGGAGTTATCGGAACTTGCCCACAGACAGGGCGCGTTAGTGGTGCAGGCGCATCCTTTCAGGGAGGCTTCCTACATCGAAATGATAAGACTTCTTCCCCGAGATGTTGATGCTGTTGAAGCCATCAATTCATCAAGGCCCGATTCCGAAAACAATATGGGCGGTATTTATGCCGATAATTACGGTCTTATAAAGGTTGTAGGATCAGATAACCATAATGTTGCCGAAAGAAAAGTGTTAGGCGTTTTATATTTAGATGAACCTGCCGATTCGATTGAAGATCTTATAAAAGCGATTAAAGAAAATCGCCACAAAACAGCCGTTGAAACAATAGAATAACAAAACAAAAAACCCACTATGTTATCCGATAAATAACAAAATGGGTTTTTATTTTTACAGAAGATTTCGGTAATATAGTCCCTTTGTATAGTCACCGCTGATGCGAATTTTATTTATATACGCGTCAATTATTTTTGACGCGGTTTGCTTATCCTCATCAACAAAGCTCAAAACCGCAAAATCAATATTTTTGAAATCACTTAATCGCTCAGCGATAAATATCGGCTTTGAATTGAAAACCTCGCTGACATTTTCGCGGCATCTTACGGGGAATTGAAGACCCAACCTATCGGTCAGATATCCTTTTTTATCGCAGTTTTTACAGCCTCCTCCGTTTTTAAGCGGACAGTTTACGCAAAGCATAAGCGCCAACCTGCCGTAAGCGAAAATGCCTTTTTTGAAATCGGCATTTATTCCGTTTATCTCCCCTACCGAAAGTTCGGGAGATAAAAGCGCACCGTAAACACCTAAACCGTTCAAACTATTGGCGCTTTGATCGTTTGCGATGTTAAGCCCTGTGTTGCCGATTATTTTAAGGCCTGCATTAAGTGCCAGTTCAAGTGCGGCAAGACTTCCGCAAAGGGCATATTCTATCCCCTGCGATTTCAAAACGGACAGCCTTTTTGAAATTTTTGTTTCATCCTTTATATATCTCGGCAAATCGGTGATTTTTATAACATTTTGCGGAATGTCACTCGGAAAATCGGTTTCCATCGGCAATATAATACCTTGCAGTTTTTTTGCGTTTTCGGGAATTGTTTGAGCCGAAGTAAATCTGCCGAACAAAAGCGGAGCCGCTGTTCTTTTGGTTGGGCTTTTGATGGACGAAAACTCATTTTCGCGCCTTTTTTTCGGCTCTGCCCTTTTTTCGTCAAGGAGAGATACGGCATCTCTTCTAAGCGAATTCAAAACAGAATTCGGAACAAAAAGCCCATCATCTAGAACTACATCACATTTCTGCGCAAAATAAGGCGTACCGCCTAATTTACAAAGCGCCTCTGATACCGACTGAACGTCAGCCGCCTTTTTCTGTGCTTTTTGCGGCATTTCACCGTAAGCGCAAACGCTGTTTTTGCCATCAAAAACGGTAAAAGAAATCTTTTTTCCGTCTTTTATCACGGCGGAAAGTGTTACGGGAACGCTCTGCCTTTCACCGCGATAAAGGGAATGAAGCGGCGAAAACGCCTCTGCCGAGGACAAAACATCATCTTTTGTTCTTATTCCGAACATCTGCTTGCCGATTTCATTTTCAAAGTAACCGCTTGTAAAACCCGAACGGGAAAAAACACCCGAAAGGGAGGCTTTAAGCCACGGTTCAATCGGTTTTCCATCTACCGCCGTTCTGCAAGCGGCAGTTGCGGCGGCAACATATTCGGGGCGTTTCATTCTGCCCTCGATTTTAAGGGAGCAAACGCCCATTTCGCATATTTCTTCTGTTTTTTCAAAAAGCGAAAGATCTTTAAGGCTTAAATCGTATCCCGTTCCCCCCTCTGCCTTAAACGGCAGACGGCAAGGTCCGGCGCAAAGGCCGCGGTTTCCGCTTCGCTCGCCTATCATACTTGAAAGCAGACACTGACCCGAAACCGACATACAAAGCGCCCCGTGAACAAACATTTCAACCTCGATATTAAGCCGCTTTGCATATTCGCAAAATTCTTTTATTTGCGCTTTATTCATCTCTCTTGCAAGCACAACGCGACAAAAGCCAGCCTCTTTCAAAAATGAAAGTGCTGCCGGAGAAGATACCGACATCTGAGTTGAAGCATGAAGCGGCATATCGGGAATAACATTTTTAAGCACATACGCAAGACCGATATCCTGCAAAATAAGACCGTCAATACCTATTGCGTTTGCATACTTTGCCAAAGCTACGGCGTCACGAATTTCACTGTTTTTAAGCATTATATTAAGGGCAAGATAAACCTTAACCCCTCTGATATGGCAATATTCAACCGCCGTTTTCAAAGCATCATTATCAAAATTGCCGGCATTTCTTCTTGCAGAAAATGAAGCCGCGCCCAAGTAAACCGCATCGGCTCCGCTGCGCACGGCAGCGATCATCGCATCCATATTGCCGGCAGGAGATAAAACCTCACATTTTTTCACACTTCTCACCTTCTAACGTATCTATTTTATATCAAATCGGCTAAAAATAAAAGATGTTTTTAGTAATTTATTGACTTTAATTTTGCTTATGTTATAATAATTCCATAATATTTATGGACATTGTCTTTCATATAAAGACACGGAGGAATTTATGAAATATTTAGTTGTTTTATGTGATGGTATGGCGGATACCAAAAACCCCGCATTAAACGGTAAAACGCCAATGATGTGCGCAAACAAGCCCAATATGGATAGGCTTGCTAAAAGCAGTGAAGTTGGTATGTGCAAAACCGTTCCGGACGGTATGAAACCGGGAAGCGATGTTGCAAATCTTTCTGTTATGGGATATAACCCCAAGGAGTGTTATACCGGCCGTTCTCCGCTTGAGGCGGCTTCTATCGGAATTGATCTTAAAGATACCGATGTTACGCTTCGAACAAACATTGTAACACTTTCAGATGAAGAAAATTATGCTGATAAAAAAATGGTTGACTACTGCGCCGGCGATATTTCAACCGAAGAAGCAAGAGAAATCATCAAAACAATTGATGAAAAGCTCGGAAACGATATTTATAAGTTTTATTCCGGTGTTAGTTACAGACACTGTCTTGTTGTGAAAAACGGCACAACGGATCTTGGAAATATGACCCCGCCTCACGATATAAGCGGCAAAGTTATCGGTCAGTATTTAAGCACTTCTGAAAACGCAAAACCGCTTATCGAGCTTATGAAAAAGAGTTATGAAATTTTAAAAGATCACCCGGTAAACAAAAAGCGAATTGAAAAGGGTCTGCGCCCCGCAAACTCAATTTGGCTTTGGGGCGAGGGAACTAAACCCTCAGTTGAAAATTTCAAAGAGAAAAACGGAATTTCCGGCTGTGTTATAAGTGCGGTTGACCTGCTTAAAGGTATCGGCAAATGCGCCGGAATGCAGGTTCCCGATGTTGAAGGCGCAACCGGATATATCGATACGAATTTTGAGGGCAAAACCCGGGCCGGTATTGAAGCATTCAAAAACGGAACTCAGTTTGTTTACCTTCATTTTGAAGCACCTGATGAATGCGGTCACCGCGGTGAAGCGCAAAACAAAGTAAAAGCGATTGAATATATTGATTCAAAAGTTTTAACACCTATGCTTTCATACCTTGAAAATTGCGGCGAAGATTACAGAATTCTTATAATGCCGGATCACCCAACTCCGCTTGATATTATGACACATTCCGCGGCACCTGTTCCCTATCTTATTTTTGACTCGGCTTGCCCAAAGAACGGTGTTTCCTGCTTTACTGAAGAAACCGCCGCACAAACAGGCAATTATCAACCCGAAGGCTATAAAATGCTTTCAAAGCTTATTATGTAAAAATTTAAGTAAAACTCCCTATGGAAATGCTGCGGGTGGATAAGGAAGTAATTCCAAAATTATCACCGTAGCATCGCAAAGGCAAAGAAAAACGCTCAGAAAGGCAGAAATGCTTTTCTGGGCGTTTTTCTATTTCGATAAATTCGCACATTCGATTTGTTTCACTCAATCGTCTACAATATAGGCACAAGGAGGCGATAGGTATGAAGATTAAACGAAAATACTTTTACTTGGACGACTCTGAACACAGGTTACTGGTCGGATGTCTTATGACGGCACGAAACGAGTACATTCATGAGGATAAGCCGATTGAGGACGTCAATGAGTTAATACTGAAAATCATTGATGCGCCTTCAAAAAAGCTTCGTGTGATCGTAAAGGAGGGCGCATAATGGATAAGTACATAACGGATGAACGCACCGGACTGAAATACGAGCTTGTCGGAGATTATTACTTCATTGCCGGGGATGATGAGACGGAAGAACGCCCCATCGGAATATGGGGGTGCGGGTGTCCGGTGGACACCTCTGCCAAAGGCAGAAGCACCGACCGAGCCGGCAGGCGAGACCAACGGCACTTGCGATATCTGAAAAAACAACACAGAACAGTTTACGCCGTGTTGCTGACAAGTGGAAAACTGAACGATTACCTTGCCGATATAAACGAGCAGGCAGAGGACATGTTCTTTCGGCTGGTAAAAGAACTTGCTGAAAAGGAAAATATCAAAGAAGAACACAAAGCAGCGGATCAGATGCTTTGGGTACAGCGGATGAACTCAGTCCGGGAAAAGGCGAAGGAAATCGTAAACAATGATCTGATCTATACATAAATAAAGAGGCAGAACTGGATAATCCTGCCTCCTTATTTGTCATAGTGTCAATATACAGTTAGAAACGCTCTGCAATTGGAAATATTCTTTTTATAATCTATCAATATTGATAAAACAATAGTACAGATGTCTTGTGGTATTTTGCCGTTATTTCAATATTGAAACAGCGTCGCGAATTGTTTTTTCAAAGGCTTCTTTGCCGTATTTATCCACTTCGGCTTTATTCTTTTCGCCGTGAGTAAGACATCCTGCGCCGCCGATACATCCCCCGATGCACGCCATGCCCTCAATGAAGTTAAAATCAAGCGCGTTTTTGCTCTTTTTGAGAAGTGCCATCCGGCATTCCTCAATACCATCACAGGCGACGGCTTTAAGGTCAAAATTGATGTTCTGCTCTTTAAGCCCCTGTGCTACGGCATCGGACAGACCTCCCGAGCGGGCAAAGATTCTGCCGAAATAAGATGCATTATCAAGCACATCTTCTCCGAGTGTTGTAATGTCAAGGTCCTTACTGTCGAACAGCGCCTGCAATTCCTCAAAGGTGATTACCGCATCGATGTACGGTTTCACGCTCTCCAATTGTGCTTCTGCTTTCTTTGCGGTACAAGGACCGATGAAGACAACTTTCGCTTTTTCATCAGTGCTCTTCAAATATTTCGCGAGTGTAGCCATAGGTGACAGGTTGTGAGAAACGAGGGGCAGAAGATCCGGGAAAGCAGATTTTATATACCGGACGAAGGCGGGACAGCAGGAACTTGTAAGGAAACCTTTTTCGGCGAGTTCCTGCGATTCCGTCTGCGCTACCATATCCGCACCCAAAGCTGCTTCAATGACAGTAAAGAATCCAAGCTCTTTCAGTCCTTTGATAACCTGACCAAGCTTTGCATATGCAAACTGGCTTGAAATTGAAGGTGCTACAATTGCATAAACCTTATACTCGGTATTCTGTTCGCTTTTTTTGATAAGGTCGATAACATTCAGGATATAAGATTTATCCATAATAGCGCCGAAAGGACACTGATATACGCAAGCTCCACACTGGATACATTTGTTATTATCAATCGCGGCGGCTTTATCATCGTTAATGGAGATTGCTTTAACCTTACACGCAATTTGGCAGGGACGTTTACGGTTGACGATTGCGGCATAGGGGCAAACCTTTGCGCATTGACCACACTCAACACATTTTGATTTATCAATATGTGCCACGTGATTATGGTCGAAAGAAATTGCTCCTCGTTTACAAACATCTTCGCAACGGTGTGCAAGGCAGCCACGGCATGAATCGGTAACTTCATAACCGGCAGCAGGACATTCGTCGCAGGCAATATCAATAACCTCGATTATGTTGGGATTATCTTTATTTCCTCCCATTGCAATTTTGACTCGTTCGCCGAGAATTGCCCTTTCCTTATATACGCAGCAGCGCATAGTAGGTGTTTTCCCGGGTACTATCATCTGCGGAATATCCATAACATTCTGAAGGAGAGTATCGTTCCACGCCTGTCGCGCAACCTCACGAAGGACCTTATATTTCAGGTGTTGGACCTTTGTATCGAATTTTCTGACTCCCATACGAATTTCTCCTTAGAAATAACTTACTTTTATCCGCTTTCCCATTTTTATGAGGCACTCGGACAATTCCTCTACGAGGTTCATTTTTATATTAAAAGTAATCGGCAAATCCGGATTTTGATGCGCAGGATTTACCGCTCTTCCGACATAAAAGTTTATATCGGTTGCTTCTTCAAAAAGCAGTCGGCAGATGAGCGACGCCCCGTCACGCTGAAAACTCCATTTTTCATAGAGCTCGTTTTTATCGAGTGCATCTTTGGCGTATTCGATCACTTTATTGATAGTAATAACACCTTCTGTTACCAAGTCAACCCCTTCAATTTCGGCAATCGGCGGAACATCTCCTCTTTCAAAATTCAGACTTGCTTTAATTGATTTGCCAAGGTATTTTGCGGCAATAGATGATGTTGTGCCGCCGCAAATGATATGTTTTCCTTCTTTTGAGAAGAACAACGACATCATACGATCGCAGTCGTCCCGATTACGCGGAGGGCCGAACAAGATGTTCATTGGATCTCGTTTACGCACTTTGACAACGCAGGCGGTCGCATCATCTCCCGGATGATGACCATACTCCTTATCGCACTGATCCACGAGCATTGTGGCCAAAGTCTTTGCATTATATCCGGCAGCCACCATTGATTGCATAAAATCAGCGATATCTTCAAGCTTCCAACCGAAATTGAAAGCAAGACCGATTCCGGCATGCGGACAACCGTCACTCATAGCTACCATGCAATCGTCTTCCTGAAGACTGATAACGGACTTTAGCACCTTCTTGCCGTCAATATTCAGTTCGGTTGTAGGATAATCGTATACTTCAAAATTGCGCAGAAAGATGACCTTCGGATTGTCGTATTGAATAATCTCGACAGTTCTGTTTTCGATGATATGAAGAATCGTAAAAGTCGAATATGCGACACCTCTTACCGAGCATATCGGCAGGGTTGCTGCAATTGTTGAAACACAATCTTCAAGCTTTAGGCCCTCTGCCATCATCGTTGAAATAATCTTAGAAGTAAGTGTAGAAAGAATACTCGCTTTTACCCCACTTCCGAGCCCGTCAGCCAAAACAATAACCTGAGAGTCGTCTCCTTGGTTAACGATATCCACGTGGTCTCCACAAAGCTGTTCACCTTCGTGGTTTATGCTTTTCCAGCCGATATCGGCACACAGATTATTCATTACCGATCGACTCCTTCAACTTTGTCAGAGCAATTTTGGTCTCTGCTGCGGTCTCTCCGAGAAGCGAAGCAATTTCTTGCACGATCCTCATCTGCTTGTCAACGACGTTATCCGCAATTTCAACGGTCTGACGGCTGATTGTCTCTTTCCGTTCACGCTGTGTTTCTTCTTCGGTCACGTCACGCAGAATACCAAGGATCAAGCGGTATTCTTTATCATACACAATGGTCTTATCAACATATTTCCCGTATTCGGCCAGATAATCCCGTTTATCACGAATCGCTCTGCCATCCGAAAGCACCTTGAGAAAATCTTTGGGATCGAGGATACGAATCACCTGATCCCCGAGAATGTCACTCGGCGTACGCAGGTTAAGTATCTTCAGTGCAGCAGTGTTTACCTGTTGTACTTCCAATTTTTCATTAAGGACGATCAGCCCGTTGGGGGTATTTCTGGCAATTGTATCCGAGAAATTTTCCGCCTTGTCCTTAAGATACGGCAGACACATAGAGATTTCCGCCTTACCTTGAAGAATTGCAATTGCTTTTTCCCGACAGGTACTATAACCGCAGGAACCGCAATTGAGTTCGTCACTGGGTTTAATCTTTCCCATTTGACGAAGGGTCTCGGTAATTTCAATTTCACTTGGAATGGTTGCGCGGCGATCAATGGTTTCAAATTGTTTTACAAGCTCATTCGCTTCAGGCTGGGACACGTTGAAATCAGCATTTCCGGAATAATCAGAAACGGATAGATAATCTTTGACAGGGGACCGATGAAATTTCTCCATTACCGGGCCTCCTATGCAACTGCCGACACAAGCGGACATTTCAATGAAACAGTTATGTACGTTACCCTTCTCAATATCTTTAAGAGCAGCAATACAGTTTTCCGTGCCGTCAATTGCCATATAACTGTATTTGGGATTGCTCATTGCCATCGTTTTGAGAATTCCTCCCGTAGTAGGGAAAAATCTTGCACGACTGTTTTCATTGGAATCTTTCTTTTGCTCGAGTACGATTTTTTCTGTCTTGAGCCATGCTGTCAGCTCATCGAATGTGAGCACAGCGTCCACGATACCCTCGTAATGCTGTGCTTCATCCTTCTTTGCAACGCAGGGACCGATAAAGACTGTTTTCGCATTCGGAATACGCTTTTTGATATCGGTGCAGTGTGCCTGCATGGGAGAAAGAACATCTGCCAAATACGGCAGCAATGTCGGAAAATACTTCTGAATCAGCAGGTTTACCGAATGACAGCAGGACGTGATAATAACATCTTTTGTTCCTTCATTCACCATACGATCATACTCGTTTTTAACGATTGTGGCACCAATTGCGGTTTCTTCAACATCATAAAACCCAAGCTTTTTCAATGCTTCGCGCATAGATTCAATTCCGACGCCCTCATAATTCGCAACGAAAGAGGGAGCAAGGCTGACTACAACCGGGTCACCGCTTTGAAGCAGCACTTTTGCTTTTTCCGTTTCGTCAACGATTTGCTTTGCATCCTGCGGACAAACCACAAAGCATTGTCCACACAGAATACATTCATTTCCGATAATATATGCCTGATTTCCGGAAAAACGAATGGACTTTACAGGACAATGACGGATACATTTATAACAGTTTTTACAGTTTGATTTTTTAAGAGTTAGACATTCCATTGAACTCCGCCCTTTCTTTCACTAAAGCAGGCATTACCTTGTCATTAAAGAAACTTTCAAATGTTTCAGGAGTTATACCGGTGTAAACATCGTCATTCACTGTAATTGTGACTCCGACTCGATTACACTGACCGGTGCAAAAGCTGCCGGCCAATGTAATATCGTTGTCAAGTTTGCGTTCTTCAATAGCCTTCTGAAAGAGTTCAACAAGCTTTTCTGACCCTTTTAAGTGGCAGGATGAGCCCACACAAATTTGAACTATCATTTTATTTCACCTTGGATAATACTTTGTCGGCAAAGACCTCATCTACATTTTCAGGAGTAACAGAGCAGAATTCATCGTCAACGGTAACACACACGCCCTGCTGACATTTTCCCATGCAGAATGTTCCTGCAAGCTCGACATTGTCGCCGAGATTATTTTCCTTGATTAGATACTGAAGCTGTTCAACAACCTGTCTTGAACCTTTGATATGGCACGAAGAACCGATACATACTGTAATTTTCATGATTGTTTCTCCTTATTCGTAATCTACAACGTTAACCCAAGAAAGCAGGAATTCACGCTCTTTTTCGTTGCCCTTTACAGACTGAGATGCGGCAACGATCGGCATCCATTTCTGTACGTACTGCTTTGCGGTGTTGCTCTTTTCGCAGAACATTTCGAGATATTTTTTTGCACCGTCGATGTCACCGTTCAGCCAGAAAAGCAGATATGTTCTTGATGCATCGGCGGAAGCATTACCCTGGGTGGCGTGTGACCAGTCGAGGATATAGGGGGTGCCGTCTTCTGCAATAATAATGTTGGACGGGTTAAAATCACCGTGACAGACCTTATTGTGCTTAGGCATTCCCTCAAGACGGGTATGCAGATCGTAGCGTGTGGTAGCATCAAGCTGTGCGGAGCTGATTTTGCGATTCATTTTGTCTTTCAGCTTGTTGAGAAGCGGGCAAGTCTTTGACTGAACCGTCATCTGCAGGTCAACAAACAATTCAAGATATTCGTTCTTTTTCTCAGGGTTTTCTTCCATAAGCTGAGCAAGAGTCTTTCCCTTGATATATTCGGAAACAATCGCCCATTTTCCGTCAATCGTTGTAACTTCAAGAACCTTCGGAATGTTAAGACCGGTTTCCTCGATCCTTGCCTGGTTCAAAGCCTCGTTCAAAACATCGGCTTTGGAATAGTCTTCATTAAATACCTTTACGCATCTGTCACCGTCACGATAGATAGTTTTGTTATTTCTTACAGCTATTACTCTATCAAGTTTCATTACGATTTCCTCCTCAACCTTTCTTTAAGCCGTTTTTTGCACGGCGATACGCCTGCTTGAAATTGTGCTCATCATCTGCAACAATGTCGGTAATTGCCTCGGGCATTTCATTTTCCTCAAAGTGCTTTCCGCCGTAATATGCGTTGAGATACATCTGCTTGATTTCGCTCATCAGCGGGTAACGGGGGTTGGCACCGGTGCACTGATCGTCGAATGCCTGCTCGACCATTGCATCAAGACGGTCGAGGAAATTCTTCTCGTCAATACCGTAATCCTTAATAGTATCCTTAATGCCAACTCTCTTTTTAAGATCATTGACTGCTTTGATAAGATTTTCGAGCTTCTCTTCATCGCTCTTTCCGCCAAGTCCGAGTGCGTCAGCAACTTCAGCATATCT
>JAZUJA010000117.1:0-32480 GCA_045642495.1 Acutalibacteraceae bacterium
GAAAAGTAATAAAAGCGATTTGTAAAGCATAGTATTTAACAGTCCTTCTAAGGAGTGTTTGGTATGCTTAAAACGGTTGAACGCGCTCGGGTGTTAGGCGAGTATATAGTTGAAACGGGAGCCACCGTTCGTGCGGCGGCAAAGGTATGGGGAGTAAGCAAAAGTACGGTGCATAAGGATGTGACCGATCGCCTTCAAAAAGAAAACCCTGCTCTTTATAAGCAGGTCAAAACCGTGCTGCTGAAAAACAAAAGCGAGCGCCATATAAGAGGCGGTTTGGCAACAAGAAAAAAATACAAGGGAATATGATTTTATGGCAGAGCCGAAAAAGGCTCTGTATTTTTTTTGAAAAAATGCTTGACTTATATAAATGTTTGGTATATAATTTTTAATTACTAATAAAGATGGGGCATTTTGCGCTTTTTTAGCGGAAATGTTCACGGCTCGTGGACAAAAAAGGCCAAAATTCCCGATTTATTTGTCGCATGCGGCGAACGCCGCAAATTATTATTAGGAGTGATTGTAAACCTATGAAGGCAACGGCAATGGTAAAACCCGTCCAAATGGGAAAAAACACTCGTATGACCTTCTCCAAAATCAATGAAGTTATCGATATGCCTAACCTCATTGAAATCCAGAAGGATTCATACCAATGGTTTGTTACCGAAGGTCTTATGGAAGTCTTTAAGGACATGTCTTCAATTACCGATTACAGCGGTAATCTCGTCCTCAGTTTTGTTGACTACCGATTAGACGAAAAACCGAAATACGATGTTATTGAGTGCAAAGCGCGTGATATAACCTACGCGGCTCCGCTTAAAGTCACCGCAAGACTTCTCAACAATGAGACAGGTGAAATTAAGGAAAGCGAAGTATTTATGGGTGATTTCCCGCTTATGACCAAGTCGGGAACATTCGTTATCAACGGCGCAGAGCGTGCGGTTGTATCTCAGCTTGTTCGTTCGCCCGGCGCATACTTTGATGATGAAAAGGTTGACGAAAAAACCGGTAAAAAACTTTTTGCTTCTCAGATCATACCGAACCGCGGCGCATGGCTTGAATATGAAACCGGCGCAAATGATGTTCTTTATGTTCGAATTGATAAAAACAGAAAGCTTCCGATCACAACATTCGTTCGTGCTCTCGGTCTTTCAACAAATCAGCAGATTAGAGAACTTCTCGGTGAGGACGAGCGTCTTTCCAATACACTTGATGTTGATGACACCAAGACAACGGAAGATGCGCTTATAGAGGTGTATCATAAACTCCGCCCGAGTGAACCTGTTACCATCGAGGGTGCAAAGGTTTATCTTGAGCAGATGTTCTTTGATGTTCGCCGTTATGATCTCTCCCGAGTAGGCAGATATAAATACAATAAGAAACTCGCGCTTGCTTCCCGTATCAGAGGAAAGGCTCTTTCCCGTCCCATCGCTGACCCGATGACAGGTGAGATCCTTGCCGATGTCGATGAGCTTATAACTCGCGAAAAGGCAGAACTTCTTGAAAAGAAGGGCGTTAAAGAAGCGTTTGTTAATGTTGTTGACAGCGAAGGAAAGCAGACCGAGGTTAAGATACTTACAAACGGCATGGTTGATCTTGCCGATTTCACCGATTTCACTGCAAAAGAGCTTGAAGAACTTGATAAGCAGGGAATTAACGAAAAGGTAAGCTTTGAAGTATTAAAGGCAATTCTCGAAAAGTGCGATACTAAGGCAGAACTTAAAGAAGCTCTTCTCGAAAATGCCGATGATCTTATTCCGAAAACCATCGTTCTTGATGATATTTTCGCTACTGTTAACTATTTCCTCGGAATTCCGAATGATGTCGGTACAGTTGATGATATCGACCATCTCGGTAACCGTCGTATAAGAAGCGTTGGTGAGCTTCTCCAGAACCAGTTCCGCATTGGTTTCTCACGCATGGAAAGAGTTGTTCGCGAAAAGATGACTCTTCAAAGCCAGGATGCCGAGAATATTACTCCTCAGTCACTTATCAATATCCGCCCTGTTGTTGCGGCTATTAAAGAATTTTTCGGTTCTTCACCGCTTTCTCAGTTTATGGATCAGACGAACCCGCTTTCTGAGCTTACTCATAAGCGTCGTCTTTCCGCATTGGGACCCGGCGGTCTTTCAAGAGACCGCGCATCATTCGAAGTTCGTGACGTTCACTATACACATTACGGTCGTATGTGTCCTATTGAAACTCCTGAAGGTCCTAACATCGGTCTTATCTCCTATCTCGCAACCTATGCGCGTATAAATAAATACGGCTTTATCGAAGCGCCTTTCCGCCGCGTTGATAAAGAAACAGGTAAGGTTCTTGATGAGGTTATTTATATGACCGCTGATGAAGAAGATGATTATTATGTAGCTCAGGCAAATGAACCGCTTGACGCAGAAGGTCACTTCGTTAAGAAAAAAGTTAATGTTCGTTTTAAGGACGACTTTATGGAGCTTGAAGCTCAGCGTGCAGACTTTATGGATGTATCGCCGAAGATGGTTGTATCCGTTGCAACCGCAATGATTCCGTTCCTTGAAAACGACGATACAAACCGTGCTCTCATGGGATCAAACATGCAGAAGCAGGCTGTTCCGCTGCTTAAACCCGAAAATCCGATCGTTGCAACCGGTATGGAATATAAGGCAGCTCTTGACTCCGGCGTTGTTGTTGTTTGTGAGCGCGCGGGTACGGTTATTTATGTTGACGCTGATGTTGTTAAAGTTCGCGCAAAGGGTGGCGAAATTGATGAGTATTCTCTCATCAAGTTCTTGCGTTCTAACCACGGCACCTGCATTAACCAAAGACCTATCGTTGCAGTTGGCGACAAGGTTGAGGTTAACGATGTTCTTGCCGATGGTCCTGCAACCAGCAACGGCGAAATCTCCCTCGGCAGAAACGCTCTTATCGGCTTTATGACTTGGGAAGGTTATAACTACGAGGACGCTGTTCTTCTTAATGAGCGTCTTGTTCGTGATGATGTTTATACTTCAATTCATATCGAGGAATATGAACTCGAATCCCGTGATACAAAACTCGGTGCAGAAGAAATCACCCGTGATATCCCCAATGTTGGTGAGGATGCACTTAAAGACCTTGACGAACGCGGTATTATCCGTATCGGTGCAGAGGTTAAAGCGGGCGATATACTTGTAGGTAAGGTAACACCTAAGGGCGAAACCGAGCTTACCGCAGAAGAGCGCCTTCTCCGTGCAATTTTCGGTGAAAAGGCAAGGGAAGTTCGCGATACATCACTCCGTGTTCCTCACGGCGAATACGGTACTATCGTTGATGTTAAGGTGTTCAACCGCGAAAATGCTTCCGAGCTCAGCCCCGGCGTAAATGTTGTTGTTCGCTGCTATATCGCGCAGAAGCGTAAGATTTCTGTCGGCGATAAGATGGCGGGCCGTCACGGTAATAAGGGTGTTGTTTCCCGCATTCTCCCAAGCGAAGATATGCCGTTCCTTCCGGATGGTACTCCGCTTGATATAGTTCTTAATCCGCTCGGCGTTCCTTCCCGTATGAATATCGGTCAGGTACTTGAAGTTCATCTGGGTTATGCCGCTAAGGCACTTGGCTGGAACATTGCAACACCGGTATTTGACGGTGCGCACGAAGCGGATATTCGCGAATGCTTCAAGCAGGCAGGCCTTCCCGAAGACGGTAAGGTTCAGCTTTATGACGGCAGAACAGGTGAGCCGTTTGATAACCGTGTAACCGTAGGTTATATGTACTATCTAAAACTCCATCACCTTGTTGATGATAAGATTCATGCCCGTTCCACAGGTCCTTACTCTCTCGTTACTCAGCAGCCCTTGGGTGGTAAAGCTCAGTTCGGCGGCCAGCGTTTCGGAGAAATGGAAGTTTGGGCACTCGAAGCATACGGTGCTGCTTACACTCTTCAGGAAATACTTACAGTTAAGTCTGATGACGTTGTCGGAAGAGTTAAGACCTATGAAGCAATCGTTAAGGGACAAAATGTTCCTAAGGCAGGTATCCCTGAATCATTTAAGGTTCTTATTAAGGAACTTCAATCCCTTTCTCTTGATGTTTCCGTTCTTGATAAGGAAGGCGAAGAAGTTGACCTTAAACAGAACTATGATGACGATGATGATATCGGTCTTCAAACACCGATAATCGCCGATGATTTAGGCGATGCTAAACTTGTTGACAATGAGCTTGCCGCAGAGGGTTACGGCCTTCAGGATGAAAACGGCGAAGACATTGTTGATGATTCTCAGAATGATGAAGGAGGACTTGAATAATGGCCGGATATAATGAACTTGAATTCGAATCAATTAAAATTGGTCTTGCGTCCCCCGATAAGATTAGAAGCTGGTCACACGGCGAAGTAACAAAGCCGGAAACCATCAACTATCGTTCCTTAAAGCCCGAAGTCGGCGGTCTTTTCTGCGAACGCATTTTTGGACCTACCAAGGACTGGGAATGCCACTGCGGAAAGTATAAACGCATTCGCTATAAGGGCAAAATCTGCGAACGCTGCGGTGTTGAAGTAACTCGCGCAAAGGTTCGCCGTGAGCGTATGGGTTCTATTGAACTCGCAGCTCCCGTATCTCATATTTGGTATTTCAAAACAATTCCGTCCCGTATGGGTCTTGTTCTTGATGTATCACCTAAGGCACTTGAACATGTTCTTTATTTCTCACAGTATATCGTAACCGATCCGGGCGATACACCGCTTGAAAAGAAACAACTTCTCAGCGAAAAGCAGTATATCGATATGAAGGAAAAGTATGAAGATTCCTTCAAAGCGGAAATGGGTGCAGAAGCTATAAAGAAGCTTCTCTGCGAAATTGATCTTGAAAAAGAAAGCAACGATCTTAAAGCAGAACTCGAAACCGCAACCGGTCAGAAGCGTGTAAGACTTCTTAAGCGTTTTGAGGTTATTGATGCTTTCTATAAGTCCGGCAATCGCCCCGAATGGATGATCATGGATGTTCTTCCGGTTATTCCGCCCGATCTTCGTCCTATGGTTCAGCTCGATGGCGGCAGATTTGCAACAAGTGACCTTAACGACCTTTACCGTCGTGTTATCAACCGTAACAACCGTCTTAAAAAGCTTCTTGAACTCGGTGCTCCCGATATTATCGTAAGAAACGAAAAGAGAATGCTTCAAGAGGCCGTTGATGCTCTTATTGATAACGGCAGAAGAGGCAAGCCGGTAACAGGCCCCAATAACAGAGCGCTTAAATCCCTTTCGGATATGCTTAAAGGTAAGCAGGGCCGTTTCCGTCAGAACCTTCTCGGTAAACGTGTTGACTATTCCGGCCGTTCGGTTATCGTTGTAGGTCCGGAACTTAAAATGTATCAGTGCGGCGTTCCTAAGGAAATGGCACTTGAACTTTTCAAGCCCTTCGTTATGAAGCGCCTTGTTGAAACAAAGTCCGTAACAAACATTAAAACAGCCAGAAAGATGGTTGACCGTGCCTCAACAGAGGTTTGGGATGCTTTGGAACTCGTTATTAAAGAACACCCCGTTCTTCTTAACCGCGCTCCAACACTTCACCGCCTTGGTATTCAGGCTTTCGAGCCCGTTCTTGTTGAAGGTAAAGCACTCAAGCTTCATCCGCTTGTATGTACCGCATACAATGCCGACTTCGACGGCGACCAGATGGCTATTCATATTCCGCTTTCCGCTGAAGCTCAGGCAGAGGCTCGCTTCCTTATGCTTGCCGCAAATAACCTGCTTAAACCTTCCGACGGTAAGCCTGTAACCGTTCCTACTCAGGATATGGTACTCGGTTCTTATTACTTGACACTCGTTAAGTCCGAAGAACCGGGCGCAAATAAGATTTTCCGCGATAAGAATGAAGCAATTATGGCTTATCAGGATGGTCTTATCGGCCTTCATGCTCCTATCAGAGTTCGCTATTTTGATGAAAACGGCGATTCAACTCTTGTTTGGTGCACAGTTGGCTTTATAATCTTCAATGAGTCAATTTCGCAGGATTTAGGCTTTGTTGACCGTAGCGATCCTGCACATAAATTGGATCTTGAATGGACATTTACAGTTAAAGATCCTTCCAAGCCGACAATCGATTCTAATGACGATATCGTTCAGAATAAAGTTGGTAAAAAGCAGCTTGGTAAAATCATTGAAAAGTGCATTGATACTCACGGAACAAGTGAATCTTCAATCGTTCTTGATAACATCAAGGCAACCGGCTTTAAGTATTCAACAAAGGGTGCTATAACTGTATCAGTTATCGATGCCGTTATTCCGCCTGCTAAGAAGCAGATCCTTGAAGATGCTGAGCATCAGGTTGATGAAGTAACAAAGCTTTTCCGCCGCGGTTTCATAAGCGATGCAGAGCGTCGTCAGCAGGTAATTTCCATTTGGAATACCGCTACCGAGGATGTTGCCGATGCACTGAAGGGCAACCTTGATGAATTTAACCCGATATTTATGATGGCAGACTCCGGCGCCCGTGGTTCAATGAGTCAGATTCGTCAGCTCGCAGGTATGCGCGGACTTATCGCAAACACCGCCGGTGAAACAATCGAAGTTCCGATTCGTGCTAACTACCGTGAAGGCCTTAACGTACTCGAATATTTCATTTCTTCACGTGGTGCTCGTAAAGGTCTTGCCGATACAGCGCTCCGTACCGCCGACTCCGGTTATCTTACCCGTCGTCTTGTTGATGTATCTCAGGATGTTATCGTAAGAGAGCTTGACTGCGGAACACAGGATGGTCTTTGGGTATTTGATATTAAAGACGGTAATCACATTCTTGAACCTCTTGAGGAAAGACTTGTGGGCAGATATTTGCTTAATCCCGTTGTTGATGAAAATACAGGCGGGGTTATCTGTGATAATGAGCATTGCCTTACAAAGGAAGATGCAAAGCGCATCGTAGATTCAGGTGTTGAGCGTATTCAAATCCGTTCAAACCTCACTTGTCATTCACATCATGGTGTTTGCCAGAAGTGCTACGGTTCAAACCTTGCAACCAATAAGCCCGTAACAATCGGTGAAGCAGTCGGCATTGTTGCCGCTCAGTCCATCGGTGAACCGGGTACACAGCTTACCATGCGTACATTCCATACCGGTGGTATCGCATCCGGCGAAGATATCACACAGGGTCTTCCCCGTGTTGAAGAACTTTTCGAAGCAAGAAGACCTAAGCACTGCGCAGTTATCGCTAAAATTGACGGTACCGTTCGCGTTGTTGAAGAAAAGAAGAGCAGAACTGTTTACATCGTAAATCCCGAAACAATGGAAGAAAAGAAAGAAACCATTCCGTTCGGTTCACGTTTGCTTGTAACAGACGGCGATGTTGTTAAAGCAGGTGATCTTCTTGTTCCCGGCGCAAAGAGCCCGCAGGATATTCTTGAAGCTCAAGGCCCCGGCGCAGTTGAAGAATATATCATTGCAGAAATTCAAAACGCATATCGCACTCAGGGTGTTGATATCAACGATAAGCACATTGAAATCATCGTTCGTCAGATGATGAGAAAGCTTAAGATCACCGATGCAGGTGATACAAAACTGCTTCTCGGTGCAACTTATGAATATAAGGAAATCACCGATGCCAACCGTGAAATCGAAGAACGCATCGCCGCAGGCGAAGAAGGTCTTAAAAAGGCAGAGTATATCGCAACTCTCCTCGGTATCACAAAGGCATCCCTTGCAACAGAATCCTTTATGTCCGCAGCATCATTCCAGGAAACCACCCGCGTTCTCACGCAGGCGGCTATCGAAGGAAAGATCGATCCGCTGTTCGGCCTTAAAGAAAATGTTATCATCGGTCAGCTCATCCCCGCCGGTACGGGTATGAAGGTTGAGGAAATCAATCCGACCGAAGAAGAGGAAACCGAGTTTTCCGAAGCAGGCGAATAATTAAATAAAGCCGAAGCTCCAAAAAAAGGGCTTCGGCTTTAATTTACAGGAGGATAATAAAATGGTTAAACATATAATTCTTTGGCAGCTTAAACCCGAACTTAACGAAATTGAAAAAAAAGGCGTTAAAGAGGCTATAAAAAGGGGACTTGAAGGCCTTAAAGGCAAAATCGAAGGAATAGAAGAAATAAAGGTTAACATAAACCCGCTTCCTTCTTCAACTTGCGATCTTATGCTTGATTCAACCTTTAAGGATTATGCTTCACTTAAAGCATATAAGGATAATCCGTTTCATTTGGAGGTTGCCAACGGAAAAGTTCGCCCTAATGTTGCCGTTAGATTATGTCTTGATTATGAAATGTGAATTAAAAATAAATATAACATAAAGATTATAAAAGATATAGTAAAATATCAAAAAAGTATTGACAAAATTCGATACGGGTAGTAATATATTATGGCAATAAAGGGGAAACCCTATAAAAAAGGAGTTGTAAAAATGGTAGATTACATTGTAATTTTCACATTTATCGGCGCTATCGCGGCTCTTCTTTTTGCTTTCTTTACTGCAAAAAGCGTGCTTAAGTTCCCCGAGGGAACCGATAAAATGAAAAAAATCTCTGCTTCTATCAAAAAAGGTGCTCAGGCATATCTTAAGAGACAGTACACAGTTGTTGCCGTTTTCTTTGCAGTTATGTTTGTAGTACTTTGCGTAATGGCTGCAACAGGTAACCTTACCTGGTATGTACCTTTCGCATTCTTAACAGGCGGCATTTTCTCAGGCCTTTCCGGTTTTATCGGAATGACTATCGCAACATCTTCCAATGCAAGAACCGCTAATGCTTGTATCACAGGTCTTAATAAGGGCCTTCGTGTTGCATTCGGCGCCGGTTCTGTAATGGGCTTTACGGTTGTTGGCCTCGGTCTTCTCGATATCTCTATCTGGTTTGCTTTGTTAAAATATGTATTTAACTGCGATGCTTCACAGATCACCTCCGCAATGCTTACATTCGGTATGGGTGCTTCTTCCATGGCATTGTTTGCCCGTGTTGGCGGCGGTACATTCACTAAGGCTGCTGACGTTGGTGCTGACCTTGTTGGTAAGGTTGAAGCAGGTATCCCGGAAGACGATCCGCGTAACCCCGCAGTTATCGCTGATAACGTTGGCGATAACGTAGGCGACGTTGCAGGTATGGGCGCTGACCTTTATGAATCTTATGTTGGTTCAATCATTTCCTGCTGCGCTCTCGGTGTTGTTGCTTTCGGAACCGAAAACGGCTTTAAGGCAATGGCTCTTCCGATGATCATGGCAGCAATCGGTATTGTATGCTCTATTATCGGTACTTTCTTTGTTCGCACAAAGGAAAATGCAAGTCAGAAGCAGCTTTTGGGCTCTCTTTCACGCGGAACAAACTTCAGTGCTATTGCTATCGCTGTTATCGCTCTTCCGCTTGTTAATGTTTGCCTTACCGGTTCTATATCCGATTTCAGCAAATGGGGATTCTATGTAGCAGTTATCGCAGGTCTTCTTGCAGGTGTTCTTATCGGTCGTGCAACTGAGTATTTCACTTCCGATTCTTATAACCCCACAAAGAAGCTTGCTTCTAAATCCGAAACCGGCGCCGCAACAATAATCATCGGCGGTCTTGGCCTCGGTATGCTTTCAACTGCTCTTCCGATCATCATCATCGCAGTTTGCATTCTTATCGCATTCCTCGCACCTAACGGCTTTAAGTTCGCTGAAGACGGTTTGTCAAACGGTCTTTACGGTATTGCTCTTGCAGCCGTTGGTATGCTTTCAACACTTGGTATTACTCTTGCAACCGATGCTTACGGCCCTGTTGCCGATAACGCAGGCGGTATCGCAGAAATGGCAGGTCTTGATCCTGAAGTTCGTCAGCGTACAGACGCTCTCGATTCTCTCGGTAATACAACTGCTGCAACAGGTAAGGGCTTTGCTATCGGCTCTGCCGCACTTACCGCTCTCGCTCTCATGGCTTCCTATATCGATAAGGTTAAGGAAGTTGCCAAGGAAGGCGT
The DNA here is from genome assembly GCA_045642495.1 of Acutalibacteraceae bacterium. Taxonomy (GTDB): domain Bacteria; phylum Bacillota; class Clostridia; order Oscillospirales; family Acutalibacteraceae; genus UBA737. Next base: position 9,896 of record JAZUJA010000117.1, read on the forward strand.
TGAGGTTGTTAAGCAGTTCGATATTATGAATCCTCGCGTACTTATCGGTCTCTTTATCGGTGCTTGCTTGCCCTTCGTATTTGCGGCTCTCACAATGGAATCCGTTGGTAAGGCAGCTCAGTCCATCGTTAAGGAAGTTCGCCGTCAGTTCAGAGAAATCAAAGGCATCATGGAAGGTGAAACCGATCCTGACTATGCTACCTGCGTTGACCTTTGCACAAAGGCTTCTCTTCGCGAAATGATTCTCCCCACAATTATCGCTGTTGTTGTTCCGATCGTTGTAGGTATGCTCCTCGGCTATCAGTCCGTTGTTGGTCTTCTTGCCGGTGCTACCGCTTCCGGATTCCTTATGGCAATCTTTATGTCTAACTCCGGCGGCGCTTGGGATAACGCTAAGAAGTATATCGAAGCCGGTAACCATAACGGTAAGGGCTCTGATAACCATAAGGCAGCAGTTGTTGGCGACACCGTAGGCGATCCTTTCAAGGATACTTCCGGTCCTGCTATCAACATCCTTATCAAGCTTCTTTCGATGGTTTCCATCGTATTCGCAGCTTTGGTTGTAAACTTTAGCTTGCTTTAATGCTTAATAAAAACCGCCGCATTTTTGCGGCGGTTTTCTTTTGATAATTAACCCTCCGCGGTTCATCCGTGGAGGGTTTGTTCTATTATTTATAATTCAGACAACGGTTTGCAAAAGCTTCAAGCTTATCATAAAGGGCATCGTCTGCCTGCTTGATAACAGTTGATTCGTTATAATATTCAAAGTAAACCTTTTTGTCCGATTTTGAAATAACCAAAGTTAAAAGGAAAGTATAATATTGCTTGCTTTCGTCACACAGTAAAACATCAACGGTATATGTTTCTTCGTTGCTTTCGTATGCTTTAACCTCGGTTGATGAAGAAAGGGCATCAAAAATTAAGCTTTGTGTTTCATCGTCAAAAACTTCCAATGAAATGAAATTTTCATCTTTTAAATGGTTGAAATTATATTTTATCGTTCCGAATTTTGTGAAGTTTTTGCTTTGGAAATAATCATCATATTTATCCGAAACATCTTCTCTGGCATAAATATAAGGATCGCAGAAGATCAATTCCTTGTCCTTTGAAAGTGATGCCGTTCCGCCTTCCATCGCCGAAATTAAAACGGGAACATCCTTGTCGGTTATATTGTAAGAATAGTCGGCGTAAACTAGTTCAAAATCATTTTGAAGAGAAAGCTTTTTATATTTATTTTTTTCGAATTCAATAAATGAATGATTTTTATCTCCCCAAAACATTTGATGCGCCCTTAGGTCATCAATGTTTCTGCATCCGCCTAATGAAAGGCATATAGCGCAGATAACAAGTATTATCGCAGTCAATTTTATTAACTTTTTCATATAATATCCTCCTTATTCAATATTAAGTTTCTTTTTCATAATAAATCTTTGAATTATGAAAAGAACGGTCGATTCAATAAGAAGAAGCAATATCATTCCGCATAATAAAAAGTGAACAAATCCTTCGGGATTATCTCCTGCAAAGTCAATTATCGTTCTAAATAATATAAAGTTTTCGTTGGTTATAAACACAATAAGCAAAATAGTAGCCAAAAGTTGCTTTGCTATATAATATCCGAAATATACCCCGAATGCCGCAAGAACACGGTTTTTTCTTGCCATTTGGCCAACAGTGATGCAGGTAAACATGATAAGATATGTGGTGATTATTGAAATTAAAACCAATGCGATTATTTCGGCAGTGTATAATCCGCCCTGCCATTTAAACTCCTTAAGTAAAAGCTTATATATCCAAACGCCTGCTTTAACTGTTTCGTTAAAAACATCACCGGCGGTTGCTATTGCAAAGGCAACAAAAACTGATATAAACGAGAAAACGGTTGCCAAAACCGAGGATATAAGCTTTGCCAATATATGTTTTGTGTGGGTGACGGGGAGGGTAAGGGTTAAATATCCTTCGGCAGTATATAAATTCTTATAAAACCTAACAAGACATACAACAAAGGTCATCACTATGCAAACCACCATGGCAATACCAAGCATAATCGCGGTGGATGTGATAAATATGCTGTATGTGTTGCTATCGGTTTCAAAAAACTGGATAACCCTGGTTAAAACTGCGATACCAAGTAAAACAATCTCCATCGGGAGAATAGTTTTTGAAAAACTTGCAAATTCATATTTTAGTAATTTCTTTACCATTTGAATACCACCCTAAATAATTCATCTACGCTCATTCCGTTTTCGTCCCTTATTTCGTCAACGGATTTGTGAAGTTCAATGTTTCCTTCTTTAATAAAAATAACCTCATCGAGTATGGATTCAATATCGGATATGATATGTGTTGAAATAAGAACGCATGCTTCTTTATTGTAGTTATTGAGTATTGTTGAAATAATATAATCTCTTGTTGCGGGATCAACAGCCGCTATCGGCTCGTCAAGAACATAAAGCTTTGCATTTCGGCTCATTATCAGTATAAGCGAAACCTTTTCTCGATTGCCCTTTGAAAGAGTTTTAAGGCGGGCTTTTTTATTTATGTTTAATTTTTCTAGCATTGAATATGCCGCGTCCTCGCGAAAATCGGCAAAAAAATCTTTGAAAAGGTTAACCGTTTGCTCAACGCTTAAATTACCGCCTAAAAATGTGTTGTCAGGCAAGTAGGCAACCTTTGTTTTGGTTACTGTTCCCGGGTTATCGCCGTCAATTTTAATTTCTCCGCTGTCGGGAACAAGCAATCCGTTTATAAGCTTTATCAGGGTTGTTTTTCCCGAACCGTTCGGCCCTAAAAGCCCGATGATTTTTCCCTTTTCAAGCGATAAAGTTATGCTGTTTAATGCGGTTATGTTTCCGTATCTTTTGGTAACATTGTTAAGCACTAAAAGTTCATTCATTTATAACACTCCTTAATATAATCCTTTATTTCATCAAATGTAACACCAAGTGTTTTCATATCAGATAGATATTCTTCGGTTTTTGTGAGGATGAGTTTTTTCAGATGGTTTTTTGCTTTTTCGGTGTTTTCCGTTACAAACCAACCGGAACCCCTGACAGAGCAGAGCAGACCCTTCGCTTCAAGCCCTTCAAAAGCTTTTTGCACAGTGTTCGGGTTTACGCATGCTTCAACCGCCATCTCTCTGACCGACATTATCTTTTCGCCGGGCAGAAGCTCTTTTTTTGCGATTTTAACGCATATTCGTTCTTCTATTTGCGGGCAAATCGGTCGGTCTTTGTTAAGTTTTAATGACATTTTTTCACCTCCAAACTGTATTAGTGTACTATTATAATAGTATAGTTTTCGTTTCTTGTCAATATGCTTTTTGAAAATCGAATGTCAAAAACGATTTAGTATAACAAAAATTCCATAAAAAAACCAGTATTTGCTGTATATGTTCAAAAATATTGTGCTTTTTGTCTATAAATTATTATTTTTTTTCTTTCATTTATGAAAAAATATGTTATAATCAAACTATATAATAGTAGGCATAAAAGGGGAAATGTGTATGAAAAAAATACTGTGTGCTATTTTATCCGTTTTAATGATATTGTGCCTTTGCTCATGTGCATCAGGCGATAAAAAAGTAAACGCTACTGCGGATATTAAGGATGATTATAAGGGTCAGTTCCGCGTTGGATTCGGAAAGGCGGATATAACCCCCGATTATTCCGTTCCGCTTCAAGGCTTCGGTAATGTTGAACAGCGACTTTCTCAAGGTTTCCTTGATCGTATTTATGCTTTGTGCATTGCCATTTCTGATGAGGACGATAATACGGTTCTTTTCTATAATATGGATCTTTGCGGTATTCAGGATGTTGTTTTAACCCCTGTAAGAAAAGCTGTAAGTAAAGCTACCGGAGTTAAGAGTGAAAATATCGAGCTTAACGCAACCCATACTCACTCTGCACCGGCAACCAACGCAAGCACCGATAAATGCCCTCAGATCATTCATTACCGTGAAGAACTTGTTGATAACTGTGTTGCTGCTGCTGTTGAAGCAATGAATGACCGTTCCTCTGCAACCATGTTCGTTTCATCCACAAAAGCAGCGGGACTCAGCTTTGTAAGACACTATTTTGATGTTAACGGTGTTGCGTTCGGTAATAACCATAACAGTATCTTCCATGATGAAGTAAAGCAGCATACAACCGAGGTTGACCCCATGCTTTATCTTCTTAAATTCGCAAGAGAAGATAAAAATAAGGATAAAAAAGACATTTACCTTGTAAACTGGCGCGGACATAACACAAGAACGGGTGGTATCACCACTTATGATATTTCTGCCGATGTTTTGGGTAAAATGCGTGATTATCTTGGCGAACAAACCGGCGGTATTGCCCTTTATTTCCAAGGCGCTGCAGGAAATATAAACCTCACAAGCGAAATTGAAGCGGAACAAACTTATCCTGATGATTACTTAGGTCACGCAAAGGCGCTTGCCGCTTTTGCCGCTGATGCCGCTAATAATATGAAGCAGGTTGAATTGGGCAAAATTCAGGTTACTCCTCAAAAGGTTAAGTGCGAGGTTAACCATTCGCAGGACGGTCTTGTTGCAAGCGCAAGAATTGTTTATGATGTTTTCAAACAGACCAATAACCCTCATGAGGCAATGAAAGTCGGCAGACAGTATGGAATATTCAGTCCCTATCATGCCAACTCTATCATCGGTAAAGCAAAAATGGAAAAGGTATCAGAGGTTTCAATAACCAGTGTTTCCATAGGCAATCATGTAGCATTCACATTTTCTCCCTATGAAATGTTTGATACAAACAGTCGTTATGTTATGGATAACTCACCTTATGAATATACATTTGTTCAGGGTTATTCAAACGGCCATTTCGGATATATCCCGTCACAGTACGGTTATGAATACGGTTGTTATGAAGCCGATACCGGTAAATTTTTAGCCGGCACAGGTGAAAAGCTTGTTGAAGCGCTTGTTGAAACGCTTAAAACTATGAAGAAATAAGAAAGGGGAAGAGTGATTATGAAAAACTTTTTTAAGTCAAAATGGTTTATTATTTGCTTGAGCGTCGTTGTTGTTTTAGCGGCAGCCGGCACTGTTTTTGCACTTAATTTTAATAATTGGTTCGGTGAAAAACAGATAGAAGTAAAAGATAATAATACTCTTTTCTGGAATATTGACCGTGCTGAATATGCCTTTAAGGGCTCTGACGGTAATTCTTCAAGAGGAAGAAATAAGGATGACGGATATTATCATATCCTTTTCTCCAATGAAGGTCGCCAGGTTACAAGAAGATGCAATGATAAAAAGATCCTTGATAAGATTGATGCTTCAAGCGTTATGGGTCTTAAATTCGATGATCAAGGAATAATCATCGGTGTTAAGCCGCTTATTGATATGGGATATACATTGCTTTATTCAAATTATTATGTCGGCTATGTTGAAGAAGACGGTGTAACTCTTGAACTTAATTCAAGCTATCGTTATATTGCTCCTAACGAACAACTTATCATTAAAGAGGACACTCAGATATATGATATGAGCGGCGGCTCAGGCGAACTCGGTATTGAAACCGATACTGTTAATAAGGAAGACCGTATCACCGTTATTCAAAACAATAAAACCGGCAAACAAATTATCTATATTGTTGAGTCCACCAATCGCGGCGATATTTATTGGAATGTAAACCGTATGTGGGATAGCAAGCAGGGCATTTCCACAAGACTGCCCGGCGCAGACGGTTTCTTCACATTCCTCCTTGCCGTAAACGGCGAACAAAAAGAATTCAAAACCAAAACAGCTTCGGTTGCAAACACCATGGATTCAAAGGGTGTTGGTTGTTTCGGCCTTCTTTTCGATGCTGAAGGATACATAACCTCCTGCATAAATGCCGTTAAGGTTGTCGGCGGAACTTCCGTTAACAGATATGAGGTAACATCTATCGATACCGAGAATGCAAGTCTTTCACTTGAAAACACAAATAAGTCAAGCGTAAATTTCGGTGATAAAAAAGAGGGCATTCCGATAGACCGCGCGCTTAAAACCTTTAACTGCTCCGGCACGGGCGATTTCATCGGTGTTACTGACGAATTAAAACTTGGCGATACATGCTATCTTATTTTGGATAACAGAGGCAATGCGGTATATTCTTTCGTAACCCAGAGAACTTGGGACGGACCTATGTACTATAATGTGGATATTAAATACGATAGCGAAAAAAAATCAACCAAAAGAACACCCGACGGTTCGGGATTTTATGTATTTGATTTCCTCGGTGAAGGCAGTCAGCATGTATTCAAAACCAACGATAAAGCCATTGCCGACAGAATCGATGCTTATGGCGCTCACTGTATGGGACTTAGGCTTGAAGGAAATATCATAAAGGGCGTTTTCGCTCCTAACACCGTTAAAAACGCCGAGGGATCTTCCATCGCTCACGGTTCAACCATAACAAATGTCAGCGGAAGAACAATAACCGCAGAAAATATGGTAAAAACCAGTGTAAACTTCGGCAAAAAGGATACCTTCACCTTGGCTCCCGATTGCAAGATGTATGTTGCAAAGGGTAACTATGCCGATCATTTGGGTGAGCAGATAAACGAGCTTTATGTAACTGATGCCATAAGATGCTATAAAAATAAAGAAGGTCTTGTAACCTATGTGTTTGTCATCAACAGATATAAGGGCACAAAGGTTAAAACCGCTTTCTGTTCGCATTGCGGCAAAAATGTTGAATGGTTCGCATTCCGCGGAAACGCAATGAAAACAAACGACCATTATATTCTTCTTGATGATTTAAGTAATGCAGCTCAGATAACCGTAGGCTCGGATAACGATAAGAACACGTTGGTTCTTGATCTTAACGGTCATTCCATAACCGCTAAAAAGCGCGCTTTCTATATCTATCCCGATAACAATTTCACACTTATGGACTCAAAGGGCGGCGGTGTTGTTTCATCTAATGTTCCCCCCGCAGATTCAACCGATTACGCTTTTGGTGTTTACATAAGAGACAGAGGCGTATTTAACCTCTTAGGCGGAACACTTGATTATTCCAAGGTTTATACAAAAAGAGAAGGCCCCGCTGTTTATATGAAAAACGGCGCAACCTTTAATATGAAGGGCGGCACAATTCTTGCCGGCCAAACCAATTCCGGCGGCGGTGCTGTTTACTGTCATTATCAGTCAGCTTCGTATGTTAATATCTCCGGCGGTACGATTTCCGGCGGTAAAGCTAAAAGTTACGGCGGTAATATTTATGCTTCCGGCGGCTCGGTTGTAAATATCACAGGCGGTACGATAAAGAACGGTACATCCGCTTCGGGCGCAGGCAATATTTATGTATCTTCTTATCAAAAGGATAAAAACACCCCGACCGCTTACGCAACCGTTAATATTTCCGGCGGCGTGATTTCCGGCGGTGTTGCAAACGGTATGCACGGCGGAAACATCTATAATAAGGGTATTCTTAATATCTCCGGCGGTGAAATAAAAGACGGTGTTGCTAAATATACCGAAAATGATGGTAAAAAGCAAGGCGGTCAGGGCGGTAATATCGCAAACTACTATAAGCTTAATATCACGGGCGGCACAATCTCCGGCGGCGTTGCCGATGGCGGCGCTGATACGCTCGGCGGCGGCGGTAATATCTCGGTTAATGCCGCAGGATATGAAACTGTTATTACCGGCGGTGTAATCAAAAACGGTGTTTCTTCAAGAAAAAATGCCGGCAATATTATGTTTATATCAGGCAGTGCAGATAAAAAAGCTGAAGCCACAATTTGCGGAAACGCGGTTGTGTACGATGATTCTAACCTTTCTGTTCCGAGCGGACTTACTGCAGGCGGTGTATATATTAAAAATGCCGTTTTGAATGTTTCCGGCTCTCCGCAGATAAATTCTAACATTAAACCTAATGTTTCGCTCGAATCGGGTGCTCAGATCAAAGCATCCGCTTTAACAGGTGATAAAATCATCGGTGTTACACAAAACGGCGGTGTGATTGAATGTGTTGACGGCTCAGATGTTAAAAATTGCTTCTTTAGTGATGTTGAAGGTAAATCGGTTAATATCGTTACCACTAAAAAACAACTTTGCCCCGATTGTGAAAAAGAGGTTGAATTCATCTCTTATATGGGTGGAAGTATCTCCGAATCGGCACATTATTTCCTCGATGCTGATTTAAGCTCGATGGCTCAGGTTGGTATCGGTTCATCAAGCATAACCGGCATAAATGTTGTAATTGATCTTAACGGTCATACATATTCTGCCGCTAAGCGTGCTTTCTATATGTATCCCGAAAACGCTCTTACTTTGTTTGATAGCGACAGTGAGGGTAATGGTAAAATAGTTACCGAATCAACATCTGCAGCGGATTATGCTTACGGTGTTTATGTCCGTGATAACTGCACACTTAATATTCTCGATGCTAAAATTGATATGAGCAATTTTGCCGCAACAACCATTGCCGGTAAGGGTATGGTTATAAAGGCAAATAAGGGCTCGGTTGTTAATATTAAAGATTCTGTGATCACAGGCGGTGTAGGCGCTTTCGGCGGTGCTCTTTATGTTTCAAACGGCGCTACCGTAAACTTCACCGGCGGTGAAATCACCGGAGGTAAAGTGGCTCAGCTCAGCAAGTCTGCAACCGATTCAACTATTGATACCTCAAGCGGTTTCGGCGGAAACGTTTATGTTGAAGCAGGCGGTATCTTTAATATGAACGGCGGTAAAATAACCTCCGGTAATGCTTATCGCGGCGGCGGTATTTTTAACCTCGGTACAGTTTCCGTTAAAGACGGCGAAATCACCGGAAACACTGCAACTAACCAGGCAGGCGGTATCGCTCAGCAGGGCACACTAAGTATTTCCGGCAAGGTTTTAGTTTCCGATAATAAGCGTAATTCCGATATTCAGAATATCCTTCTTTATAACAACAGAAAAATAAACATCGGCGAAATGGAAAAAGGCTCTGTTATAGGAATAACAAACGGCGGAACAACCTATCCTTATACATTTGCTTCAAATGTAAATGAAGATTATTCCGATATGTTCAAAGCAGATAAAACAAGTTATGTTGTTGAATATAAGGATAAATCGCTTGTAATCCGCAATAAATAGTATTAAAATATGTCAGGAGAAATCCTGACATATTTTTTAAGGAATGGTGAATATGAAAAAATATGATGTTTTAGTAGTCGGCGGCGGATTTTCCGGCGTGGCGGCGGCAATAAGTGCCGCAAGACTCAATAAATCCGTTCTTTTATGCGAAGCCTCGGGAGCTTTGGGCGGTGCGATGAACAACTGCCTCGTTTACCCGTTTATGACCTATTGGACGGTTGATGAAAACGGAAACAAAAAATATCTTTCCGCAGGAATTTTTGCCGAAATGCTTGAAAAACTTGACAGGGCAGGCGGCAAAATCTCCGAAAAACAGTTCAAAAATGAAATATTCAAATGCGTTCTCGATGAAATGTGCGGTGAGGCCGGAGTGGATGTTTTGTTCCATGCAAAATTGATGGCTGCAAAAACATCTGATAAAAAAGTTGTTTCGGCTGACTTTGCCGCAAAATCGGGAATTATCACCGTTGAGGCTGATTCTTTTGTTGATGCAACGGGAGATGGCGATTTGTTCGCATTTGCAGGATGCGATTTTTCTCTTGGCAGACCGCAGGATAATCTTTGCCAGCCTATGACTACCTGCTTTAGAATGTGCAATGTTGATATTGCCGAATTCAAGGTGAAAAAGCCTGAAATTCAAGCACTTTATAAACAGTATAAAAGTGAGGGTAAGATAACAAATCCACGCGAGGATATATTAACCTTTTTGCTCCTCGGTGAAGGTATAGTTCATTTTAATACAACAAGGGTTGTGAAATTAAATCCCGTTGATCCGTTTGAGGTAAGCCGTGCCGAAATGATCGCCCGCAAGCAGGTGATTGAAATGGTTGATTTCTTAAAATCTAATTTTGATTGCTTTAAGAATGCTGAATTAGTGTCGGTTGCGGCGGAAATCGGTGTTAGAGAGAGCAGAATGTTAAAGGGCGAATATGTGCTTTGCGCCGATGAAATAATGGCTTGCACTAAGTTTGAAGACGGTATTGCCCTTTCAAACTATGATATTGATATTCATAATCCCGAGGGAAGCGGCACATCGCATTATTATTTCGGTCCCGGTCAGTATTATTCGATTCCATACAGATGCTTGGTGCCTCGCGAATTTGATAATCTTTTTGTTTGCGGCAGATGTATCTCTGCTTCACACGAAGCGCAGGCATCACTTCGCATTATGCCGATTTGTGCCACAACCGGTCAGGCTGCGGGCACTGCGGCGGCATTGATGCTTAATGAAAATAAAACAAATAAAACTCTTGATACCGATTATTTAAGGCAAACCTTGCGTGATTTTGGGGCGGCAGTTGATTGATTTTAATTTATATTAAAGTTGCCCCTTGACAATATTGTACTTTATATAGTATAATATCATCTATAAGAAATGCCCCTGCTATATTGCGGAGGGAGGGAATGTAAATGAGTCAGGTAAAAGTTAAAGAAAATGAATCTCTTGATAACGCTCTTCGTCGTTTCAAGCGTCAGACCGCTAAGGACGGTGTTATCCAGGAAGTTCGTAAAAGAGAGCACTATGAAAAGCCCTCTGTAAGACGTAAAAAGAAATCGGAAGCAGCTCGTAAGAGAAAGTTCCGTTAATTTGTTGTAGTCTTTTTTAGGCGGTCACTTTTAAGTGGCCGCTTTTATTTTTTTACTTTAGGAGTTTTTTATGCTTTTAAAACCCGATATAAAACTTGATAGGATAACCGAAATATCCTTGCCGCTGCTTAAATCCCGCGGTATCAATTCGCTTATCCTTGATGTTGATAACACTATGTCCACTCATCACGGTACCGTTTTTGTTGATGGGCTTACTGATTGGCTTAAAGATATGCAGTCAGGCGGAATAAAGCTTTGTATTCTTTCAAATTCCGTTCATAAGCGCATAGCGCCTTTTGCCGCGCGTCTTTCCCTGCCCTTTATCAGCACGGGCCTCAAACCCCTTCCAACCGGATTTATAAGGGCGCTCAAACTTATGGGATCTAAAAGAAAAAATACCGCCGTTGTAGGCGATCAGATTTTCACAGATACTTTAGGTGCTAATATTTCGGGACTTAAAATCATTCTTTTAACTCCCATAAAACTTGAAACATCCGCCCGCTTCAGATTTAAGCGTTGGCTTGAAAAGGGTGTTTATAAAATACATAAAATTAAGAAAACGCAGGTGTGATAATTATGCCATCATTGTTTGGTCCTGCGGGAACGGCGCTTAGCTTTTCCGCAAAAGGTTATAAAACAAGTCTTCAAATTCCACAGTATTTAAGCGAAGCGGGACTTGATGCTTTTGAGTATCAGTGCGGCAGGGGAGTTAATATCGGCGAAGAAAAGGCAACCGAGCTCGGCCGCCTTGCCGCCGAAAAGGGAATAACCCTCTCGCTCCATGCGCCTTATTATATCTCAATGTCCTCCGTTGAAGAAGCAAAACGGCTTAATTCCGTAAACTATATCCTTTCCTCCGCTCAGGCAGTTAAATGGATGGGCGGAGATCGTATTGTTGTTCATACCGGCTCTTGCGGTAAAATCAGTCGCGAGGAGGCACTTTCTCTGGCAATGGACACAATGCGCTTATCCGTTGCGGCACTTGATAGGGAAGGGCTTGGCGATGTTCATATCTGCCCGGAAACTATGGGAAAGGTAAATCAGCTCGGCACACTTTTTGAAGTTCTTGAACTATGCTCGATTGATGAACGCCTTATTCCGTGTATCGACTTTGGCCATCTTAATGCAAGGGAAATGGGTTATTTCAAGTCAAAAGCGGAATATGAGGATGTTTTCCGTCAAATCGAAAACAAACTCGGGGCAGAGCGTATGCGCAATATCCATTCGCATTTTTCGAAAATCGAATATACATCAGGCGGTGAAAAACGCCATTTAACTTTTGAGGATACGGTTTTCGGCCCCGATTTTGAGCCGCTTATGGAAACTGTTTATAAATTTAATGTAAACGCAAGGTTTATTTGCGAATCCGCCGGCACTCAAACCGAAGATGCCAAAACAATGAAAGATTATTATTATTCATTATTCTGAAAAAAAGCCACTGGTCAACAGTGGCTTTTTTATAACTTTGAAAACGGAATAAACTGCGGAACATCGCCGCATTTTTCTCGTATTTCCTTATCCATCCATATAACCGAATACCATTTGCCGAATTTATATCCGCATTTTTTATGTTTTGCGGATAGGGTATATCCCATTTTTGTGTGGAATAAAAAACTGTCGTCGGTTAAATTATCATCCGGTTGGTCGGGGTAGGCAATACAGGCGTGAAGAGAATAAACATTCTGCGTTTTAAGCATTTCTTCAAGTTTTAGATAAAGCGCTTTTCCTATGCCTTTTCTTCTTTCGCTTTCATCTAAGTAAATCGAAACCTCGGCACAATGTGAATATGCAACCCTCGGGTGAAAAGCCGAGCCGTAAGCATAACCTAAAATTTTGCCGTTTTCTTCGGCAATAAGATAAGGATAGTTTTGGAGCGTTGCTTTTATTCTGCCTTTGAATTCATTAACCGAAGGCACGGTATATTCAAATGACACCGCGGTGTTTTCAACATAAGGCGCGTAGATTGAAAGCAGCGCCTTTGCGTCATTTTCGGTTGCAATACGAATATTCATATATTTCCTCCGTTTTAATTATTAACAATTTCGCTTTGGAGCACGGTGATCGTTTCTCCCGTTGCTAAAAGCACATCGATTTTCGTTTGATATGTTTTTCCGCGCCTTAATTTTGAAAGGATGTTTTTTATAAATCCATCTTTCGAATTATTAAGCATATAGGTTGTGGCATATTCCTTTTCAACACTTTTATCTTCCGATCTGTCCCACCAGTTGTTTATCCGAACATAATTTTCAGTTGCAACAGTCTTTTTGCTTTTCTTTTCCTTAACAGTTGCTTTAACCGAAACGATTTTATAATTTGATCGAATAACGGAAAGGGCAAGATCATTAAAGCTTTCGGGTGTTTTCCCTTCGAATGAGGCAACCGCTTTTTCATAGTTCTTTTCGCCCGTAAACCAAGCGCAGCTAAGCGGAATATAACAAGATTTATATAAAAAATTAAACGAAACTTTTTGATCAATTCGGCCGCTGTACTGATGAAACTCTTTATCCTCAAGCTTCAGATAAGGCGGATAAAAATTGGTTGAGCCCGAGCGCTGATCTTGTATTAAAACATAACTTTCAACAGGGTTTATGCTTCCGTCCGCAAAGTAAAGCACGTGCGGCTTTTCGGTGACCATCATAACATGATTGTAGTCATCTTCTTCCTCAAATGAATATGTATCAACAATATCGCCGGGCAGAAGATTTGCATAAGCCTCAAACATTTTTTGTTCGCCGTTTTCTTTGCAGATAGACTTTGTAGAGGTGGTTAAATAATCAAGAATATGCTCCGGGTAATTATACCCCTTAACGGGAATACAACCGTTTTGCGGCGTCATATTTTTGCAAGAATCCCACTTAATATCGGTGCAAACGGCATTCCATGCCCACATAGCGGATGTGGCACATGCGTTTCCGAAACTTCTGTAAAAATCGGAGGTCATTATGCTTTTATCAAGCATTCCCGTTTTGAAATCATAGAACGAAAGCCAGTGTAAAAGACTGCTGTCACCGTTGGTATAAGGCAGACCGCAATAAATTTTCTTGGATGAAAATTTATATATTTTATCGGCGCAGGTTCCCATTTTCATATACTTAAAATCAATTTCCGGGTACCACTGAACGGATAATTCATCCCGCATAGCTTTTACTGCCATTTGGCGCATATCATCGGCAGTTGCATTTTCGTTTAGGGAATAATCGGGTATTTCGGTTATTCTGCCTTTTAGTATTTTCGGCTGCTTTTCACTTTCGGAACTTTTTTTATCGGAGCATCCGCAAAGCGAAATTATTAAAATTATGCTCAGCAGAAAAGCAATGGTTTTTTTGAGCATAAAATCCCTCCGTTTTTAATATGCTTTTATTCTATATTATGTATGATTTTTTGTCAATAAAAATGGGAACTGCGTTTTGCAGTTCCCACATTTTTTCACTGTTTAATATTTCCGCTTCTTTTTGAAAGGCGATGCTTTGAGCCGTCAGGTTCAACAATAAATGTGTTATCAAGCTGACTTTCAAGACTCGCCTTAAAAGCATTTATATACTCAATACGAAGTGCTTTCTGTTCGGCTTTTTCTTCATCGTTTAGACCTTCGGCCTTTTGCTTCCTTGCCAAAAAGTTTATTCTGTCGATTTTTTTCTGATCCATAATTTATATCTCGTTTCTGCCTTGTAATGCACGGGCAAGTGTGTATTCATCGGCGTATTCAAGCTCACCGCCAACGGGTATTCCGTATGCAAGGCGGGTGACCTTAATTCCCATCGGCTTTGCAAGTCTTGAAATATAACTTGCGGTAGCTTCGCCCTCAACCGTCGGATTGGTTGCCATAATAAGTTCCTTGACCGTTCCGTCCGATAATCTTGCCATAAGCTCTCTTATTTTAAGCTTGTCGGGACCAATGCCGTCAAGAGGGGACAATACGCCGTGAAGAACATGATAAAGTCCTTTGAACTCACGCGTTTTTTCAAACGCGTCAACATCTTTAGGCTCTGATACCACGCAGATAACTGATTTATCACGCTGCGGATCAATGCAGATATCGCAAACATCCTTATCGGTCAGCGCTTGGCAAACAGAGCAAAAATGGATTTTTTCCTTTGCATCAATAAGTGCCGCCGCAAACTGTTTTGCTCGCTCGGGCGGTTGTTCAAGTATTGAATATGCAAGTCTTTGTGCGGTTTTCTTGCCAATACCCGGCAGACGCGCAAACTGATTTATAAGTTCGTTAAGCGGAACAATATTGTTTTGCATATTAAAGTCCCGGTATGTTGAGTCCGCCGGTAATGGCGCCCATTTCGGTTTCAGCGGTTTTTGCCGCGTTTTCTATTGCCTCGTTAACGGCAACGGTTATAAGATCTTCAAGCATTTCGTGATCTTCGGGATCGATAATTTCGGGGTTGATTTCAAGTTTTTTGATAAGATGTTTGCCGTCAACCGTAACATTTACCATTCCGCCGCCTGATGAAGCGGTGTATTCTCTTTCTTCAAGATCTGCCTGCAATGTTGCCATATCCTCCTGCATTTTCTGCGCTTGTTTAAGCAACTGCATCTGGTTCATTCCACCGCCGGAATTAGGTATTCTTACTTTCATTTTTTCTATTCCTTTCCTTGATTTTCAAGTATATTAAGTTTTTCAATGAAAGAACCGAGAGGGTCTTCACCCAAAGGCCTTTCTTGTTTCTTTCTGTAAGGGCCAAGCGCCCATTCGCCGCCCAAAACCTGCTTTGCGGCAGATTTTATCGCTTGGCGGTAATTTGTGTTCGATTTGTTTATAAGATTTATAAACTGCGAATTGTTTGAATCAATGTAAATTCGCTTTTCATCTTTGTAAGCTTCCGATCCGGAAAGAACACCCGCGATAACAGGGGAAGTACCTTGAACGATGTGGATTATTTCCTGCCACTCATTTTCGCCGATCTTGGTAAGTTGTGTTCCGGTTTGTGCCGTATTCTTTTGTTCCGGTGCAGATAAGGTCTGCTCAGCCGGAGGCGCGTTTTCTTCCGTAATATCCGGTATTTCGTCAATTTCTTCCGTTAAGGTTTCCGTTTTGGGTTCAACCGCTGTTTTTTGCGAAACGGGCTTTGCCGCACATCCCGATTCAAGAGCCGCAATACGCAGTTCAAGGGATTTTATGTCCGAGTGAATTTTCGGATTGCAAAGTCTGATAACGGTCATTTCAAGTGCAGTTCTGCGGTTTTCACCCTGCGCAAGAGAAAGATTTGTTTGCAAAATATCAAGTATCGCGATTATTTCTTTTATATCAAACTTTTCTGCTTGAGCACATAAAAGTTCAAGCCGTTTTTTTGAGCAAACAAGGGGCTTTTTCTCGCCCTTAACCGTTTTTATGATCATAAGATCTCTAAAATGTCTTATAAGCTCACCCGCAAGTCGTGTCATATCAACGGATGAGTTGTGAAGCGTGTCGATAAGCAAAAGCGCAGCTTCGGTATTTTGCTCTTTTATTCTGTCGGCAAGGTCGATAAGATAATCGCTTCCCGCCATAGAGCAAACACTTGCAACCGTATCCTCGGTTATATCCTTTGTGCTTGAAGCGCAAAGGTCAAGAATCGAGAGTGCATCTCTCATTCCGCCGTCGGCCGCAGAGGCAATAAGAGTTGCGGCTTCGGATGAAAGCGAAAGTTCTTCACTTTTCGCAACAAACTGCAATCTTTCGCAGATTTTTTCACTGTCTATCCTGCGAAAATCATATCTTTGGCAACGCGAAAGAATGGTTGCGGGCAGTTTATGAACTTCGGTAGTCGCAAGGATAAACACAGCGTGTTCAGGCGGCTCCTCCAAAGTTTTAAGAAGCGCGTTGAAGGCACTTATGGAAAGCATGTGAACTTCATCAATAATATATACTCTGAACTTTGCGTTTGCAGGAGCAAACATAACCTGCTCTCGCAGATTTCTTATATCATCAACAGAGTTATTTGAAGCGGCATCTATTTCAACAACATCAGTGGCTGTTCCTTCCGCAATAGCCTTGCAGGCATCACATTTGCCGCAGGGTTCGCCATTTTGAGGGTCAAGGCAGTTTATGGCCTTTGAAAGAATTTTGGCGCAGGTAGTTTTGCCCGTTCCGCGTGTACCGGTAAACAAATAAGCATGCACGGTTTTTCCGCCGGAAAGACTGTTTTTAAGCGTGTTTGTTATATGCTCTTGACCTACAACATCGCTGAAAAACTGCGGACGGTATTTTCTGTAAAGCGCCTGATACATTCTTGTTCCCTCCTAAAAGCTTATAAGATAAATATAACTTGCACACCCTGCCGCACGAATGGACCGATTTACTGCGCGCACAAGATAAACTGCTTAATGCTGCTCGGTTCCCCGCCTGACATGGTTCACGGTCTCCTGTCGCACAGGACCCGCCCATTCGCACGGCACGATATACAAGTTTTTTATCATTATAATATATTTTTTCAATTTTTACAATAGGAAAAACGATAAAATCTTGAAAAAAGTTTTTATATTTGCTATAATAATATCAAATAATCTAAAATAGGGGGAGTGTGTATATGATGGAAAACATTAAAACCGCCAATCTTTTAGACCTTGATTATACGATTGCGCGCGATCTTTTTGCCGACACACAGTATCCGTTTGAAGTTCTGCCCAAAATTGAAGGGTTTATTGAAGAACTTTCAAAAACACTTGATATGGAAAAATTCAGTGAGATAAAGCCGGGCGTTTTTGCCGCAAAAAGCGCAAAAATTGCCGAAACGGCTTCTATCGCTGCACCCTGCATTATTGATGAAAATGCAGAAATTCGCCATTGCGCTTTTATCAGGGGCAAGGCAATAATCGGAAAAAACTGCGTTGTTGGAAACTCAACCGAGCTTAAAAACGTTGTTCTTTTTGATAATGTTCAGGTTCCGCATTATAACTATGTCGGCGATTCTGTGTTAGGTTATCGTTCACACATGGGTGCCGGCTCAATAACTTCAAATGTTAAGTCGGATAAAACACTTGTTAAGGTTAAAAACGGAGATACGGAATATGAAACCGGAATGAAAAAATTCGGTGCGGTGCTTGGTGATTTTGTTGAAGTTGGCTGCGGAAGTGTTCTTAATCCCGGAACAATAATCGGCAGAAACAGCAATATTTATCCGCTTTCTTCTGTTCGCGGAACGGTTAAGGAAAAAAGCATATATAAAAAACGCGGAGAAATTGTTCAAAAACGATGAAGTTTACGGAAAAATGGGATGTATATAACGCAAACGGGCAAAAGATAGGTAAAACAACCCTTAGGGGAAAGGGAATTCTTTCTTCGGGTGAATATCATCTTGTTGTGCATATATGGATCGTTTCTTCAAGCGGTAAAATTTTAATTCAGCAAAGAAGCGAAAATAAAATTCCTATGCCGGGCGAATGGGCGGCAACGGGTGGATCTGCACTTGCGGGTGAAGATGCTTTTACCGCCGCACAAAGAGAACTTCATGAAGAACTCGGCATTTCTTCCGATGAAAATTCGCTTGTAAAACTTTCAAGAATGAAACGCAGAAATTCTCTGCTTGATATCTTCGGTATAGTATGCGATAAAAATGCGGAAGATTTTGTTCTTCAAAAAAGTGAGGTTGCGCAGGTTCGTTGGGTTTCAAAGGAAGAACTTCGCAAAATGATAAACTCCGGCGGTTATCATAATTACGGCAGGGAGTATTTTGATGTTGTTTTCAAAAAATTAGATGAATTCAGAGGAGTAACCGTATGAGTTTAGAACAAACCAAAAAAAAGTGTGTTGCTTGCGGCGCATATCTTTTTGAGGAGGACGATGTTGTATTTTGTCCTGAGTGCGGCGCGCCGCATCACAGAGACTGTTATAACGCGATCGGTCACTGCGCGATGGAGGATAAACACGGTACACCCGAGGAATACGGCAATATAGAGAGCCATAAAATGTCGGATATAGCGTCTGCCGGTTTGGATGAAGAATCTAAAATCACCACCGTTTGCGGAATGTGCGGCGAGAAGTATGACAGTACCGAGCGTGCTTGCCCGCATTGTGCCGCACCCAACACCGAAAGATTCGGTATATTCAAATCATTTGATTTCTTGGGCGGTGTTCCCGGTGATGTTGATTTAGGTGAAGGCGTTAAGGCAGATGAGGCAAAACAGTTTGTTCTTAATAACACTCAGCGCTATATTCCTAAATTTGCCGCAAATAAAATAGGCAAAAAAACATCGTGGAACTGGCTTGCCTTTCTTTTTCCGTGCGGATGGTTTTTATCGCGCAAAATGTATAAATACGGCGCGTTTGTCGGTGCAATTCAGGTTGCAATAACACTTTTGATGGCTCCATTGGCATCAGCAATTTCTTATATTGATGCAGGGCAAGCCGAAAGCTATGCAGATCTTGCAAAGCAACTTCTTGATAATATTCCGCAAATCGGTATGTCGGTGGTTGTAACGGCGGCGATAGCATCTGTGCTTACCCTTGTTTTTCATATTATTTGCGGAATTTTCGGCGATTATATTTATCGCAATTTTGCAATAGAAAAGATAAAAAATATCAAGCAAAACAGCGATGATATGGAATACGATTTCAGAAGATGCGGCGGCGTTAATCTTTTCGCGTTTTTAGCGGGATTTTTGATAACCGATTATCTTCCTTCAATCATTGCCTCATTTTTGGGGTTATAATTCTAAGAGGTGCTGTAAATGGATGAAAAAATAATTTGTCCCGAATGTGAAACTGAAAACGAAAAGGAATATCGTTTTTGCAAAAATTGCGGAACTGATCTTTCTGTTTTGGATAATGCGGAACAAAATGAAAATGCAGAGGTTGAGCAAAAAGCTTCGTTTGCCCAAGAGCAGCC
Organism: Acutalibacteraceae bacterium; assembly: GCA_045642495.1. Lineage (GTDB taxonomy): Bacteria > Bacillota > Clostridia > Oscillospirales > Acutalibacteraceae > UBA737. The sequence goes on from JAZUJA010000117.1 coordinate 29,384, forward strand.
TGCCGAAAGCAGAGAAAATACCGATGCACCAAGGCAGACTTATGTACCGCCCGTTTCGCCTGATCCGCAACCTTCATATAATGCTTATTCACAAAATTATGCAAAGTTTGTTGATTCGTTTGATGGCGTTTCAATGGATGAAGCGGCAGTATTTTTCGGAAAAAAAGCGCCGGTTTTCTGCGAAAAAATTTCAAAAATGGAACTTTCCAAATCAAATGTTTGCTGGTGTTGGCCGGTAGCCGTTTTAAGCTTTTTCTTCGGCCCCATCGGAGCGGCAATTTGGTTTTTCTATCGCAAAATGTATAAAATCGCGCTTATTCTTGTTGCTATCGGCGCGGCGCTTACTCTGCTTTTAGGAGTTATCGGCGGCGTGAATGATGTTCTTCCGGTTAAAGATACCGTTTCGTTGCAAAGCGCTTTGCAGGAAGGCAATCTTACTAAAATAATTAAATCCTTTTCGTTTGAGGAAACCTTCAGAACTGCGGTTGCTTCGGCATTGAACAGTATCGTAAAAATTGCATCATTTGTGCTTTCGGGCCTATTCTCGATGTATTTTTATAAAAAATTCACCGCGGAAAAAATCAAGGAATTAAGATTTAAAACCGATCCGAGATTTTATACCCTCGCTCTTGCCGCAACAGGCGGAACAAGTGCGGGAATGGTTTTTGCCGGTATAGGATTTTTAATGGCGGTTTCAATTCTTAAAGATATTATTATTTTAATTATTTATTAAAGGAGAAATATTTATGAAAATCAGAAAGGCAATTATCCCGGCGGCAGGTCTCGGCACAAGAGTGCTTCCGGCATCAAAAGCAGTGCCGAAGGAAATGCTCCCCATCGTTGATAAACCGGCTATTCAGTACATAGTTGAAGAGGCGGTCGCTTCCGGAATTACCGATATTCTTGTTATCACAAATCGCGGTAAATCCGTTATTGAAGATCATTTTGATCATTCTTTCGAGCTTGATGAAAACCTGAAGAAAAAGGGCAAGCTTGATGTTCTTGCAGAGCTTGATAAGGTTGCAAATCTTGCAAATGTTTATTATCTTCGTCAAAAAGAAACAAGAGGTCTCGGCGATGCGGTTCTCCGCACACGCGAGTTTGTCGGTGATGAGCCGTTTGCCGTTCTTTACGGTGATGATGTTATCATCGGCGAAACACCCACCACACTTGAGCTTTGCGAAGCCTTTGAAAAATACGGTAAAAATGTTGTCGGCATTAAAGAGGTTAGCGACGAGGCAATCGTTAAGTACAGCTCAATGAAGATTTCTCCGCTTTCCGAAAAGGTTTATGAAATTTCCGATATGATCGAAAAGCCCTCTCTTGAAACCAAGTTTTCAAACTTCTCCATTTTGGGCCGCTGCGTATTAAAGCCGGAAATATTTGATATTCTTGAAAAAACTCCGCTCGGTGCGGGTAATGAGCTTCAGCTTACCGATGCCATGAAGCAGTTTGCTTTGCAGGGCGATATGGTCGGCGTTGATTTCTCCGGAACTCGCTATGATATGGGCAATAAGTTCGGCATTCTTAAAGCTAATATCGAGGTCGGCTTAACTCACCCCGAAACAAAGGATGAGCTTAAAGCATATATTAAGGAATTAGCTGAAAAGTTATGAGAAAGTATGATGCGCTCTTTATAGATGTTGATAATACGCTTCTTGATTTTTATGCAAGCGAGGATTTTGCCATCCGAAAGGTTTTTTCCGAAAATAATATCAGAAATGATGATTATGCCGTTTCTCTTTATTCAAAAATCAATCAAAAATATTGGCAGATGTTTGAAAGAGGGGAAATGAGCAAGGAAAAAATCCTTGTTGAGCGTTTTCGCGAAACTTTCCGTGAACTCGGCGCGGATGCCGATCCCATTAAGGTCAGCAAGGAATACTTTTTGGGCCTTTCAAACTGTCATTTCCTTATGCCCGATGCTATCGAAATTCTAAGTTATTTGAAAGAAAAGGGTTACGCTGTTTATTTAACAACAAACGGCGTTTCACTAACGCAGTATAAAAGGATTGAAGAATCGGGAATAAAGCGTTTTGCCGATGCCGTTTTCGTTTCGGAGGATGCAGGGCATCAAAAACCCGAAAAGGAATATTTTGATTATGTTTTCGCAAATATTCCCAAAACCTCGCCCGAGCGAACCCTTGTTATCGGCGATTCCATGACCTCCGATATAAAGGGCGGCAAAAACGCAGGACTTGACACCTGTTGGTTTGATGCTTTCGGTGAAGAAAGAAAACTTGATACTACCTATACGGTGCATAGCCTCTTAGAACTTAAAAACATATTATGATTTTTTAACCGCCTTTTTAGGCGGTTTTTTTGTTGCATTTTTCAAAAAATGTTGAATAAAAATTACGGTTATGTTAAAATCAAAGAGAAATATTTTTTTGGGGGTTTATTATGAAAAAATTGCTGTCAGTCTTAATGGCTATAATGATTGTAATGTCGGTTTTTGCTGTTGTTCCGACTACTGTATTTGCCCAAACAGAATTAGAAAAAACAGCGGAAGGCGAAGAAAAATCAGTAAACAATGTTAATCCGGGCGACCGGGGCAATCTCAGCTCCACACCTGATTCCGATGTATCAAATAATGCCGATCAATATGAAGAATCTCGGGAAGTATGTTCTGATAACCATATTCAAATCGGGAATTTAGGCGCAACATTTGATATGCCGAAAACCGCTATCGAAAATAATGTTAAAAGCATTGAGCTTGTAAAGGCTACCGAACATAAGTATATCGAAAACGCCGGTGGTGGTATTGATACCAGGTATAACGAAGAAACCAAAACAGATGAAGAGTTTTATTGTTATAGTATATATGACATTCAAGATGTTATAATTAAAATCAATTATAAGGACGGTAGCAGTAAAACCGCTAATGTTTGTGACTGGGTTGACGGATATTATGTATCGTATGAGTCCAATCAATATGATAAACCTTGGAAAGTAGGCTCCGATAACTATATTCAAATTGAATATTTAGGGGCAACGGTTGATATGCCCATAACTATTGAAGAAAATAAAGTTAAAAGCATTGAACTTATAAAGGGAACAAAGAAATAATTCATTGAAAACTATGACGGTAGAATAG
>JAZUJA010000118.1:0-8885 GCA_045642495.1 Acutalibacteraceae bacterium
TAGCCTCCAAAAGCTCTCTTTGGCCACTTCCTGCTATACCTGCTATACCCAAAATTTCTCCGGAACGGGCAGTAAATGAAACATTATCAAGAAGCTTTACGCCCTCACGATTAATGCAACAAAGATTTTTAATGCACAATCTGTCTGTTGGGTTTTGCGGCTCGCTGCGTTCAATGTTAAGTTCAATCTTTTTACCTACCATCATTTCGGTAAGCTCGGACTCATTTGTCTCGGCAGTAACAACCGTACCGACATACTCACCTTTTCTGAGAACCGAAACCTTATCGGAAAGAGACAAAACTTCATGAAGCTTATGCGTGATAATAATAATCGACTTACCGTCTTCCTTCATCTTTCTTAAAACGGCAAACAATTTTTTAGTTTCCTGCGGAGTTAAAACCGCAGTAGGCTCATCCAAAATTAGAATATCGGCGCCACGGTACAAAACCTTGATTATTTCAACGGTTTGCTTTTCCGAAACCGACATTTCGTAAATCTTTTTTGTAAGATCGATTTCAAATCCGTATTGATCACAAATAGCCTTAATCTTCTCAGCCGATTTTTTAAGATTAAATTTAGTGTTTTCCTTAAGGCCCAAAACTATATTTTCGGTTGCGGTGAAAACATCAACAAGTTTAAAATGCTGATGAATCATACCGATTTTATAATCAAAAGCATCTTTAGGAGACCTGATCAAAACTTCTTTACCGTCAATTAAAACCTCGCCTGAATCAGGATAATAAATTCCTGCAATCATATTCATAAGTGTGGTTTTACCGCTGCCGTTTTCACCAAGCAGTGAGAGAATTTCGCCTTTATTAACCTTAAGCGAAACATTTTTATTGGCAACAATTTTACCCAAAAAAGTCTTTGTTATTCCACGGAGTTCAATAGCAGGTGTATTTTCCAAAATAAAACCTCCAATTATTATAATACTCAAAGTTATAATACAGTCGTTATATTACAGCTTTCAACATTACAAAAAGAAAAATCAGGCGGAGGGAAAGAATCTCTCCGCCTTAGTTGGTTCAACAGTAATTAGTTCTGTTTGTCAAGTCTTGTGATACCGTCAACATTAGCATCAAAGTAAGGAGCTGAACGCTTGGTTGATTCGCAGAAAACACCGTTTTCAATAACTTCGGTTTCCGGTACGAAATCGCCCATATCGTCAACGTCAGCTAAATAAGACTCTAAAGTCTTGCCTTCAACAGTGAAGTTCTTTGTATCGAATACAGAGATTTCCTTGTTGATAAGCTTTTCTTTAACATCAGCGATAGCTTCAACAGTACCCTTTGCAGCAACTGCTTCATTAACTTCTGTTAACTGAACAGCTTCATTAGCTAAAGTACCTGTCCAGTCAGTATCGATAGCTTTGCCATCCATTACAGACTGAATCATATATTTGAAGTAAGGCTCCCAGTTAATTCTAGAAGAAACAACAAAAGTGTTCGGGCATTCTTTAAGTGTGCTTCCGTTGTAAGAAACGTTAGGAACGTTCTTTGCTTCGCATGCCTTAGGAGCACCCATAGAGTCAGCGTGCTGGCTGATAAGAACAGCGCCCTTATCAATAAGAGAGTTAGCAACATCACGCTCAGCATCAGGATCATACCAAGAGTTAGTGAAGTCAACGTTCATTGTAACGCTCGGAACAACTGATTTAGCACCAAGGAAGAAAGAAGTATAACCGGAAATAACTTCAGCATACGGGAAAGCTCCAACATAACCCATGTTAGCCTTGTCCTCGGTAATTGTGCCGTTATCGATCATTTCCTTAATCTTCATACCTGCAGCAACACCTGCAAGATATCTTCCTTCATAGATAGAAGCAAAAGCATTGTGATAGTTATCCAACTTTTCGGTGTGTGCCTTAACGCCTGTTGCGTGGCAGAACTGAACATCCTTGAATTCCTTTGCAGCTTTAATAATCCATTCTTCATGGCCAAAGCTGTCAGCGAATACAACGTTACAACCCTGATCAACCAAGTCAGCAGCTGCATCATAGCATTCTTTAGATTCGGGAATCATTGTCTTGAATACAACCTGAGAATCCTTAAGACCTAAAGCCTTCTGGGCAGCTTTTGCGCCGTTAATGAAGTTTAAGTCGTAAGTAGAAGTCTCATCATGCAAGAAAATGAAACCAACCTTGATTTCCTTTCCGCTGTTATCAGATGATGTGTCAGCAGAACCGCATGCAGCAAGTGCAAAAAGCATTGCTACCGCAAGAAGAAGTGCAATAATTTTTTTCATTTTGGTTTCCCCCAGAAAAATAATTTTTATATGTAAATTAAATTTACACCGATTTTATTTGCGAAATTTGATTTCGCCGTTTTTATCCATTGACTCAATAAGTGCAAGGGATTCAACCTTTATACCGCGGGAACGAAGTGCATCCCCGCCGCCTTGGAAGCCCTTTTCAACAGCCGCAAGACAACCGGAAATTTTTCCGCCGCAATCATTTATAATAGAAATAAGTCCCTCAATAGCCTCACCGCTTGCAAGGAAATCATCGACTATAAGGAACTTATCATCAGAATTTAAGTAATCTTTCGGAATAATGATTACATTATCCCTATTATGTGTATAAGAATGAACCTTTGCAGAATAAACCTGACCGGAAACATTAGAAGTCATATTTTTTTTGGCAAAAACAACCGGAACACCGATTTTTATGCCTATTGCGGTTGCAAGCGCAATACCGGAAGCTTCAACCGTAACGATCTTTGTTATCTCTTCATTCTTAAAAAGTTCAGCGGCTTCAGATGCCATTTGAGAAAGAAGAACAGTATCGATCTTATGATTCAAAAAAGAGCCGACTTTGAGAACATCACCCGGAAGAACAATGCCTTCTTTAATAATTCTTTCTTCAAGTGCTTTCATCAATTTCGCCTCCCTCTGAAAAACAAAAAAACAGACAAATAACTTGTCTGCTTACCAATAAAATCTAAAAACCGCTATAAAAAATATAACGGAATAAGAAGATAAACCAATAGTCGCATATATGGCAATGCGGTAGAAACATTTGGGCCGTTTATCCAAAAATATATTGGTAAGTTCGTATTAACTTGATGTGCCTATAATATCACCAAATGCGAAAATTGTCAACTTAAAAACTTAAAATATGTCAAGTTTGTAAACATTGACAATTTTTCGCATTAAAAAGATTTAAGAAATATCAAAAACTACAATCACTTGTTTATGTTGCAAATTTTATCCGCAACATATATACCCATAGCACCTGATTGAGAAAGTCCACGGCAAATACCGCTGCCGTCACCTATTATATATACATTTTCAATAAGCTGGAACTTTTCATCAAAAACGGGACGAATTGAATAATACTTGCTTTCGCATCCGTAAAGAAGTGTATCATCGTTCGCAGTTCCCGGAGCAACCTTATCAAGAGCATAAATGGTTTCAATGATATTTGTAAGTATTCTGTGCGGAAGAACAAGAGAGATATCCCCTGCCGTTGCTTTTAGAGTCGGAGTAACGGTATTCTGACCCAAGCGATGATCGTTTGTTCTTCTTCCGCGGATAAGATCGCCGAAGCGTTGAACCAAAACATTACCGTTACCGATCATATTGGCAAGACGCGAAATATTTTCAACATATTCTGTCGGTTGATTGAAAGGCTCTGTAAAACGAATACTTGAAAGAATGGCAAAATTGCAGTTATCGGTTTTCTTATCGGGTTCCGCGAATGAGTGACCGTTTGCTGTGATGATTCCGTGATTGTTTTCAGCCGAAACAAGACCGCCCTGGTTAAAGCAGAACATACGGCATCTATCTTCAAATGTTTTTGTTTTATAAAGAATTTTCGGCTCATAAATTTTTGAAGAAAATTCACGCCAGATAATATCCTTCATTTCAACGCGAACACCGATATCAACATGGTTTGAACGTGTTTTAACATCAAAAGCTTTACAAAAATCATTAACAAAGTTTGCGCCGCCTCTTCCTGTTGCAATAATAACATTATGCGCTTCGAAAACTTCACCGTTTGTATATTTAAGCAAATAGTTATCTCCGTTTTTTTCAACAGAGGCACAATCAAATTTGTGATAGAGTTTAACACCATACTGTTCAAGAGCCTCGATAATATGAAGCATGGTAAGATAATTATGATCTGTTCCCAAATGCTTAACATTCATATCGAGCAAACGCAGATTACTTCTGATACATTTAAGGCGAAGCTCATCGTTTGATTTGTAAAGCTTTGGATTTTGGCAAGAGCAATATTCGGTTAAAATATTATCAACCTCACCGATATACTCGTTAGCAACATCATCACCGAGCTCTTCACCGAGTGTACCGCCGTATGCCGTGCCGAGATTAAACTTACCGTCGGAAAAAGCGCCGGCACCTGCAAATCCGCTTGTGATACTGCAAGTTGCGCAATGTGCACACTTGTTTTTACTGTTGGCGGGACAAACTCTATCTTGAAGCTTATTTCCGCGTTCAGTAATGGCAATAGTCATTTCCGGTGCGTTTTTATGAAGTCGGTAAGCTGCCATAAGACCGCCGATTCCTCCGCCGATAATAACCGTATCAAATTTGTTTTGCATAGACATTTTAATCATCTCCAAAAATAAAAAAGGGACTACACGCCAAAAAGGCTACAGTCCCTACTGCTTTCATATTTTAGAACAACAAAAAGAAAATGTCAATAATTATTTTTAAGTTCATTTTCAATAATAATAAGTCGATTATATTTTGAGGTTCTGTCACTTCTTGCAGGCGCGCCCATTTTAATCATAGGACTACCCACAGCCACTGCAAGATCCGCTATAAAACTATCTTCGGTTTCGCCCGAACGATGCGAAATAACCGTTTTATATCCGATATTGTCGGCAGTTCTGATAACATCGAAAGTTTCGCTTAATGTTCCGATTTGGTTGGGCTTAATAAGAATAGAATTTGCTATTTTTTCTTTATGCCCGAAAACAAGGCGGCTTGTATTGGTTGCAAACAAATCATCGCCAACTAATTGAACCCTGTTACTTAATTTTTCTGTCAATTTTTTCCAACCCTCAAAATCATCTTCGGCAAGTCCGTCCTCGATTGAAATTAAAGGATAACTTTCAACCATATTTTCATACATATCGATAAGCGCATCTGAGTTAAGAGTGTTTTTTCTTTTAGGCATAATATAATCTCCGTCTTTATACCATTCACTTGAAGCGATATCAAGGCAAATACCTATTTCTCCTTCATATCCGCAAAGTTTAACCGCTTCCAAAATATATTCTATTGCCTCATTATCATTTTCAAGGAACGGTGCAAAACCGCCTTCATCTCCAACTCCCGAAACAAGATCTTTCTTTTTAAGAAGAGCGCCGAGTTTATGATATATTTCACAGCATATTCTTAAAGAATCCGAAAACGGAAGGTCTTTAATCGGAGAAATCATAAATTCCTGAATATCAATATTGTTTGGCGCATGCGCTCCGCCGTTCAATATATTCATCATGGGCTTTGGCATGCCCTTGTAAAAAGCACCGCCCAAATATCTGTAAAGCGGAACAGAAAGTGCATTTGCGGCGGCTCTTGCGCAGGCCAATGATACCGCAAGAATTGCATTTGCGCCGAAATTTTGCTTGTTTTCGCTTCCGTCCGCCTCAATCATAAGTTTATCAATATATGCCTGATCAAAAACATTTTTATTTTTAAGAACTGAGTTTATTTTATCGTTTATATTGTTGACTGCCTTTAAGACACCTTTTCCGTCAAACCTTTCAAAGTCTTTGTCGCGAAGTTCAAACGCTTCGTGAATTCCCGTTGAAGCACCGGACGGCACACAGGCAAATCCGCTTATACCGTTTTTCAAATTAACCTTTGCGGCAACGGTGGGATTACCTCTTGAATCAATTATTTCATAGCCTTCAATTTTCTCAATAATCAATTTTCAAATCTCCTTAATTTTTTTATTATTTTGCCCTTTATTTTTTTCAATATGTATGATATACTTTATACTGTATTACTATGTGGGAGAATGTTATGGAAAAATTTGATAAAAAACCAATGCTTGAGGAAAGCAGTGTTATTTGCGGAAGAAATCCGGTGCTTGAAGCACTCCGTTCGGGAAGAGAAATTGACAGACTTTTAATCCAGCATGGTGTTTCGGGCGGATCGGTTACCGCAATTATTGCTAAGTGCTCTGAAAGGGGTATTCTTATAAAAGAAATCAGCCCTCAAAAAATGGACTATTTCTGTTCGGGCGCTAATCATCAGGGCGTTGCGGTGATGTGTGCTTCAAACAAATATTCAACCGTTGAAGAAATTTTAGATTATGCTGCCCAAGAAAACGAAAAGCCGTTTATCGTTATATGCGATGAAATTGAAGACCCGCATAATTTAGGTGCGATCATCCGATCAGCACATTGCGCAGGTGTTCACGGAATAATTATTCCGACAAGAAGATCGGCTTCGCTTAACACAACTGTTGCAAAAACTGCTGCCGGAGCACTTGAATATATGAAAGTTGCAAGGGTTACAAACATTTCAAATGTTATTGAGCAATTAAAAGATAAAGGAATTTGGGTATTTGGTGCTGATATGAACGGTGAAAAATACACAAAGACCGATTTTGATATTCCCTGCGCTATCGTTATAGGAAACGAGGGTAAAGGAATAGGTCCCCTTGTTCGTAAAAAATGCGATGCTGTTGTTTCACTTCCGATGAAAGGAAAAATCGACTCTTTGAATGCATCGGTGGCGGCCGGCATACTTATGTATGAAGTTTTAAGACAAAGAAAGGATTAAACTTAGGGTGGATGAATATGAGTGATAACGGTTTTAAGCAACCAAATCCGCTTGACGAACTTAAAAAGCGAATGTTTGCTGCGCAAAATAATGAAACCGCGCATAAAACCGCGCCTGTTAAAAGCGGTTTTTCCATTGCGGAAAATGTTATAAACAACGCGCAGGATGATATTATTGATGAAAACAATCAAGATAATGTGCCGAAACAGGATTTTGAAGAAAAGCAACCTTCAAAAAAGAAACACACACTTTTACAAAAACTTAAAAGATACACCGTTGACGATGAAGGAAACGATTTGTCAGGTAACGAAGAACCGGATTATTCTCTTAAATCTGTTGATGAGATATTAAATGAAAGCGAAAACATCGAGTCTATTCCGGAGGTTAAAAATCTTTCGGATAAATACGGACTTACGGTTGATAATCTCGGCAAAGAAGCAATTCCTGATCCTGTAACCGAAACAGAAGCTGATGTTTCAATTTCAAATGAGTATGAATCTGTTTCTGAATCAAGCGAACAAGAAAAAGGCGAGGAAGAAAATGCCTCATCCGATTCCGTACATATTATTTCGGACATAGACAGTACAAACTCGCCGTCTGTTTCTACCGTTTCCCTTTCAAATACGGAAACAATAAAATTCACGCCTCTTCGCGATGATGTTAACGGGGCAAGCATAAGCGTTACCAGTATGACAAGGCCGCTTAATATTTCTTCTGAATATATATCACCCGGAGATGTTGAGAGCATCACAGACGAAGATTTTGACAGTTCGGATTTTGATGATTTCATTCCGGAAGATGAAGTTAATGATAAATCCGAAATAAAAAGTCACTTGCGAGCATTTGCAGTTAAGAAAAGGAACTATTTGGTTTCATCTGTTATTTCAGTTCTTTGCTTGATAGTTGCTTCTGTTTTCGCATTGCCTGCAATTCAAAACGGACTTTTTGTTTCGTCCGTTCAAAAAGGAATGATAATTTCGGCTGTTTTATTTATCATTTCAGTTGCGGCAAACTATGATATGTATAAAGATTTTGCAAACATTTTTTCTGATAACTGCACAAATGATGTATCTGCGGCTCTCGTTTCAATATCAGGCGCTGTACTTTGTGTTTTTTCTATAATCAAAAAAGTAAATGTTTTTCCGCTTATTCTCCTTTGCATTGTTATAATGACTGCAAGAGCAATCACTTCCCTGCTTAAATTTTCAACATATTATAAGAACCTTAAAATACTTTCTTATAAACGCCAAAAGAGAGCGGTAAGTCTTATCAGCGATAAATCAACTGCTTTTGCAATGGCTAAAAATTCCATTGAAGGCGATGTTCTTATCGCAGGTTCAAGAAAAACCGATTTCATAAAAGATTTTATGAAATATTCGGAATACGGCAAAAAATTATCGGGCAAAATCGGTAAAATTTCAATTATTTCATTTATTATCGCAATAATATGCGGTGTTGCGTCCGCGTTTTTCTATAAAGATTATGCTCTTGTAAGCGCATTTTCCGCTTCAACAACAATTCTTTGCTTATCCGCATTACCTATTGTTTTCTTTATAAATGTTCTTCCGCTTAAATCCGCCTCAAGCCGTCTTTTTCCGGACGCTGCCATGATCCCCGGATTTACTGCCGCACAAATGCTTGAACAAGCCAATGCCGCAGTTATTTCAACTGCCGACATTTTCCCTGCGGGAACCGTAACACTTCAAAGCATGAAGGTTCTGCACGATAATAATATTGATGATCTTTTAATGCGCGCAACTTCACTTACAGAAGCGCTTGACAGTCCGCTTTCTCCCATATTCAAGCAAATTGCCGGAACAAACTCTGAATATATTATTCCTTCAAGTGATACCTGCAAATATGAAGACCGACTCGGTATCTCCGGTTGGGTTAATGATGAATTACTTTTCATCGGAAACAGAACCTTGATGCAATCGCACGATATTGATGTTCCGAGCGTTGAAGTTGACCATAAAATTTTGAGAAACGGATTTTTCCCGGTATATGTTGCTACGGGCGGAAAAGCTTGCGTTCTTCTTATAATCAAATACACTCCAAAACAATCAATAACTAAACAACTGCATCAAATAACAGATCTCGGCGTTACACTTCTTATTGATAAC
>JAZUJA010000119.1:0-32055 GCA_045642495.1 Acutalibacteraceae bacterium
AAGCATTTGCAAGCGCGTTTGCAGTAAGGTTTGCCCCGGATCTATTATACTTTGCCATAACGATGCCGAGCATACGCCCGAGGCATTGCCGACTATACTTAAAACGCTAAAAGATGAAGGATATGAATTTGTTTTTATAAGCGATTTAATATACAAAGACAATTTTGTAATTGACCATACGGGGAAACAATGCAGGATTAAAAAATAATCTTTGCCATAATTTTATAAAACAGTCGGTAAACGCCGGCTGTTTTTATTATAATTTATATCAAATTATAGTTAAATCGGACAGAATATATATAAAAAAATAAAAAAAAAGGTTGAAACATTTCTAATTTTAATGTATAATACAAACTGTATTTTTCTAAGATATAACTATTAATTACAGGAGGAAAACGATGAAACTTACGGAAAGAATTCTTCATCCGGTAAAGCGTATCGGCGGCGGTGTAAGGCTTGATCATAAAAAGAACACAGCGGAAATTGAAACCGTTTATATGCCCGCACCGAATGTTGTGAATATACCCCTTAGCCAACATATCGGCGCGCCCGCAAGTTGTTGCACCGGCAAAGGCGATAAAGTTTATGTCGGAACTAAAATCGGCGAAGCATCCGGCTTTGTCAGCGCTCCGGTTCATTCAAGTGTTTCGGGTGAAGTTAAAGATATAATAACAAAAAATGTAAACGGAAATGATGTTCAGTTTGTTGTTATTGAATCAGATGGCAAAATGGAAAAAGACCCTGAGCTTAAACCGAAAGAGGTCAAAACACCCGCCGAGCTTATTGAAGCAGCAAAGGAATGCGGCCTTGTAGGTCTTGGCGGCGCAGGATTTCCGGCACACGTTAAGCTTTCTCCGCCGAAGGACAAAAAAATTGACACCCTTATCATCAACGCGGCAGAGTGTGAGCCTTATATCACATCCGATTACCGCGAATGTATGGAAAACTTCAACGATGTTATCGAGGGTGTTTACCTTATAAAAAAAGTTCTTGATATTGAAAATGTTGTTATCGGTGTTGAAAACAACAAACCGGCGGCAATATTAAAGCTTTATCAGGTTGCGGTTGATCACAGAGATGCCGATAATAAGGTTCAGCTTATGACGTTGCCCTCAAAGTATCCGCAGGGTGCAGAAAAGGTGCTTATCTATTCCGCAACGGGCAGAAAGCTTCCCGTTGGCGCATTGCCGAGCGATGTTGGATGTATCGTGATGAATATAACCTCTATCGCCACGCTTTACAGATATATTAACACCGGTATGCCGCTTTGCTCGAAACGCATAACAGTTGACGGTACGGCGGTTAAAGAGCCTAAAAATGTTATCGTTCCGATAGGCACATCTATAAAGGAAATTCTTGACTTTGTGGGCGAAATAGATGAAAACGCCGACAGAATACTTTTGGGCGGACCTATGATGGGTGCTCCCGTTTCGGATCCGCTGCAGGTTCTTGAAAAGCGAAACAACGCCCTTCTTGTGTTTAAGGAAGCCAAAAAGCAACCGCAAACCGCCTGCATCCGCTGCGGCAGATGTATCGGGGCTTGTCCCATGGGACTTTATCCGCAGGATATCGAATCAGCGATACTAAGCAATCAAAAAGATAATCTTAATGAGCTTAATGTAAATTACTGCATCGAGTGCGGCTCTTGCGCTTATGTTTGCCCGGCTAAGCGTCCGCTTACCGAAATGATGCGCACCGCAAAACAGGAATTGAGGAGGCAGAAAAAATGAAAGAAATATTAAAAGCCGCTTCTTCACCGCACATCAGACACCGCGACACAACCGCGGGAATTATGGCGGATGTTGTTTTGGCGCTGCTCCCTGCCGCAATATTCGGCTGCATTCTTTTCAAATGGAACGCCGTTTTTGTGCTTTTAACCACCGTTATCAGCGCAGTTGCCGCAGAATATTTATGGAATTTAATTTTCAAAAAGCAACAAACCATCGGCGATTTATCCGCCGTTGTAACCGGCCTTTTGCTCGGAATGAATCTTCCTTCCACAATGCCATTATGGCAAGCGGCGATCGGCTCTGTTGCGGCAATAATAATCGTTAAGCAGTTGTTCGGCGGTTTGGGCTTTAACTTTGTTAACCCCGCTATTGCGGCAAGAATTATATTGCTTGTTTCTTTCCCGACCGCAATGACCAAGTTTGTAACTCCGATTACGGGTACGGTTGCAAGTGCTACTCCGCTTGCTGTTTCGGTTGCAAGTGCAACTCCGCTAAATCAGACTGTCGCAATGCCTTCATTCCGTGAACTGTTTTTCGGTATTCATGCAGGAACTATCGGCGAAACATCCGCGTTTCTGCTTTTGATAGGCGGAGTTTATCTTTGCCTCAGAAGGGTTATAACTCCGATAATTCCCGTTTGCTTTATCGGCTCGTTAGCTCTTTTGACCTTCCTGTTCGGCGAAAATCCGTTAACGGCTATTTTAATGGGCGGTGTTATGCTTGGCGCGATATTTATGGCAACGGATTATGTAACATCCCCTGCTTCTCCTTTAGGAAAAATCATTTTCGGCATCGGATGCGGCACTATTACATTTATCATAAGAAAATATGCGGCGCTCCCCGAAGGTGTTTCTTATGCAATAATTCTTATGAATATTTTAACGCCCCATATTGATAACCTTACAAAGCGTAAGCCTTTCGGTGCAAAGGAGGCGGAACAGAAATCATGAAAGAAATGTTAAAAAAGTTTAAGGGTATGGCCATTGCCTATCCAACGGTGATCATGGTTGTTATCTGTTTGGTTGTTACCGCCGCCCTTGCCGGCACAAACCTTCTGACAAAGGAAAAAATCAAAAAAATAAATGATGATAACCAAAATGCCGCCATGGCAAGAGTGCTTAAAGCCGATGAATATGAGAAAAAGGACGGTTATTATATCGCCCGCAATGAAAACGGCGTTGTTGGTTACATTTTCATAAATGAAGAAAAAGGCTATGGCGGAACAATTTCCATTATGGTCGGAATAAATAAAGACGGAACGGTTAATAAAATTGAATGCCTTGATGTTACAAGCGAAACACCGGGTCTTGGTCAAAACACCGCTACCGATTCTTTCAGAGAACAATTTGTCGGCGCTTCCGGCGAGCTTTCAGCCGCAAAATACGGCACAGCCGATAAAAGCAAAAACGAAATAAATGCCGTTGCAAGTGCAACGATAAGCTCAAAAGCCGTTACAAAGGCTGTTAACGAAGCAATAAAGAAAGCAAATGATATATCCGCGAAAGGAGGGCAGAACTGATGAAAAACAAAAATTTATCTGTTTTTACAAACGGTCTTATTAAAGAAAACCCGACTCTGCGCCTTGTTCTCGGCACCTGCCCCACCCTTGCGGTTACAACCGCGGCAATTAACGGAATAGGCATGGGCATTGCCGCAACGGCGGTTCTTGTTTGCTCTAACCTTGTTATTTCTCTGCTTAGAAATGTTATTCCCGATAAGGTTAGAATTCCTGCATTTATAACGATTATCGCGGGTTTTGTAAGCGTTGTTCAAATGCTTGTTAAGGCGTTTGCGCCCTCGATTGATGAATCGCTCGGTATTTATCTTCCGCTTATAGTTGTTAACTGCATCATTTTGGCTCGTGCCGAAATGTTTGCTTCCAAAAACTCAGTTTTGCCGAGTGTGTTGGACGGTCTCGGAATGGGCCTCGGATTTACCGCGGTGCTGACCATTATGGGTGCTATCCGCGAATTTTTCGGTGCAGGAATGTTGTTCGGCTTCCCCATCACCGCAAATTATATAAACCCGATGATAATTTTCCTGCTTCCTCCCGGCGGTTTCTTTGTTTTCGGCGTTTTGGTTGCCGCTTCAAATGCGATTGCCAAAAAGCAGGGCAAAAAACCCGTTATGCACATGGGCTGTGAAAACTGCCCCTCAAAAAATGCTTGCGAACAAGCAAATACCTGTAAGGAGGCGACCGCGGAATGAACAGCACAACTGCAATAGCATCCATTATTTTGGCGGGACTTTTAACCAACAATATGGTGCTTTCAAAGTTCCTTGGTATCTGCCCGTTTTTAGGCGTTTCCAAAAAGGTTAACACCGCTTTTTCAATGAGCGTTGCCGTAACACTTGTTATGGTTATCGCAACGGCGGTCACCTACCCTATTTATCATTATATTTTAAGCCCGAATTTTGAATATCTTGAAACGGTTGTTTTCATCCTTGTTATTGCGGCAATCGTTCAGCTTATTGAAATTTTCCTTAAAAAGTATATTAAGCCGATTTATAACGCGCTCGGTATTTATCTTCCGCTTATCACAACAAACTGCGCCGTTTTGGGTATCACAATGCTTAATATCACAAACGAGCTTACATTTATTCAGTCGCTTTTCAATGCGCTTGCGGCAGGTCTTGGCTTTATGATGGCTATGATCATCTTTGCCGGTGTTCGCCAAAAGCTTGAAACGGCAAGAGTGCCTGAGTTTATGAAAGGCTTGCCGATAACCCTTGTTTCTGCCGCGCTTGTTTCCCTTTCGTTCTTAGGATTTGCGGGAATAGGAGGTTGACGATATGGCATTTATAAATTCTATTCTTCTTCCCGTCGGCATTGTTGCCGCTATCGGACTTATCGCAGGTTTGGGTCTTGCTCTTGCCTCAAAGTTTATGGCTGTTCCCGTTGACGAAAAGCAGGAAAAAATAAGAGAATGTCTGCCCGGCGCCAACTGCGGCGCTTGCGGCTATTCGGGATGTGACGGTTATGCCGCCGCTATCGCAAATGGCGAGGCAGAGCCTAACAAATGTGCTCCCGGTGGTGCTTCTGCCGCCGCGGCACTTGCCGAAGTGCTTGGCGTTGAAATATCCGCCGAAGAAAAAGTTGCCTTTATCGGTTGCGGAGGAACACCCGACTGCACCGGAACAAAATATGCTTATGACGGTTTTAAGTCCTGCGCCGCTGCCGCTCTTGCGGCGGAAGGCCCTAACGAATGCTCTTTCGGTTGCATCGGTTTTGGCGACTGTATGGCGGCTTGCGAATTTAATGCTATCGAAATTGTAAACGGCAGACCGGTTATCTGCGAAGATATCTGCAAAGGCTGCGGCCGTTGTGCAACCGCCTGCCCGAAGGGACTTATCTCTGTTTTGCCTAAAAAAGCAAAGGTTCATGTTAATTGCTCAAATAAAGCAAAAGGCCCTGCAGTTGTTAAGGTGTGCAAGGTTTCCTGCATTGCCTGCGGTATGTGTGAGCGTGCCTGCAAAAAGGACGCTATCCATGTTGTTAATAACCTTGCGGTTATTGATTATGATAAATGCGTGAACTGCGGCCTTTGTAAAACCGCCTGCAAACGCGGAGTTATTGTTTAACAGTAAAAATCTAAAAAGCCTCGGTAAAAATACCGAGGCTTTTTTATTTGACCTTTTTTAATATGTATGTTACTATAACAGATATAAACAATCTCTATACGAAAGGTTGCAGTTTATGACAAAAGCAAAATCAAAAAAAATAATTATTATTTCAGCTGCGGTGTTATGCGCCGTTATCGCGATTACGGCGTTTTTTATTTACCGCGCAACGAAGGAAAAAGGCATTGTTCTTTACGCTCCGCAAGGCGTTAAGGTTGCGCTTTATAAGGACAAAACCGTTGTTCGCGAAACAAAAGCCGAAACAAAAGACGGCGTTACATATCACTATTATATTGATATTAAGCCCGATGAAACAAGTTACAGTTTTAAGTCGAGCGCAAACGGATATTACAGCCTTACAAAGTATATTAATCTGACCAAAGATAAGGTAAACGATCTTGTTAAAATTGACGCAAATCCGCAAAAATCGGGCGGTAACGGGTATGAGCCGACCGCACTTTCAAATCACACCGATGAAACGCAGAATAACATAATCAAAATCGATAAAAATTGGAAAAACACATATAAAGATGTTTACTCCACTCCCACCCTTTCATCCGATAAAAAGGCGGCAAATGAATTTACAACGCAGGAAGAAATGGAAGAGTTTATCAGCAAGCTTGATGACGATAAGGATAACCTTTATCGCTTCAGCGCCGGAAAAACACCGACTAACAATTTTGATATTCCCGTTCTTGTTTTCTCAAAAACCGATTTAAGTGCCGCCCAAACTTATATTGAGGCCGCCGAAAAAATCAAAGCGCAGGACAAGCCGGTTATAATGTACACCGCGCAAATCCACGGTAACGAGCCTGCGGGCGGCGAAGGTGCGCTTGCCGTTGCAAAATCGCTTGACGGTGAATACGGCGAAAAGGTGCTTGAAAAGGTTAATATCGTGGTATTGCCGAGGGTCAACCCCGATGGATCAAAAGCATTCACAAGAAGCAACACCGCCGAAAAGATAGATCTTAACCGAGATCACATCAAGGTTAAATCAAAAGAGATAGCGGCGGTTCACGAGGTGTTCAATACCTTTGATCCCGACACCCTTATAGACGGTCACGAATATTCAAACGGTCTTACCGCAAACAACAAAAAGCTGCGCGATGTTCTTATCGCGGCAGGCGGCGGCGTTAACACGGGCAGCGAATATATCAATACCGCAACCGCAATTTCCGATCGCATAATAAAAGACCTTAACGAAAAGAAATTCACGGCAACATATTATCCCGCAACACAGGCGGCAGGCGCGGTTAAATCCGCGGTTATGGTCAACACCGCCAACTTCTCGTCCGGCAGAGCATATTACGGCCTCACCGGTTGCCTTACATACCTTGTTGAAACCTGCGGAATAGGTATAGGCAAGGAGGGCTTTGAGCGCCGCGTTGTTGCGCAGTATATTTCGGTTACATCGCTTATTGATTATATTTCCGAACAACCCGAAAACATTAAAACTGCGATAGAAATTGAACGAGCAAACATAATAAAAGACGGCGAAACCTTTGACGCAAATTCGATTTTCTGCCTTTATTCAAACAGCACAATGAAAGAAAACCGAGAGGTTTGGGATCCCGATTATAACATTTTTTCGGGAACTTTCGTTAACAAGGATAACAAAACAAAATGTTATTTTTATGATAAAGCCGAACGCGGCAGAACTAAAGCCACCGCTTATGTAATACCGAAGAACTGTGAAGGAGCAGACGAGGTTATACGCCTTGCAAATAGCCATAAAATCGACTATTATGAGCTCTCATCCGGCGAAACGGTTATGCTTAAACAGTATGCCGGTGCCGCAATGTTAGACCCAAAAAAGAGCATTTACAAGATTGAAAATGCAACCCTTTCGGATGAAACCGGTGTAAACTTTGCAGGCGGCGCTTATGTTTTCCCCTGCAATCAAAAAACAGGTCTTTTGCTTCGCTATTTATTTGAGCCGGATGTGACCGACACCGAAAGCTTCGGCTCGGGACTTTGCCAAAGCGGAACACTTAAACCCGAAAATATTTACAGAAGCGAACAAAACCTTGCAGCCGGAAAAATAAAATAAATACAGCAAAAAACAACCCTCTCGGATGAGAGGGTTGTTTGATTTTAAGCCAAATTTATTTTTCTGCATCAGCGCCGGAAGCGGCATATTCTTCATTTATTTGATTATCATAGGAAATAATGGGAGCCACCTTTGCGCCTTTTTTACGGTCAAGATAATTCTTTGTGATCTTCATTACAAGGCCTGAAAGAACGATAACACCGATAAGGTTGGGGATCATCATAAGGCCGTTGAATGTATCGGAAATATCCCATGCGAGTGAAGATGTAAGAACCGCACCGAAGATTGTTGTTGCGGCGTGAATGATCTTAAATACAGCAGAGGACTTTGAGCCAAATACATATTCCCAAGCCTTTGTGCCGTAATGTGACCAGCCGAGAACGGTTGTGAAAGCGAAAAGGAACATTGCAACAGCAACGAACTTAGCACCGATACCGCCCCAAGGGAACACATTGTTAAATGCGGTTGCAACGAGAGTTGCATCGCTTGTGCCCTCTGCGATAGCACCGGTTGAAAGGTTATAAACACCGGAAGTGAGAACAACGAGAGCGGTCATTGTGCAAACGATCATTGTGTCTGCAAACACTTCGAATATACCCCACATACCCTGCTTAACGGGTTCCTTAACGTTTGAGTTAGAGTGAACCATAACAGAAGAACCGAGACCTGCTTCGTTTGAGAAAACGCCGCGCTTGAAGCCCTGAGTCATAACAGTGCTGATAACAAAACCAACACCGCCGCCGAGAGCAGCCAAAGGCTTGAACGCGTTAACGAAGATTGCCTTGAATGCGGGAATGATGTTTGCGGCATTAACGCCGATAATGATAAGACTGCCTGCGATGAAAAGAATGATCATAAAGGGAACAACCTTTTCAGCAAATCCGGCGATTCTTTTAAGGCCGCCCAAAACGATAAGGGCAACAAGAAGCATAATAACAACGCCGATAATGATCATATAAAGGTTTACACCTTCAAAAACTTCGGTATTAATAAGTGACTGAATGGGGAACGCGCTTTCAATGTTAAGCACGATTTTGTTTACCTGACCCATGCTGCCGATACCAAAAGATGCGAGCATAGCGAAGAAAGCGAATATAACTGCAAGAACCTTACCGATTGTTTTGAAGCCCTTCTTAGAGCCCAAACCGTCCTGCAAGTAATACATAGGTCCGCCGGACCATTCGCCATCCTTATTCTTGCGGCGATAATAGATACCCAAAACATTTTCGGAATAGTTAGTCATCATTCCGAAGAATGCGGCAATCCACATCCAGAAAACCGCACCGGCACCGCCAATGCAAATAGCAGCGGCAACACCTGCGATGTTACCTGTGCCGACTGTTGCGGCAAGAGCCGTACAAAGAGCCTGGAAAGGCGAAATCGAAGCTTTTTCTTTACTGTGACCTATAACGTCCTTATGAAAAAGACTGCCGATTGTGTTTTTCCACCATTCGCCGATATGCGAAATTTGGAAAAATTTTGTGACCACCGTCATAAGAATGCCGGCCGCAATCAAAAGCCAAACGCCCTTACCCCAAACGAAGCTGTTGATCGCATCATTGATGTTTGTGATAAACTTCATAAAAAAACCTCCTAAAAAAACAACCCGGCAAACCGCAAATATATGGGTATGCCGGGATAATCCTCTTAAGGATAACGGTAAGCTTTGTCCTTTTGCCTGAGAGATTCGCGCAAATGCGCTTTCACCTTCGGCACCCATATAAATGAGATTCTCCAAAGTTCTATCCGCTTGCAGTCTTCGTTCTATACAGAACACCTGAGAGTGTTACTCCTTCGGTTTGGGAAACCCCATTTTCCTGCAAACATCATATAGACCTATTTAATTTTTTGCTATTATACTACATATTTTTTCATAATGCAAGTATTTTTTGCATAAATAAGCATTTTTACACTTATTTTTTTAAAAACCGTTTTTTTCATTTTTGTTGCAATTTGTTTGATGATTTAAAAGATTATATTTACATAGTATCGGAACTTCCACAAAAAGAAAAACAGACAACACCACAATGGGTATCGTCTGTTTTTGGTGGAGACGGAGTGGATCGCACGACCACCTACCGGCAGTCGGCACGCACCCGAACTTGCCGACCGTCCACCGGAAGGTCGGCATTTTGCTGTCGCAAAACCGTTCTTTTCGATCCTCTTTTCCACCAAAAGAAAAACAGACAACACCGCAAAGGGTATTGTCTGTTTTTGGTGGAGACGGAGAGGATCGAACTCTTGACCTTACGGATGCGAACCGTACGCTCTCCCAGCTGAGCTACGCCCCCATAAAGCACAGAATAATCTGTGCTTTCTTATTTTACTCGCTCCAGTATTTTCTGTCAAGTGTTCTGAAACGAATTGCCGAAAAAATATTTTCTTTTTCAATTTTTTCATTGCCCTGCAGGTCGGCAATGGTTCTTGCGACCTTCAAAATTCTATCATAAGACCTTGCGGAAAGACCGAGCTTATCGAAACTTTGTTTAAGAAGTGTTGCCGCTTCATCGGTTAGCACACAAAACTGCTTTAACATTTTAGGTGTTAGCTGCGCATTGCAGGAAATGCCCGTTCCCTTATAGCGCTGTTGTTGAATTTTTCTCGCCCTGTTTACCCTTTCGCGAATTTGCGCAGATGTCTCTGAGGGTATGTTTTCTTTTAGCGACTGATAATCTACCGGCGGCACCTCAACATGAAGATCAAGACGGTCAAGCATAGGGCCCGAAATTCTGTGAAGATATTTATTAACCGCGTTTTGCGAGCAGGTACAATCCTTGGTCGGATGTCCGTAATATCCGCAGGGGCACGGATTCATAGCCGCAACAAGCATAATACTGCTGGGGTATGTTACTGATCCCGAAACGCGGGAAACGCTTACAACACCGTCTTCAAGCGGAGCACGCATTGCCTCCATAACATCGCGATGAAATTCCGGCAATTCATCAAGGAACAAAACGCCGTTATGCGCAAGAGAAATTTCGCCCGGTTTCGGAATACTTCCGCCGCCCGTAAGCGCCGGTGCGGAAACGGTGTGATGCGGACTTCTGAACGGTCGGCTTGTAACAAGCGGATGATTTTTATCAAGAATTCCCGCAACGGAGTGAATTTTAGTGGTTTCAATCGACTCCTCAAAGGTCATTTCGGGCAATATAGTCGGCAAGCGTTTAGCAAGCATACTTTTTCCGGCACCGGGAGGGCCGATCATCAGGATATTATGTCCGCCTGCCGCAGCGACCTCAAGTGCCTTTTTTGCGGCAATCTGACCCTTAACCTCGCTGAAATCAACCGAAACGGTATCGGATAATTCCGCTTTCATTTCGGGTGGCTCGGCTTTTATCAGTTTTGCGGTTTCGCTAAGGTGAGCAATAACCGCCTTAACGTTGTCAGCGCCAAAGCAATCAACCGTATCAACTGCCGCGGCTTCCCTTGCGTTTTCAAGCGGAACAAAAACATTTTTAATTCCGTTTTGCGCGGCGGTGATGGTCATGGCAAGGACACCGTTGACCTTTCTTATATTACCGTCAAGCGATACTTCGCCCAAAAATACACTGTTTTCAGTATTAAACTTTATTTGTCCCGAAGCTGAAAGAATGGCAAGAAGGATAGGCAAATCATAAATCGCGCCTTCCTTTTTTCTGTCGGCAGGGGCAAGGTTTACCGTTATTCTGCCCATGGGAAACTTAAAGCCGCTGTTTTTTATCGCGGCACGAACACGATCCCTTGACTCTTTAACGGCGGTATCGGGAAGACCTACAATATCAAACGCGGGAAGTCCGCCCGAAACATCCGCTTCAACCTCTATCATATAAGAATCTATGCCGAATATGCCAACGCTTAAAACTTTTGAAAACATCAAATCACCACGCGAACAGTTTAATCTGTTTCAATTATAATATAAATTTTTATGCTTTACAATAATTATTAACCAAAACTTAACAATTTTCGGTGCTTTTGGGGATATAATAATAAAAAAGGAAGTGAAATCTTTGAATTTCAGATATAAACTTATGAATTTTATGGTTGGCAGATACGGTCCCGACAAGTTGTTTTTCCTGCTTTTCGGCATTGCCGCCTTTTTAGGTCTTTCAAACTGTTTTTTTAATAATCTATACTTACAGCTTGTTGTATATGCGATTTTGATTATCGCATTTTTAAGAATGATTTCAAAAAACATCACGGCAAGGCGAAAAGAAAACGATTTGATTTTCGGAATGATTGACCGAATAAAACAGAAAAACGCAACCGCAAATCAGCGTCGCGCCGATTATATGCACATATATAAAAAATGCCCCAACTGCAAAGCGGTTTTAAGGTTGCCGCGAAGAAAAGGCAAGCATACAACCGTTTGCCCAAAATGTCAGCACAAATTCAATGTAAGAGTATTCAGAGGAGAATAAAAAATCAGAGAGGCCGCAAAACAACCTCTCTTTAATTTTTATTTCAAAATCTTGATTATAATATCACCTGTTGATGTAACAATTTCGCACTTTCCGCCGGTTATTGTTTTGGGAACATTCACTTCGCCGGTTGATGTTTCGGTTATAAACACTTTTTCATTCAGCAAAGATCCTGTAACATCGCCGGTGCCGGTTTTTATGAAAATCTCTTTGGCATCTGATTTATCAAGCACAACATCCCCCGTGCTTCTCTCAACAGAGAGCTTTTCTGCGGCAATAACGTTATCCATAAAAATATCGCTCGTGCTTCCCTTTGAGATAAAATCACGACACATTACATTTGAAAGTTTTATATCGCCGGTGCTGAGGTTTGCTTTAACGCCACCGTTACAAATTACATCAAAAACGAAAATATCGCCGGTTGACAAAGAAAGATTTAGTTTATCCGCTGACATATTTTTGACCATAATATCACCGGTACTTATAGAAATATCCGCGCTTTCAACCTTAATTTTATCAGATATCTCAACATCCCCTGTGCTTCCTTTAATAGCAAGTGATGAATATTCATCTTTCGGAAGATAAACGGTTATTTTAGGCGTTTGAAAATTGATACCGATATATTCATACCATTCTCTTTCATCCTTTATACTTATATTCAGCGTGTCATCCTTAACAACAACCGAGTGTTTCATACTATTCTGTTCATTGCAGACAACCTTGCAGTTATTATCACTTGACTTTGCAAAGAGAATATCGGCAGTTTCTGTATTTAATTTCAGATTAGTGAAATCCTCTTTAATTTCATGAATATTTGTTTCAAACTTTTGTGTGCCCAGTTTGGAAAAATCCCAGTGATATGCCGTCATAACGGCTGAAAACATAATTGCTCCGACTATCACAAGACACACCGCTACGATAAGCCATATTTTAGCAGTTTTACTCATTATTCTTCCTCCTTTGTTACAAACTGATATATAGAAAATATTTCTTTCCAATCATTCTTGAATTCATCAATTCGATTTAATCCTCTTGCGTAATACATCGTAACACGAAGTATATAATTTATCAAGAGAGAAAAATACATTACAGCAAATAAAAAAGGAACACAATGCGATTATAAGACCGCAATGTGTTCTTTAATTAAATAACTTTTTTAGCGAGCTTATCAATCAAGATAAGCTTTTTTGTTTTTGCTTTTTCAAAATGATAATTCTTATTATTGCCGCTAAAAAGAGCGCAATGCTTATCCACTGTGATGTTGAAAGAGGGCCCCAGAAGCCGCGTATCGCATCCCCGCGGATATATTCAAGCATAAATCTGACAGGAGGATAAATAAGCATATATGCTATCATTAAATGCCCTTTCATAAACATTTTTTTCAAAAGAAAATAAAGAATTATGAAAATGATAATATTAAGCAGTGCTTCAAGAAGCTGAACGGGAAAACGCCGTACGCCGTTAATATCGGGAGAAAAAGTATTGCCCGTTACGATAAATCCGAAATGGCTCGGTTTGCCGTAGCAACAACCGCCCAAAAAACAACCTATTCTTCCGAAAGCATGAAAAAGCGGAACACAGGCCGCCACCACATCCTTTATAAAATCGGCACTTTCAAACTTTTTTGCCCGAAAATAGATATAAAGAGATATGTTCATTCCGATAAATCCGCCGTAAAACACATTACCGCCGAATGTATATTTCAAAAGATCAAAAAGATCGTTTATCGAGCCGACCTTTCCTATAAGGCCAAAAAACAATTTATACTGAGTTACACCGTATAGAAAATGTCCGCCGATCATAAGTCCTGCCATAATAACAAGCACAAAAAGAATAACATCTTCAAATTCAAGACCTATTTTTTTCAAACATCTTGTTGCAAAAATGCAACAAATCGCAACACCGATCACCGAACATATTGCATATAACCCAAAGGTTTTACCGAAAACAGTAAAATAGGGGAACATAAATTTTCCTCCGAAAAATAAAATATGCCGCCGCAAAACGCGGCGGCACAAGTTTTAGCTGAATTAGCCGTTAAGTGCGCTGGAAAGTTCGTCCATAGCTTCCTTAAATTCGGATGTATCCAAGCTCTTGGAAACTTCATTTGCAGCTGCAATGCAGATACCGCAAGCGATAGTGCCGATAACTGCGAGAACAGTACCGATGATGGAAAGAACAAGACCTGCAGTTGCCATACCTGTCGGAGCGCCGGCAAGCTTTGCCTTTTTCTTGCCCATGATAGCAAGAACGATACCAACAATACCGCAAACAATGCAGATGATGCCAAATGCAACGCCCCACCATGCAAAAATTGAAGATACAATGCCGAGAACTAAGGATGCAATTGATAAGCCTTTACCATTATCCATTTTACATAACCCCCTATTATTTTTTGGCACTTTTAGAATACCATAAATATTAAGTTGCTGTCAAGAAAAAATGAACAAATTATGAATAAATTATAATAATCTCATCAAAATTAAATACTCAGGCGAAAGCCGCAATACCTGCCGAGCACATAACGCAAGCGGTGCAAGCAAAGAAGCCGATAGCCGCAAGACCTGTTCCGATAATTGATAAAACAAGTCCGGCAGTTGCCATACCTGTCGGAGCGCCGGCAGCGACAGCAGCCTTCTTTCCTTTAACAGCAAGGACTATGCCGACAACACCCGCAGCAAC
The DNA here is from genome assembly GCA_045642495.1 of Acutalibacteraceae bacterium. GTDB lineage: Bacteria > Bacillota > Clostridia > Oscillospirales > Acutalibacteraceae > UBA737. Next base: position 14,481 of record JAZUJA010000119.1, read on the forward strand.
GGCAACTAAATTTATACCGTATGCCCATGAAAACACAGCAGAAACAATGCCAAGCACCAATGCCGCAATTGAAAGACCTTTACCGGGATAATTCATTTCAAACCCCTCCTTATAATTTTTACCATATTAGAATACTATTATTAGTATTTTATGTCAAGATTTATATTTTTTTATCGAAGATAATTTGCTGAAATTATACCAGATTTTGCAATAAATAAACGACTTTTTGTTTACGCATTGAAAAGAAAAATGCGTTATGCTAATATCAAGCCGTTAGGAGCTGATATTATGATATATGCAAATATAAATGACAGTGTCAAAAAAACGCCGAATTTTTGGAACCATATTCACTTTCATCCAACCGATGCGATAGAGGACGACTGGGGAAAAGAAATCCTTGATAAAATAGCAGAGGAAAGGGCGGCAAAAACCGTTCGCGTTTATGCAATGCTTGAAGACATTGTTTCAAGAAACGAAAACGGCGGTTTTAACTATGATTTTTCGCTTAATGATCAGCGCCTTGAATACCTTTTAAGCAAGGGCTTTGATATATTTTTGTCCTATAATTTCATTCCGCCATGCATTGCAACAGATCCGCAAATGGGAAGCAGTGTTTCCAAAAACAAAACACGCTATAAAGGAAAAATGATCTGCGTTTCCCCTCCTGCCGATTATGGCGAATGGGAGGAAATATGCTATCAATATACAAAGCATATCGTTGAGCATTTCGGAACGGAAACGGTTAAAAAATGGCATTTGCAATGCTATAACGAACCTGATTTATATCAGTTTTTTATGCGTGATGTTCCAAGGGGTGATGCCGGTGTTCCGGATAGACTTCGCGAATATTTAAAGCTCTATAAGGGCTTTGCAAACGCCGTTTGCCGCGTTGACAGCGGTCTTAAAATAGGCGGCCCTTCGTGCGCCAGCCGTTTGCTTTTTCTTGAAGGATTTTTGAAGGAAATAAAATCAAGCGGCACTAAGCTCGACTTTGTTTCAATCCACACCTACGGCACAACTCCTAAGTCGATCGAAGACGGATCCTGGCCGTTCAATGCCGAAAACACCCTGCGAAAGCATAAAGCACACCTTGAAATAATTGATAAATATTTCCCCGATGCAGAGGTTATCGTGGATGAATGGGGTGCTTCAACGAGAGGGTTTGCCAATATGGAGGATTGCCCGCAGCTTCTCTTCCGTGAGAGAAGCGGATTTGCCGCATATTTCGGCAAAATGATCACGGCGTATATAAGGGACAGTGTGCGCGTTTCAAAAATGCTTATCTGCCTTTCAGGTCAGCATGAAATGGTGATAGATTTTTCGGGATTTCGCAATTTTTTCACCCTTAATAAAATCAGAAAACCTATCTATAACGCCTATGTTTTAACGGGAAAACTCTATGAAAATGTTTTGCTTTGCAAAACCGATGATACCACTTCCGCGCTTGTGACCGAACGTGACGGCAAAATCGCCGCTATGGTCTGCTATGCCGCAAAAAACTTTGATAAACGTCTGCCCGATTTTTCCGATATCCTCGAAATCGACGGATTAAACGGCAAAAAAACCGTTACCGTTTATGTTATCGACCGTGATAATATGAACCCTTATGAATATTCAAAGCAGTATAAAACCGATACCTTCTCCCCTGCTCAGTTGGAAATTCTTAAAAAAGAAGGTATGCTGAAACCTGTAAAAAAATATGAGGAAAACGCCGAAGGAAAACTTCAAATACCCTTAAATTCCACCGATGAAGCACTTATTTTCGTAACCGTGGAATAATTTTTCAAAAAACACTTGACATTTGCCCCGCTTTTGCATATAATAAACAAACACGCAATATCGCGGGGTAGAGCAGCTTGGTAGCTCGTCGGGCTCATAACCCGGAGGTCGTTGGTTCAAATCCTTCCCCCGCAACCATATCGAGTGGATGTAACTGATTTCAGTTACATCCATTTTTGTTAATTCTTTCAGATCAATCGAAAGAGGTGCAGATTTGAAGATAGATACTTCTGTAGATTTTACGCTTGACACGCCTCATTATTGGGATAATTTTTGGAATGTCTGTGGTGGTTTAGGTGTTGGCGGAGAAGATCCTGATGCTCAGAGCAAAACGCTGCAGCTTTATCATCAAGCGTTATGGAGCAGAAAGCTTCCTTGCGGTGAAACAATGGACCTTAAAATCGGAACAGGCCCAAATTATTTGCAATGGAAAAATTTGCGATTTGGAAGCGATTCAATTTTTGCTTCGTTCCGATATCATAAGTATCGTTATTTGCTTGATGAAGTGCAAAAAGCAGTACCCGATTATAGAAGTTTTGTTGAAAATTATTTACATAAATCATACACCATTGGAGGTATGATGATTTTTCCAAAGCACCCAGGAAGCATCAACCAAAATAGAGGCACCAACCGCCAACTCTGTGATCGGTGGGATTTGACGCTGGAATGTATTCGTCGTTATTACAATAATGAGGATAGTCCAATCTTTACAACACTTGCAAAAGACAAAACGTTTTTTGACCTTTTTGTAGATTTCAAGGGATTTGTCAACTTTTTCTTTTTGCAAGACTGTGTCTCAAAAGATTATTCCCGCGTGGATTTTTGGTATGGTAATGGAGATTTTTCCGAAGACCCATTGCCGAAAACAGTTGAACAGTATTTACTTTGGATTGAAAGGCAGTTGACTTTTGTTGGAAACAGGAATGCTCGCATTTCAGATTTTTACAAATAATTAGCCTATGTGCGGAGCAGGTTTATGCCTGCTCCGTTTTGCCACCTTGAATTTTCTCGAAATTCGTGCTATCATATCGAGTGGATGTAACGGGGATTTCAGTTACATCCACTTTGCTTTACAAAGTGACGGTGATTATAATGACGCATAAGCGAATTGATGAAAGAACTCCATCCGGTGGAGATTACTCTGAAATCTATTATCTTGATAAAGATAATAATGTCGTGGACGAGTCTGTTGCTGTGCGGTGTGTAATTCGAGAATGCAGAGCAGATGGAACGCTCGTGTTTGAAACTTATTGCACCAATCAAAAAAACACAAATAATTAATTTCGTTTATTTGGAGGTTTGAATAGTGTGGGACAAGTTACAAAACAAATAATTGATTATCCTCTCGGGCATGAGCCAAATTACATAATGCCGAATAAATACTGTTCATACCGTTTCGCACTTGGCAAAACGGGTAAAAATCCACTTGTTGCTATTTGTATGAATCCGTCAAGAGCGGAAGAAAAATGTAGTGACCGAACAATTAATAGAATCATAAACATTTCAAAGCAACTCTGAGCGGATGGTTGGATGGTATTTAACCTTTACACCGAAAGAGCTACCGATGCAAAAACACTTTCCGCATATGACGAAAATCTTTCTTCGCAAAATATCAAATGTATTTGCGATTATCTTGTCAGCAACGGTATAACAGAAGTGTGGGGTACTTGGGGTGATGATAAAGGTCTTGAACCTTTAACAATCGCAAAACAAAATCTCCTTAAAATCTTGTCTGATCGAGGGATAAAAATATACCATTTCGGCACTCTCACAAAAAGTGGAAATCCACGTCATCCATTACAACGATTTGAAAAATGGAGTTTTGGTGATAAACATTATTTGGAAGATGCGTGATTAAGGCAAATACGCACCCTATGTACGGAGCAGGTCTATACCTGCTTCGTTTTTATTTTGCCGCCCTGTGTTTCGGAACCAAGCGATTGTTGTAGATATCGTACTTATTCTTCGTCGGTTCGCAGGAAACGTATTCCACCGCTACCCCTTCTCGCAGATCCGCCGTGTAATTCGGCCCTGCAAACGTTTCGGGAATAGCAAGATATCCGACGAACTTGTAGTAGATAACCACACGCTGTCGCTTGTTCTTTCCCTTGCCCTCCATCTCGTACACGTCAATGTGATCGATAAGCTCCCTGAGAAGCGAATTCGATAACCGTTTCATCTGCATAAATTTGCGAATTGCTTTTATAAAACGGTCTCGTTCTCCGGCACTGTCCTCAAGCTGACGCATTTTTTCTTTCAGGTCGACAATCTTTTTGCCAAGGGTTTCACGCTCTTCGGCAAATTCTTTTGAGAGGATGGCATAATCGTCATCCGAGGTTTTACCCATTAGATTAGCAAGCATCGTCTTTTGCCTCCCAAAAGACAGCTTCTGGGATTCCCAGCCCCTTCTGAAGACAAAACGCCTGAAGTCGTTTCGAACTGTTAGATTTATGTACGCATTCAAGCATTTATCTTCGTTTTAATGCATTGTCAAGTGGAAGACGATAGTTTCTCTTACCTGGCTTTAAAAACTTATTCAGTTAAGTTTGAGTGGCAAAAAGGACCTATCCAAAATGGATAGGTCCTTTGTTTTATAAGGAGTGAATATATTCGGAAAGACTGTTGAACTGTTTTTGAAGTGCACTTCCGGAAATACTTTGGTAAATTGTACCGTCTTGAGATTGCCAAATAACTACACTGTCAATACCGAGATCCTCTATTACATACAGTTCGTTTGGAATTTCGAGGGTAAAAGATTTCTGTTTTTCAGTAACATTAACAACATTAAGGCGATCAATTTTCCCGATTCCGGTCAGCTCATGACCGTTAAAATATGCCAGTCCTATTTCTCTAAGATAAGCTTTATAATCTTCGGCAAATAACAGATTGAGCCGTTTTTCTGCTTTCCGTATCTGTTTTTCACTACAACCTGTTCCGCCAATATAGTCCTCAAAAGACTTGATTGCTTCAACTATATCCACCATTATACTCCTCCAATTGCGAAAGCATTACCGAGATATTTCCAAAATTCTTTGCGAATGGCTGAAAAAGCATTTCGATCAATTTCCGATTCTTTTCCTACGATATTTAGAATAGCCGCATTTCTTTGATGCTGTTCCTCGGTTAGAATGGCAAGAGTACCATCAACCTTTTGTCCAATATGATGAAGTTGATATGCTTTTCCTGTTGCCGGATCAAGTGGTGCCATACCTCTCTGCATTCTTACAAGATTTGTAACCTTTGTGCCGTCTTGAAGTTCGCTGACATAATTCAAATCGATATTTTGAATTAATGCGGTCTTTCCGTTTACCATAAATGTTTTCAAGCCTGCTGTTTTATAAATCTCATATTCTTCCATACTGTGAAGTTGAGATATTACATCCATCGGAAGTTGGGCCTCTTTTTGAATTAAAGCGGCTTCACTCATAGTTAGACCGCTTTTTGTGGCTGCTTTTAAAGCAAATGCTTCTTTTCCTCCGCCAATGATTGCACCGGAGATAGCACCCCACTTAAACCCTTCGCTTCCACTTACAGCGGCTGCTTGAAGTGCTTCATCCATATCACCAGTTTCGATTCCTCTTACAATGCCAGCTCCAACGCCGCCAAAGACTGCAGAGCCACCGGCCATAATTGCACCTGTCTTTGCGCTTGCGGCAAAGACAGCAGATACAGCTGCTGGGGCACCTGCACCTTCGGTAACAACTGTAATTACTACGCAAACGAGAATGACACCTGTGCCGATTGCAACATTTTTAATGATTTTTTCGGTAGAAGTATCGACGAATTCCTCGAGTTCTTGAATGGTAGTTTGACCATCATTTCCGAGCGTGAAGACGTAACGCGTTCCTTGAAAGATAGAATTCAACTCATCAAGGGTGTAGCCGAAGTATACATTGGATTGCGAGTTAAACATGACCTCATCAATGTATTCTTTAGAAATATAAATTGCTTGAACATCCTCAACAACATATTTTTCACTATTGATAGCTGCAACTGTGTCTGTGTATACAGTATCTTCAATCTGACGCAGAAGAAGCTCATCATCCAAGCCATTGTAAGTTAAGTCAAGACCAACAACAGGATCTTTTTCTATTACTTGTTTGTTCGATTCACCATTTTGTGAAACACAGCCTGTCATAAGGAGTGTAATACATAGAATCAGTGCAAATACTCGTTTCATTCTTGGCTACCTCCGTTCAGCTCATCAGAGGTGCTATTTGTTTCGTCATTGGCTTCTTGTACCGGAACTTTGATGTTAATTTTCTTTTTTTTGAGTACAATTATACACACAAAACCGCCAATAAGAACAACTGCGATAATAAGAGAAATCAAAACACCTTTGGTAAAGCCACCATTTGTATTTTCGGTATTGCTAATCTCATCGGGATTAGAAGTAATCAGCGGAACTTGACTGGTCGCCATCATTTTAATAGTTCCGTCTTCATTAATCGTTGCTCCATTGTTTACTAAATTGTTGATTTCCTTAATGGACAAACCTGTTGTCATATACGCACGAAGAATACTGTTAGTACCAACATAGATTTTCTTTACAGTAAGTTGATTTGTATACTGATTAGTAACTGTAATAGTATAAATGCCTTCTTCTTTATATTCAGCACCGTCTTTGGCAGGCCCATTGAAACGGGTATCTTCAACAAGTCCATCGGCACTTTCGGCCATAACTTCTCGTTTAACAACAACCTTTAAGTAACGTGACTTTGCCAAATCCAGACGGAATCCGTTTTCTGTCATTGAACTGTTGGTCAATTCATCTCCGGTGTTCAAATCAAAAGGATAAACCATACAATTTCCGTTTCTAATAGAAAACTTGAAGAATATTCTATAGTGTCCTTCGGAATTAATCAGTTTATCTTCCGTAACTTCATAATCAAGTGCAACCTCGTAATCACCTTCTTCAAAAAGGCTAACTTTTGTATCTGCTCCGACAGATGTATTTGCTTCAAGATAATTTGTATAGATCTGAGGTGTCGATGATATGTTATTATAATCCGTGTATCGAATGATTAAGGTTCCACGGCCGAAATCTGTCGGGGTAGTTTGAAAGTACTGATCATATCCTTTATCATCAGCGGTTACCGTTATTTTGTCATTGCCCCCAATGGCATTTATGTTCTCTTTTAAGTTGAACCAAAGAGTAACTTTATCACCAACATTTTTAAGAAATACTTGGTTATTATCCTTATCTACTGCAGTGTCAGTATACCCACTTACAAAAAATTGACCTAACGTGATGCCGTAATGCGGGTCGCCCTTTTCGATAGCTTTTTCTCCATCATATCCCTTGAAATGTTCGCATCTGACTGCTGAACCAAGGTTGAATTTTTGATTAGTGCTTGTTTCTTCTTGAACAGTTAAAGATGTGCAGGCGTAGAAATCATAAACCTCTGCACATTTTTTATATTCATACTTATCCGTATTTATAAACAGGAATTTGCTTTCTTCAGTTCTACGCGCTAATTCATAAGCAACGGTTACTCTATAAAAACATCCATTGATGAGTTGAATATCTTGAGTAGTATACATGGAATCAGTGTTGACTGGTGTAATTTCAAATACATTTGTTCCAATTCCTACAGTCACCCAGTTTTTTCGATCTTTGGATGTTTGAATGATTATTGCACCTTTTAAGATTTTTTCTTCTAATGAGACGAGATCAACCTTTTTGGTTTTGTCTTCTACGAGATGCCATTCATCCTCTCCGGCTTTCAAAAGTTTATCGCCATATGAGTATGTCAACTTCAAATTACCACTATTAACTTGATATGCAGAAATTCCGTTTTTTGAAAAAACCTCATTAATATTTCCGTTTACGGAAAATTCACCGTATGTATTTTTTGTATTAGTCGGCTTGCTTTCTTTTGAACTTGAAAATTCATATTTACTATCTTCGTCAAATTCAAATAGTTTTCCTGTTACGATATTTTTTCCGCTTTTGGCCAGTACGACATTACTCATAGTGATTATAAGCGTCATAGTAGCTAACACAATTGATAAATACTTAATAAGTTTAGTGATAATGGATGTTTTCATTTTTACTTCTCCAAATTTTGGTTTATATAGGCATCAGCCAATAACATTGGTTTTAGATTCATTTTATTCTTTTTAAGATAATACCGATATGCCACACCGGAGACAACCGTATCAAAGGCATTTCCGCAGCCGAACATCAGTGCGATGCCGAGTAGCGTCGGCGTCCATGCTCCCGTGAGATACAGCACGAAGAATATACCGTAATAAACCGAGTTGGTGACCACCGATTCAAACAGCATATAATTCGTTTTGCCACGACCGTAGAAGGTGTAGTCGAACACATTCTGAATGGCGTACAGCACATAGAATCCGAACAATACCATTACAAGGGAGAACAACTTGTCCACGTCATCAAAGCCGAGAACATATTGCATAAACGGCTTGTAAGTCGGTATCAACACCGCCCACAGCACACAGACGACACCGGTAATTGTGAAATAACCGAGCGTGTTGTTTTGCACGGCCTTTTCGTCTTTGGCGGTTTCCTGTTTAATCAGTTCGCCGAGTTGTGTAATCGGCAAAAGCATCCAACCCCAAATGAAGTTATTCGCCACCCAATAGGTGCCCTGCTCGCCGACCATGTTGACCATACGGGAAACCATCAGCATATAAGCGATGTTTCGCACAAAGGATTCGAGCCCCGAAACGCCGCCGATTTTAGCAAAGTCTTTCGCCCATGCGAAAGACATTTTTTCTTTGTTCCAAAGTTTGTATCCTTGTTTTGCGAGGAGTACGATTACCGTGACAAACAGCAGCGCATTGACGATGATGTTGGAATATCCGATTCCGTTCACACCGAGATTTGCCGACATCGGCAAGGTGGAGACGAGGAACGTGTCGGAAATCAGGCACAAAACAAGTTTTACACCCGTCAGTATGTAAACGAGTTTGTCTCGGCCTAGTGAAATCAGCGCAACCGAGCCGAAACTGAACAGGATTCCGAAGATGTTCGCAATACTTTCGATACGTATGTATGTGGCCGAATCGGCGATAATATCCGGTGTTGCCGCCATAGCAGTGAGCATTGGTTCGGCAAAAATAATTACTGCCGCAGCAAGTACGGAGTAAATGCCGAGCGATATCCAAAGTCCTGTTTTCAGACGGTTGGTGAATTCTTTTCGGTCGGAAATGACCTTGCCGACAAAGAAGAATAGCGGCAGAATGATGGCTTCGTTTACGATTTCGTAGATGAGATTTACCCAACTGAGCTGACCGGCTATGGAATATGACCATTCACCGGGTAACTGCCCGAGAAAGAAGGTTCGGACGGTGGTGTAAATCGCCGGGCAAAGCCCCATAACAATCAGCGCCGCAAACAACCGCCAGTTAATGTGTTTAAGGGATTTTGTAATGTTGTTCATATGGTTTCCTAGATAATTATTTATTCAAGCCGAAGTCGTACTGCAGATAATCCGGCAATTCGTTTTCCATCGGCACGTCGAATAGATAGGTTGTATCATTCTTCTTTTTTAACTCATTATATTTAATTTGTTTTCTCGGATTTGTAAGTTTACCAAGCCCAACATATGTAAACGGAAGTGTAATTCCATTTTCATCGCTAACTTTACGAATAAACAAAAATGCGCGATTACTTTCAAGTAGACCTTTAAGTTTATTATCTGAAATATCTACTTCACATTCCCACTGAAACATCGTTGGCGTTAGAAATTTGTCCTTATAGTTTAATCTATCATTATCTGACAAATCCTTTTTTAATGACGCGAAAATTATAACATCTTTATCATAAACATATGTGCCTAACTGATTGTAGCCGGGATTCTTCAATAGTTTAAGTTGAACTTGGTCCATGCGGTAGCTTTGCCACAATTTGAAGTCGTTAGTTTCTCCATAGTCAACTGTGTAGCGTGTAAGTCCATATTCCAACAGGTCATTTAGATATTCCTTAAATTGGTCATCAACTGTTACCGTCAAGCTTAAAGTGTTATCATCAACAAAAGCAAATCCATTGGCTTTAATAAAATGTAAAGCATGGTCAATCTCTTCCTTTTTATAATCAATTATCTCATCAGAAAGCGTCTTATCAATATCTTCTAAACTAGTGATACTATTCAATAAGCATTTGAACATCAAATACTCGTGCTTACGCACAAGAGGTAACATATTTGAAAGATAATTGGCAAATTCAATCTGTCGTTCTGTAAATATCGGCAAATTCTTTTCATCTTCGTCATTTTCAAGAATACCGTGCAAGAAGTTATAATAAGACATCGTTTTCTTGCCATGAATCTTGATGCTCATAAATCGAAGTAAATCAGGCGCACAATCATTATTAAGATAATCCATGTGACGCGGATAAAACTCCGAATTTATATACTTCTTAAAGTTGAAGTAATCTTGCTTCAAATATGATAAATTGTTGAAATTTTCTTTATCAAGATAATCAATAATTTCTTCTTTGCTTAAATCATCCACATTGACTTCAACGCCATATTCGCCAAGTCCCAACGCCTTGAAATCGTCTTCCACCAGTGATTTCATTAACCTTTTTTCGAGAACAAAGTTCTTTGCCAAGCTACTCAATGCAAATGCAATTTGCACACTTCTCTTATAGCTGTTTCCGATAAAGTCAAGCACCGTAACATACTGCTTGTTATCGTACTTACGCAATCCCCGTCCAAGCTGTTGGATGAATATAGTAGAAGATTCTGTTGGGCGAAGAAACAAAACCATATTGACACCAGGAATATCAACGCCCTCGTTCAAAATATCAACTGTGAAAAGGATTTCCAAATCGGAAGTGTCGCTTTGGAGGTCGTTATAGGCTCTGATACGTTCACCAATGTCGTTGCGTCCGGTTAAATAAGCAGTATGATACTGACCGCCGTTCTCAACACTCATTGCCTCACACATCATTCTTGCATGGGTTATGTTACGACAGAACGCAAGGGCTTTTAACTTTCCGTTCTCACGATGAGATTCAATTTCCTTTGATATGAATTCGCAGTGTTCAGCTGTTGCCAGCCGAGCAATCATCTTGCGTTCTTCGGACTTAGACAAACCGTAATCAATCATATTGTCACGAATGCCATAATACTTAAACGGCACTACAAGGTCATTGATAATTGCGTCTCGCAGTCTCAGTTCGTAAGGAACGTTTTTGTCAAACAATTCGAATACGTCTTCATTATCCATTCGTTCTGGTGTTGCTGTTAATCCAAGCAAAAACTCCGATTCAAAGTATCCGATAATGTTTTTATATGTCTCAGCAGTTGCGTGGTGGCATTCGTCTACGATAATATAGTCAAAACAGTCTTTCGGGAACAATTGAGGTGTCTCAACAATCGATCTCGCCATTGTTACATTTGTAGAGAACAGGAAATCAGCGTCAAGCTCTTTATTCTTTCCGTCGTATACACCATAAGTAACATTTGCACCAAATACATCCTGAAAAGTTTCTAGTGATTTGCGAAGAATTGAACCTTCATGGACAATATAAAGAAGACGTTTGGGATTGAAATTAAGAGCATCAAAAGCAGCAAGATATGTTTTTCCGCTTCCGGCAGCAGCAACAACCAGAGCCCTGTTTGTTCCAACCGCACGATATCTATTTAATTCTTTTAATGCTTTTCTCTGCATAAAGTTGGGTTTGATATTTGCCCCACTCAAATCGTAGTCCATATCCCAACGTTCAATAGCGAAGTTAAGCTTGTTGGCGTATAAATTGAGAATATCTTGATTTAATAAGTGAGTGGCTTGCCACTTTTCTTCGAATTCAAGCATGGCCTCTGAGTATACGGTATCGTCCTGTAATACAACATCCCACTCAATGTTTTTAAGCAGAGCATATCGTGTAATGTTTGAAGAACCGACTATGATTTCTTTTTTGCCGTTGAAATCAAAGAGATAACCTTTTGAATGATATCCAAGCGTCGAATATCCGCTATCGTGAAAGCACTCATAATCCAAATGGCATTGAAAATTAATGGAGCGATTTTGCAGAGCAAAGAAACTTTTCAATGATTCAATATCAGTAAAATTCTGATATGTTGAAGTAATAATTCGTCCTTTTGCTCCACGTTCTACTGCCGCCTCAATATCTTTATATAATAAAACAAGGCCAGCCCGCTTTATAAAGCTGACAGAAAAATCAAAGGATGTGCAATGGCGCAGATTGTCCTTTATCTTCTCTAAAAACGTTGTTTCTGTATAGTTTGTTAAGAATTGATTCGGCATAATAAGTCTCCTACAGTTCGTGAACTGAGTTTTTTCTATTATCAGTTTTATCTGTCACTCTTTTGTGATCTCATCCAAGAATCCACTTCACTGATCTTGAATTTCCACGTGCGTCCGATTTTCACGCCGGGCATCCCGTGCTTTTCTATCCAAGTCAATGCCGTATCGCGGGTAATCCCGAGATAGTCTGAAATTTCGTTCATCGAATACCAGCGTTCAATCTGTTCGTTTGCCATTTGTTCTTTCTCCTTCGGGCAGAGGTATAATTAGACATAATAAATTGTATCATATTTTTGCAAAATATGCAATAGCAACAATGCCGAAATATACCGAAATTCGTCAAAATGTGCGAATTTATGAAAGAATAAGGTTCAGGAAGCATAATTGACAAGTGTCATAATATCAGAAGTAAAATCATGATATTTGTCAACAGAAAAAGATCCGGCCTTGCTATTTAATGAGTCGAATTTTAATAATATAATATATTTGATTATTTATTCCAAACTACGATTTTCGATTTTGGTGTCCAAGTGTTCTACAACAACTTGGTGAATTATGGCTTTAAACTATTGTAATTACTTATTGTATTACAAATTCATTTATTGAGGTGACTGTATTGAAAAATAGCTCGAATTATGATATAATTAATAAAAAAGATGTATATATTGGGGGGAACAAAGGTGGACAGAATAACTCAAGGCTTTCTAAGCGAGTTTTCATCTCTTAGGGGACTATCAAAGCTTAATGAAACCGATCAATTTGAACACTTTGCCAATTTTTGTGCTTTAACAGCCGATGTTGGCGATGTCGATATTGACATTCAAGATATGTATACCGGTGAAGCGGCTCAAGGCATTGACGGAATTGCTATTGTTGTTAATGGGAACATTGTGAGCCATATTGACGATGTTCAAATGATGATAAATCAAAATAGATCCTTAAACGTTAAATTTGTTTTTGTTCAAGCTAAAACATCTGAAAAATTCCAAAATGGAGAAATAGCTAATTTTATTTCTTTCGTAGAAAGCTTTTTTTCAGATACTGCAAAGTCAATATTTAATAATGCTGAAATGAAGTCTTTCATTGAAATCAAAGACTTTATATATGATAATTCTAAATACATGAAAATTGCAAATCCATGTCTTAATTTATACTATGTGGCGCTTGGAAAATGGGATGAACAAGATATTAATTTAAAAACTATAGTTAATACACATGTTGATAGTTTAATCAAAACAAATTTGTTTTCTAATGTCTCGTTTTTCCCCTGTGACACACAAAAAATACAGAATTTATATAGAAAATCACAGCAACAACTAACCGCTTCATTTGATTTTGAAAAAAATATGACAATGTTTTCTAACATAAATAATGAATATGGTTACAGTGGGGTTCTTCCATTCCGTGAATTCAAGAAAATAATATGTGACGAATATGGTTGCTTGAAAAAAGTGTTTGAAGATAACATTCGAGATTTTCTTGGTTCAAAAAACACCGTAAATGAAGATATTGAAAACACACTTTTAAACGACGAGCATAATTCCTTTTGTATGTTCAATAATGGTATTACAGTTGTTGCACATTCTGCGAATTTAGTTGGAATAAGAATGACAATTGAAAACTACCAAATCGTTAATGGTTGCCAAACAAGTCACATTTTGTTCTTAAATAAAGATAATCCCAAAATTGATTCATTATTGATTCCAATTAAAATAATCGTAACTGAAAACGAAGAACTTAAAAATAGAATAACAAAGGCAACAAATAATCAAAGCAGTATAAAAAAGGAACAATTAGAGGCTCTGTCATCATACCAAAAAACATTAGAAGAATATTACAAAACATTTCAAAAAGGTACAGATGGTTTATACTATGAACGTCGTTCGGGACAGTACAGAAACGAATCGATTCCAAAACCGCAAATTGTAACAATAAGATCGCAAATCAAAAATGCATCTGCTATGTTTCTAAACAAGCCACATGATGCATCAGGTCATTATTCTGTACTGTTAAAGGATGTTGGTGCGAAAATATTCAAAATTGATGACAAGGCTTCAATGTATTATGCCTCTTCCTTGGCAGTTTACAAATACGAATCTCTTATTAAGAGCAAAACAATTGACAAGAAGTATAGCAAAGGAAAATACCATGCAGTCATGTTATTAAAATATTTATTTGGCAGTGATGTTCCAAAGTATCATAATGCTAAAAAAATGGATGTTTTTTGCAATAGAATTATTAAAGCATTAAATGATGATGATAAATGTGTCGAATTATTTTTACGAATAATAAAATATTTTGAAAAGCAAAATGCTCTTGACATTAATGATAGAAAGCTTTTTGAAAGAAAAGAAACAACCGATATTTTATTAAAAAATGTAAATATGCTTTAAACACAAATCCGCCCCTATCCTGTGTGATAGAGGCGGATCGTTTTTTATTCTTTAGACAATTCATCAAATGGGGCATCTTCTAACTCGAATGCATCATACGCAAATCGGGCACCAATACGGAAGCCAGTGATAAAGCTGTCGAGTGTTGATTCACCGTTCACCGATGCCCAAGCATCAACATACTGAAGAAAACGTTTCTTTTCCTCGCCGGAAAGTTTATCCGTGAGGAAGTCCTCGTTGTCGGTGAGCGTCTGCATATCGCGTTGGACCTTTTGGCTCTGCTCGGAGTTACGCGCTTGCGGATCGATATTTCCGTAGTAAAACTCTTCTATGATATTTTTCATGGCTGTTTCTCCTTTTAGCATTGAGAAACCACGTGCGTTCGATGCCTTGAAAATGTGGTGTTTATGCGGGTTTTAAGTTAAATCCGTTTCTAATGCTATGACCATACGGGCGCTTTCAGGCACTTACTGGTCAATACGTGTCAGATTCGGGTCGATTCGTCCGCAAATCGAATTTGACCTTCGAGTCCGGTTGCTATGCCATCATCACTTTGTCGCTCTAATGTGATAAATTTTGCTTTCGGGGGCACAACATTTCAAAATGCGGCAAAAAACATATATGGTGGAATTTTGATAATGCCATCGGAAATAGACAGATTTTTAGGATGAATGATATACGATTCGCCTATTCTGTTTTTGTAAATATTGTTAAACTTTCCGAGCGATATTGCCGAATAATTTTGAGATGATTTCACTTCAATCGGCATTATTTTGAATTTTGTTTTACTCTCGTTTGAAAGCAGAAAATCGATCTCTATGTCATTTCGGTGCTTTTCCGTGTTATACCGCGAATAGAAATACAGTTTTTTCTCTTTTGCCGTTACCATCTGCGCAATTGCATTTTCGTAAATCATTCCTTGATTGATTGAAAGCCTGCCGCCCATAATCTGCTTATACAAATTTTCTTCGGCAAGTTCATTTTCACTGAAAGCAAGGCTGACCAATAGTCCGGTATCGCCGAGATAACACTTTACCTCGGACTCGTTTTTATTGAGCGAAAAGCCGACATTGGGATCATTGCACTTATAGCAAAGATTGCATATCATGGAGTCATCAAGCCAAAAAAGCGGTTCATCGTATTTATCGAAAGTTGCGCCGGAATCAATGCTGCTCAAAACAATCTTTTTCTCATGTGTGGACAGATATGCGGGAATGTTTTCAAAAACTGCAGATACTTTTGAATTATACCGTTTCGCCGCCTTTTTGATATCATCTCTGTATAGATTCAGTATATCACGCTTTTCAATGTCAGCAAGTGTGAAATCACGGTCTCCGTTTTTATATGCCACAACCGCCTGAGGCATTCCGCCGACAAGGATATATTCTTTGTAAAGCCGCAACGCTTTTTGATGCATAGAACGTTCAAGAGGCATCTTCTTTACAAAACAATCTTTGATATATTCAAGTAGCAGATCTTCCCCGAGATAGGAAGCAAATTCTTCAAAATCGAGCGGATACATTTTCAGCTTTCGTTCTTCCGATGGAATTGTAATTCCATCAACATTTTCTTTTATCGAGATAAGAGAACCTGTTTCCAAAAAATCATACCGACCGTCCGCTACTAAATATTTTATGGCTTCTCTGGCTTTCGGAAATTTTTGTATTTCGTCAAAAATAATCAGACTTTCTCTACGGTACAACCTTTTGTTATATTCCAGCGATAATGATTGGAAGAAAACATCAAGGTTATTGAGGTCATCAAACAAACCTTTAACAGCTTTTGAAGCTTTGTTGAAATCAATAAGGATATATGACTTATACTCATTCTTTGCAAATTCTTCAGCGACGGTAGATTTGCCGATTCGGCGAGCCCCCTCAATAAGCAATGCTCTATTTCCGTTTGCTGTGTTTTTCCAGTCGCAAAGTTTGGAATAGATTTTCCTCTTAATGTCCATATCAACACCTCCGTACTATGATACGTAGTTTGTATTATAGCACAACTTCAAACAATACGCAAGATGAAAAAACAAAAAATAATCAATAATGCGCAATATTAATAGTATATCCGTAACGAGTACCAATTATTCTGAATAACAATGAAACTCCGTGCGTTCGAAAGCCTTGAAAATGTAGTGTCTATTCGGGTTTTAAGTTAAATCCGTTTCTAATGCTATGACCATACGAACAAAAGTACACATATCCCAGATAAAACCTGTCATATTCCGGATGATGTATGTCCAAAATCCCTTGTCTCAACGTTTTTTGAGGGTTTTGTAAATTAAAACGGTTTTCCGGAGGGAGATGTTTTGTTTTTATATTAAATTTCTTAAATTTCGCAAAAAGTAATCACCGCATTTTTGGATGGGGTGGTTTTCTGTATTTCATATAACATAAAGCAAACAAATAGCAATCAAAGCTAAGAATTAGTTTGGCAGCTGCAGGATTGGTCTTATTGCAAAAGTAGTATAAAAAACTTGAAAACAAATAAACATTATGTTATAATTTACTGAGAAATTTTGTTAAAACTTTTGCGGAGGGATAATATGGATGTACCAAGAAGAAAAGTGGTCGGACGAATAGAACACACTAACGGTTATGTTAACTTTAAGCCTTTGTACTATTTAGACGGCTGGAGAGAAATTGACAAATCGGAAGCTGATATTTTGTTGCCGGATGATGACCTTGGAAATATTTTCTTTTATTCTCCTAGTTGGGACGTTCAACCACCGGAGATATATCCGGATGGTCAGATTTTGGTATTTGATTTATCGAAAGACGATCTTGAAGAGCACTATACTAAGACCGGCGAAAGAAATAAGACCGGTTGGAAAATCAGTATTCAAAATATAGATAAGTTTGGACTCATATCCGAAATGTCGGATCATGGATATTATTATCTGTTGAGCGGAACTGCTTTGCAAGGAGAGCTAGCCGACAGAAAACCTGCTTTGGAAATTAATGATGATTACGTGTATCCGGGATTGCAGGTGTTTGTACAGCATTCTGACAACAAAGCTGTTTGGGGACCTTTTAAGGTTATGACAAACCCGAAAATCGAGTGTTATATAAAAACAGATATCGAACAGAATAAGTATCTTATTCCCGGGTTTAAGAAGGATTCGGTGAAAATAAAGCGGGTTGAAAGTGTCAGTTATT
>JAZUJA010000120.1:0-6104 GCA_045642495.1 Acutalibacteraceae bacterium
AGTAAGTATATCATATATTGTCGGTTTTTGCAAGATGTTCTATGCCGAAATATACCGAAATTCAAGAAAAATTGCAAAATAAAAGCGGAGCCGAAGCTCCGCTAAATGACAAGATATTCTGTTTTCCTTATGTATAAATCAGTTCACAGTTTACTATGTGAATAACTCTCATTCGGATGTTATTCATCCTGCCGACCCATTCCATTTGGTTGTCCGCCTTGAGTTGCTCGGTGATACCTTCGAATTCGGCATACTCCTTGATTAGTTTCTCGTACATCTCCTGTGCGTCTCTATCCACTTGGGTTAAATGGCTTTTAAGTGTGCCGTCCATTCGCATGACATTGATGACCGTAGGTTTATTCTTTTTCAGATAGTCATAATGACGTTGTCCCCAAATTCCAATTCTTTTTACAAATTCATCTCTCATATTGCAATTCCTCCTTTGCAAGTACATTGTACTGCAAGAGAGACAAATTGAAAAATGTGTGATTTTGGCATTGCCGGAATCGGCAAAAATGAGATTGTATTTTGATTAATTTTCCTTGATATTTTGCCGATAATGTGTTATACTATTATCGAACAGAAAGCGAGGGTAAGCTATGAAATATATTTCAGTCGCAGAAGCAGCGAAAAAATGGAGTGTTTCCGAACGCAGCGTGCGCGGATACTGTGCTGAAGGGAAGATTGACGGTGCATTTTTGACCGGCAAGACGTGGAATATTCCCGAAATCGCAAAAAAGCCTGACCGCATTAACAAGAAGACCGATGCACCAAAAACTCTTCTTGAAGTGTTGAAAGCCGAGAAAACGTCGAAGTTGCACGGCGGCATTTATCATAAGATTCAAATTGACCTAACCTATAACTCTAACCATATCGAAGGCAGCCGCCTCACCCACGATCAGACGCGCTACATCTTTGAGACGAACACCATCGGTATGTCCAACGGGACACTCAAAGTGGACGATGTGGTCGAGACGGCCAACCATTTCAAATGCATTGATATGGTCATTGACAGCGCAAATCATGTGCTGAGTGAAGCATTCATCAAGCAGTTGCACGCCGTTTTGAAAAGCGGAACATCCGATTCCCGCCTCGATTGGTTTGCCGTTGGAGATTACAAGAAATTGCCTAACGAAGTCGGCGGCATGGATACAACTGTCCCGGAGAATGTCGGTGCGGAGATAAAGAAGTTGCTTGCTGAATATAATGCCATTGAAAACAAAAGTTTTGACGATTTGCTTGATTTTCATTTCCGTTTTGAGCGTATTCATCCCTTCCAGGACGGCAACGGCAGAGTCGGACGCCTGCTTCTTTTCAAAGAGTGCTTGCGAAATAATATCGTGCCGTTTATCATCGAGGACGATATCAAGATGTTCTACTACCGTGGCTTAAAAGAATGGCAGAATGAGCATGGCTATTTGCGTGATACCTGCCTGTCTGCGCAGGACAAATTCAAGAAGTATCTAGACTATTTTCGGGTACCGTACGAGAAGTAATTGTTAACTGTATTTATCGTTGACACCCCATACTGTCCAAACAGCATAACCGTGCCAAAACTTTTTTACAAATTCACCTTGCATATTGCAAAGAAGGTATCTATTTAGATGTACTATTTTGATATAATCAGTTGACAAATGATATTTTTGTGATATACTTTTATGATTTAACCTCGATGTTAAATGGGTGGCATGGGCAAAGAAGGAGAGAGTATTATGTATCACTACATAGAGGACAAAAACTTTTTGAAAAGGATGAAATGTTGTTGCTCGGATTTAGTGAATCAATTGGTGCAAAAAATCAATCGAGAAGGCACTTTGAATGTTACCGCATATCTTGTTGGCAGTGGAGCAAAAAATCTTATCACTCAGAACGAAAAAGAACCCATTGATTGCGATTATAATATCCAGATTATTAGTTCAAATATTTATAGCATCAACAATGGACAACAGATCAAAGAATATATCCGCAAAAAATTTAATGAAGTATTAAAGGAAAACGGCTTGTCTGATTGTC
Organism: Acutalibacteraceae bacterium; assembly: GCA_045642495.1. Classification (GTDB taxonomy): domain Bacteria; phylum Bacillota; class Clostridia; order Oscillospirales; family Acutalibacteraceae; genus UBA737. Next base: position 2,014 of record JAZUJA010000120.1, read on the forward strand.
ACGATTCCACATCTGTTTTAACATCTGGATATATTGTTTTCAACAAAGGAAATAAAACCGAATTCAGTATTGATTTAGCAATAGTTAAAGAAACATCGTACGGCTGGCAAAGATTGGTTCATCAGAAAACGGGATATATTGCAAATGACCAGTGGTATTGGAATGATGCTCCAAATTCAAAAGGCCTTTTGGGTAAAGTCGAAATAATCAAGAAAAATAATCTTTGGTTAGAGGTGAGAGATGCATATTTGGTTAAAAAGAACCTATATCTTAAGCGACAAGATACTGAGCACCCCTCTTTTAAGGCATATATCGAAACAATAAACGAGGTATATTATAGAAATATTCAATGTAGGAGGTAAAAGATGGACGATAACAGTTTCCTTGAGTCTTTAGGTCTATTGGTATCGAGGATTGACGAAATTACTTCCCCGATTAAGAAAAATCTCAAACGTTTTGGTGAAATTATTTCTCCCGTTTTAGAATCCTTGAATAAATGGGCAATTAGCATTGAGCCTACGATGCGAAAACTCTCTATTGTATTTCGCCCAATTGCAGCAATACAAAAACTTGGTGAAAACCAGTTCTTATTTTGGGATTTTCTTTCGGATGAGTTTGTAGACAATATCTTATCCCAAAATAACATAAAACCTATAATGCGTAAATACTACTACGCTAATGACAATAGAATAGTACGAGCCACAATAGAAAAAATACAGGCATGTTCAAAGCTCACTTCACAGGTGTTGTTCAGCCAATCAGTAGAAGCATTCAATAACAAGCAGTACAATTTAGCCGTTGTTGGTTTAACATCAGTTTTTGACGGGGCATTGGCTAATGTAAGTGGAATGACCGATACAAATATTAACAAAAGGCTCGATCCAATAATTAAAAAGTTTGAAGAAAAGGACGTTATCGACAACCAAGAGTATGCCATTTTCGCGCTCTTAATCACATTTCAAAAAACAATGGAAAAATTCACCTCGCATTCAGATTTCACTCATAAAGAACCTACATATTTGAATAGACATTGGATTATGCACGGTCGTTCTCAAAAACGGCGAACAAAAATTGATTGCATACGACTGATTAATATTATTTGCGGCTTAATATTGATTGATCAGCTTGTAAACGAAGAAAATAGCGCTTTATAAAGAGATAATGAGGTGCTCCGATTGGGGCGCCTCATTGTCATTGCAATTTATTATTCAGTCAATTCAACAAACGGGGCATCCTCTGACTCGAATGCATCATACGCAAATCGGGCGCCCATACGGAAGCCGTTGATGAAGGAATCAAGAGTGGCATCTTGTTGGACGGTAGCCCATGCACTCACATATCGACAGAACAAATCTTTTTCTTTGCCGTTTAGCAATGACATAAGTTTTGTTTCGGCATTGTCTAAAACATTCATTTGTCTTTTGACTTCGGTATTGGGTTTTATTGCTCGTGCCTGCGGTTCAAGATTCCCGTAATATAGTTCTTCGATAAAGTTTTTCATGGCGGTTTCTCCTTAAATTATTGAGAAACCCGTGCGTTCGTGCCATAAAGTATAGTGTTTATGTGTTTTTTGTTAAGTCCGTTCTTAACGCTATGACCATGATGTCTGACCAAAAATGTTGTCAGACCGAGAATCCCCGAAACTGCAAGGGTTTCGGGGATTTTTCGTACCCTTTCACAGGGTGCAATTTCAATGTTGTCAAACAACACAATTCAATATTTTAGGGGAAATGGACTAAAACCCACGAAATATTCGCCTGTCTTTAACCGAATTCCTGGGATATTATCGTTGTTGCTTAAATATATATTTTGTGCTGTTTATTCATCTTTTTCACGTTACGGTGCCTACCTTGAAAAACACAAAGCACTACGAAAGCAAAATGCTTCCGAAGTGCTTTTTTGTCGTTTTTATCGAATATTTTCTTTTTATTCCTCAAAACCTTTTCGATTGATTGCCAAGATTATCACGGCTGCCAGTGCATAGGTCACGACAATGCTAAACCGCAGCCATAACAACGTTTTGTCGGCTTGAACCGATAACTTGGCATTATAATCGCCAAGGGTAAGCACGGCACTTGAAAAATAATTGCCGACTGCCGTGCCGATTTTTGCAAGTGCCGAGACAATGCCGAACATTATGCCGGTCACGGTCAGCTTTGCCGTTCTGCTGATGGATTTATCTATCTCGGGCACATGGGCAAACAAGGTTATGTAGATACTCATCAGTCCGAAATCCTTGATTGCACAAAATAAGAGCATTGACCACAAGCTGTTTGCGAATGCGAAAACGGCAGATGATAAAATTATCATGATACAGCTAACAATAATCATCATTTTTTTGCCGAGCCGATTGACGATTGACGGGACAAACACACCGAACAATGCGGAAAAAGCAAGTCCGGACAAGGAGATAATCGGCATCCATTCTGAATGTCCCAGATTATTGGTGCAGAAATAGGTCAAAAGCGAGCTGTACATCGTCCATGGAATATAGACAACAATCAGTGTGGCGATAACCTTGCGGAATGAGCGGTTACCGAGCAATGCCCGTATTCCCACGCGAAAATTCACTTTTTTCTCAATGGGAGTATAGTTTTCCCGTGTACCGAAGAAGGTGACGATGATACACACTGCACTGATGCAAATAATTGTGACCGTTAAATTCCGCCAGTTATTAAAATCCGTATATGAGCGGTTTGCGACAAGAATCATTGCAAAAAATGCCGCCGCAAGCTGACCAATATTTTCAAACACCGAGCAGGATGATGACAGACGCAACTGATCCTTCGGTTCCCTTGACATTCTTGTTCGCAGAGACAAATACGGGCAAAGGTAAGATGTTCCGAATATCGGCACCATTAGAAAATACAGACATCCGATCCAAAGTATTTTTCCTGTTTCGGTATGCAGAAAACCGGAACCCCAAAAAATCAACATAAGACAAACCGTCATCGGCAACGCCAAAAACAGCCACGGACGGTATGTGCCGAAGCGGGTAGGGTGCCTATCCACGAAATTCATAATAAAAAGATCCGAAAGAATATCGAAGAGGTTGGCAAGAAAAATTACTGTGCCTGCTACTGAGGATTTCAATCCGAGAATATCCGTTGCAAAAAACAAAAGATAGAGCGATACAATGGTGTTTATCATCGCTTCCGGTATCATGCCGAAGCCGTAAAATAAGGATTGTATTTTTTTCATTGTGTTTTTCCTTTATTATTTGAGTTTTTGTCAATCGGATAATTCTGCTCCGATACTGCCGAATATATCCTGCAATGCAGTTTTATCTGACGCACCGTTTTGCAGCAAGGCATGACAGATATCAGTAAACACGGATGCAAGCTTGTTTGCGGTTTCGGTGGCGAATACTCCGTCGTTGTATCTGATCATCAACTCAATTCCTCTTTGACCGTTCAAAACGCCAAATTCCATAAGATTATTCCCTGCGCGCTGTTGAATTTTTATGGGAATGTCAGTCGTTTTCAGTTTGCTGTTTATACCGGAATCAAATATATCGCCTTGATAAATATACAGCACCGCTTCCTTTAAGCCGGGGAGCATTTCGGGTCCGTATGGGCAAAAACTGTTTTCCAAACTGAAATATGACTGTTTCTTAAGATCATCATAAAATTCTCTGACAGTCATCTCTCTGCGCAGATGAAAAAATGCCACAAAATGGGTAATAAGGCAGCCCAGCACGTCTTGCATATACTGCTGATCACGCCCGTTATATACCCAAGCATATCCCACGTCGCTCAAATGACTTACAGCCGCCTGAGCCAGCGCACAGACCCCTTGGAAGAATTCGGCGTTGGTGAGAGCATTTTCCCTTTGGAATGCAGCAAGACGGGCATTGTTAACAGGAACCGGGCAAAATACGGTAAGTTCCTTTCCCTCGGGCAAAGTCTGTTCACGGCACAAATGCGTCGGCTTTTTACCCTTATACAACTGCTCGAATTGTTTATGCACAGTTTCATACTGTGTCCCTTTTCGCAGTTTGCCGTACTCTTCCAACGTCAGGTAGTAGTAATCCGGCTTTAAGGCATGCCCTGAATAGGCATCGCTGATTTCTTTGAGCATTTGTACCATAG
>JAZUJA010000121.1:0-25107 GCA_045642495.1 Acutalibacteraceae bacterium
AGACCTTGATGTTTTAATGGAACTTTGTGACCGTATTATGGTTATAGGTTCCGGTAAGATCACCGGAATTGTTGACGGTAGAACCGCAACGAAAGAAGAAATTGGTATTTTGATGACAAAAACCGAAAGTATGGACAGTGAAGGGGGAAAAGAATAATGGCTCATAACAGTGCACAAAGAGAACCGCTTTTTCATATTGTTAAACGAAATGATATTTCCAAAAAACAGTCTCTTCTCATAAGAACGATTGCTGTTGTTGCCGCTTTGGTTTTTAGCGGAATTCTCATCCTTATTCTTGCAAAAATAAACCCGTTTGATTTTTATACTGCTATGTTAGACGGTGCTTTCGGTTCCGAACGCAGAATTTGGATCTTGTTTTACCGAACTGCTATACTTTTGATAATTTCCTTGGCCGTTACACCTGCTTTTAAAATGAAGTTTTGGAACTGCGGTGCTGAAGGTCAGGTTTTAGTCTGCGGTCTTGCTTCCGCCCCATGCATGGTTTATTTGGGTGATAAGGTTTCAACTCCTGTTTTGTGGATTGCAATGGCTGTGACAAGCATTATTGCAGGTATGCTTTGGGCATTCATTCCCGCAATTTGCAAAGCGCAGTGGAACACAAATGAAACACTTTTTACTCTTATGATGAACTATGTTGCAATTCAGCTTGTCTTGTTCTTCATAAACACTTGGGTTACAAGTGCAACGGGTACTTTGCCACCTATGGAGAGATTTGCGTTACCCACAATCATGAACGACTGGCTTCTTAATATAATATTTGTTCTTGTTTTAACTGTGAATGTTTATATCTATTTAAATTCAACTAAACACGGATATGAAATTTCGGTTGTCGGCGAAAGTGAAAATACTGCAAGATATATAGGTATAAACGTTAAAAAGGTTATCATCCGCACAATGTTGGTATCGGGTGCATTTTGCGGCATTGCAGGCCTTTTGCTTGTAGGCGGTACGGATTACACCGTTTCGGCTAACACAGTTGGCGGTCAGGGATTTACTGCAATTATGGTATCCTGGCTTGCTAAATTTAATCCGTTATTTATGATGTTTACGTCTTTCCTTATAATCTTCTTGAATGTTGGTGCCGGACAAGTTTCAACAACATTCAGAATTGAAAACTCAATTTCGGATATTATCACCGGTATTATTCTTTTCTTCATTATCGGTTGTGAATTCTTTATTAATTATCGTATTGTATTCTCAAAATCCGGAAAGGGGGCAAAATAAGAATGATTACATTTTTAATTAGTGCCGTTCGTATCGGTATGTCATTCCTTTTTGGCTCTACCGGTGAAACGTTAACCGAAAAATCCGGTCACTTAAACCTTGGTATCCCCGGTATAATGTGCGTTGGTGCGGCTTCGGGTTGCATGGCTGAAGCATATTATACACTTGCTTGCGGCGGCGTTAATAAAGCTTCTCCGATTTTGATTGTTTTATTGCCCATATTGGCTTCGTTTATCGGCAGTGCTTTGTTGGGACTTATATATTGCTTTTTAACCGTAACACTCAGAGCTAATCAAAATGTTACCGGTCTTGCCCTTACAACAATGGGCATAGGTGTTTCTAACTATATGATTGCTTTATTAAAGGATAAGAGTGAGTATTATTCAACCACAAGCAGATTCTTCACTGCTTCGTTGCCTTTTGCCAAAAAGCTTGGCATTTTCGGCGAACTTTTCTTTTCATACGGTATTTTGATTTACCTTGCAATCGTTATTGCATTGGTTGTTTCGTTTGTTTTAACAAAGACAAGAGTTGGTCTTCAACTTCGTGCAGTTGGTGAAAATCCGGCAACAGCTGATGCGGCAGGTATTAATATTACAAGATATTCATACCTTGCAACATTGATCGGTAGCGGAATAGCGGGCCTCGGCGGTTTGTGCTATATTATGGATAATTTAAACGGCGGTTGGGAATATGCTATCGATGCTATCGGTTGGCTTTCTATTGCGCTTGTCATCTTTACTCTTTGGAAACCGAATTTCGGAATAATCGGATCGATTGTTTTTGGTATGCTTTACACAGTTGGCAGCTATATCAAAGGAATAAGCCTTAACGGTAAATCAATTATTGAAATGTTACCTTATGCCGTAACAATTATTGTTTTGATTGTTATCAGTATGCGTAAGAAAAGGGAAAATCAACCGCCAGCTCATTTGGGACTTTCGTATTTCCGTGAAGACAGATAAAAAAACTTATTAAAAAAGCCGCATCGTAAGATGCGGTTTTTTGTTTTACTTTCTATATGTGAAATCTTCGCTTGAAAGCGTTAGATTAACATTATAATAAGGGTCGCCCTCTTCAAAATATGTTTGCCACTTATTCTGCAATTTTTTCTTTTCCGCTTCAAAGCGTTCAGCTTTTTGAGGCGAATTTTCAAGACCTCGACTTTGCGATTCAAAATGATAAAGCTGCGCAAAAGGTGTGAAACAGTTTAAGTAATTTTTGTCACGAAGTTTAAGGCAAAAGTCAACATCATTAAAAGCCACCTTAAGGGATTCATCAAATCCGCCGACATCTTCAAAAACCGATTTTTTAACCATAAGGCATGCAGCAGTTACGGCTGAAAGATTCTGCTGATAACAAGCTCTGCCGAAATATCCGCTTACATTATTCGGAAAATACTTAAATGCGTGACCGGCACTTCCGCCGATTCCGACTATAACTCCTGCATGTTGAATTGTGTTGTTCGGATAATATAGCATTGCCCCAACAGCACCGACATCATTTCTTTGCGAAAACATAAGCATTTCCTCAATGAAGGCAGGGGAGATAATCTGCGTGTCGTTATTTAAGAACAAAAGATGTTTTCCTGCGGCGTATTTAACGCCAAAATTGTTGATTGCCGAAAAATTAAATTCATTAGTTTTATATTCAATAACCTTAATCTTCTCATTTGATTTTATAGAGTCATAATAATCAAAAGTTTCTTTTTTGCTGTTGTTTTCGATTATTATTATCTCATAATTATTATATGTTGATTTTTCGATTATTGAGTTAATGCAACGTGATAAATCTTCAATATGATCACAGTTAGGAATAAGAATTGAAACAAGCGGTTCTTCGCATAATTTATATTTAACTCTGTAAAAATTGGGATGGATTTCCGTGCTTTCAACATCTGCTTCAAGTCCCATTCTTGAAAGATGTTCTTTAACGGCTTTTTTGCCTGCTTCAATAGTATATGGCTTTGCATAAGGATCCGATGCCACCGATACGCCGCTTACTCGCCAGTGATAAAGGATTTTCGGAATATGAACGATTGTTTTCGCTTTTTCGGTAAGCCGTAAAATCATATCATGATCCTGGCTGCCGTCAAATTCTTTGCGGAACAGCCCAACTTCGTCCAAAAGCGATTTTTTGAAAACGGTCAAATGACAAATATAGTTGACAGAACATAATGTATCCGGTGCAAAATCCGGTTTATAATGTGCATCAAAGTGCTTTCCTTTTATATCTGTAAACTTGTCCTCATCACAGTAAATGAAATCGGCATTTTGTTCAGTAATTGCCTTCATATTTTCAAAAAGCGCGGCAGGATGAAGAAGATCGTCGTGATCAAAAAGAACAATATAATCGCCGGAAGCCATTTTAATGCACGCGTTGGTGTTTTCGGAAATACCCTTGTTTTCGGTTAATTTTTTATATCTGATTCTTCCGTCTTGTTCAGAAATTTTTGTGCAGTATTTCTCAATGTATTTATGTGTGGCGTCACTGCCGTCCGCAAGGCATAATTCCCATTCGGGATATGTTTGTTCTATAACGGAATTTATCATTTCAGAAAGGAAATTTTCAGGAGTGTTATAAAGCGGAACAATAATGCTGAATTTATGCTTTTCGCTGAAAACATAATTCTTTTGATATTCCATTTCTTTATCAGATAAAACAACAGAACTGTATTTATAACATAACTTTCTTTTAATCGCGGATTTATATAACTGAAACTTTCCGTTTTTAGCGATTTTGTTTTTAATTTCCCTTGTGAAATTTGCCATATACACCGTCACATCCTTGTTTAGAAAATATAACATAAAGTGTATGAATGTGTCAACTTATAAATAATTCTTATTGATTTTTAACGTGTTAAGTGTTATAATATCTAAAATTTATGTGATTAGGTGTGATATCCAATGAAAAAGGTTTTAGTTACCGGTGCAGGTGGATATATCGGTTCTCATGTCGTTGATTCTCTTATTGAATTGGGCTTTGATGTTACAGCTGTTGATTTCTCCGATAAAAATATAAATAAGAAAGCTCATTTTGTTAACTTAAATATATTTGAAAAAGATGATAAACTTTACGAAAAATTAAACTCACCTGATGTTCTTGTTCATCTTGCCTGGAAAGATGGTTTTGTGCATAATTCTCCGAGTCATATTGATTTTCTTCCGCTTCACCTTAATTTTATTAAATATATGGTTGAAAACGGAACAAAAAACATTAATGTTATGGGCTCAATGCACGAGATCGGCTTTTATGAAGGAGCTATTGACGAAAATACAGCTCAAAATCCGTTCAGCCTTTACGGTATAAGCAAAAATGCTCTTCGTCAATCTCTTTTTGTTTTGAAAAATTCACTCCAATTTGATCTTAAATGGCTTCGCGGATATTATATTTTGGGTGATGATTTAAGAAGTAATTCTATATTCGCAAAAATTCTTCAGAAAAGTGCCGAGGGTGCGAAAGAGTTTCCGTTTACCTCCGGAACGAATAAGTATGATTTTATTTCCGTTGATGATTTAGCACTTGAAATTTCGTTAGCATCCGTTCAAACAGAAGTTGACGGTATAATCAACTGCTGCTCGGGAAAGCCGGTCGCACTTAAAGATAGGGTTGAGTCTTTTATTTCTGAAAAAGGGCTTGATATGAAACTTAAATATGGCGCATTCCCCGATAGACCGTATGACTCAAGGATAATCTACGGAAATGTTGATAAAATTAAGCAGGTATTAGATAATGCAGATAAATGCTTCTGCGATGATATTTTAGAGAAAATCAAATATCTTGAAAGCAGGTTAGGTTAATGGGTAAATCTCTTCAAGTTCAATCAGTTATATATAAGAACGAAAAATCCTCCCTTTTAAGGGCAATAAAAAGTCTTTCAAATGCCATTTTTAATTATAATTCCTTGGGAAATGGCTTTGATGATGTTGTTTTGGTTTATGGCGATGCTTCACCCGAAAGAGTATTTTCGGATGAAGATATAAAAGCCATTTCAAATGAGTTTAATAATTCTTTCTCATTCAAATATGTTTTCTTTAATGAAAACACAGGAACTGCAAAAGGCCATAATAAGATGGCACGTGAATGCGATAAGGATTACATAATGGTTATGAATCCGGATGTTTTGGTATGTCCGGATTTTTTTGAGGAAATTATGCGTCCCTTTTTGGATGAAAAATTAAATGCCGGTCTTTGTGAAGCAAGGCAAACTCCGATTGAACATCCGAAGAATTATAACACTAAAACTCTTGAAACAGAATGGGCTTCAACCGCTGGAGTTGTGTTTACAAACGATATATTCAAACAGATTGGCGGTTTCGATAGCGAAACATTCTTTATGTATTGTGATGATCTTGATTTTTCTTGGAGGATAAGACTTGCGGGCAAAAAAATATATTATTGTCCTCAGGCGGTCATTTTCCACGCAAAAACTCTTTCAAAAAATGCAACATGGGTTCCAACTCCTGCTGAAATTTATTATTCAGCTGAAGCTTCAATTTTGATGGCTTATAAATGGTCTAATGATAAAAGAGTTTCTTATCTTTATAAGACCTTTAAGGAAAGTGATAACCCGTCATTAGATAAAGCAGCAGCGCATTTTGATGAGTTAAAATCAAGCGGTAAATTGCCGAAACAAATTGACAAAAATCATAAAATTGCACGCTTTGTCGGTGATAATTTTACAGAACACAGATTTATTTTATAAGGAGTATGAAATGAGCAAAAATTCTAATCTTTGTATGGTAGATGAGTTTTTTTTATCTCTTTCTCAAAATTCAAACGGTAATGTTTCTTATAAATCCGAACTTTCAAACACAACTGAAGGTCCGTTTCTTTCGGTCGTTACAAGAACGCAGGGAAAACGAATTGAAACTTTAACCGAAACGCTTTTGTGCCTTACCGGTCAGTCTAATACTGATTTTGAAGTTTTGGTTGTAGGTCATAATATTAACGAGCAACAAGAAAAAAGCGTTCTTGAAATTATTGAAAAATTACCTGATTGGATGCAAGAAAAAACCCGGCTTGTTAAGATTGACGGCGGTTCAAGATCCGCTCCGCTTAACAAAGGCTTTTCCGAAGCAAAAGGTAAATACATTTCAATTCTCGATGATGATGATCTTGTTTTTGATAATTGGGTTGAAACATTTTATCAACTATCTCTTGAAAATGAGGGCAAAATTCTTCACGCTTATGCCGTGAGTCAGAAATGGAAATCCAACTCCTGCGAAAACGGACAAAATTTGATGGCAGTTTCTTCTTTTGACAGACTTTACTGCCAGGATTTTGAACTTATCAAGCAACTTTCAGCCAACTCGTGTCCGACTATGAGTCTTGCATTTCCTTCTTATGCTTTCAATAAACTTGGCATTAGATTTAACGAAACCCTTGATACAACTGAAGACTGGGATTTTCTTATGCGGAGTTCATTTGTAACCGGCGTTGCTAATGCGGATGAAATAACAAGTATTTACAGACTTTGGACAAACAGTGAATCTTCTGCAACGCTTTTTGATCAAAAAGCGTGGGATGATAACTATACAAGAGTTCAAAACGGCCTTTTTGATAAGTATATGCTTATCAAGGTAGGTGACTTAAAAAAGTATGTTGCAGCTAAAAATTCATCGGGTGCGTCTTTCGGATCAATGAACGAAGCTGAAATTCTTGTTGATTCCGGTTCGGGATTTGATGTAACAAACCCTGCAACAATGAAATTTGACAGCACAAATATTTCTTGGAATATTGAAGTTACTAATCTTGATTCTTATGATAATATAAAGAAAATTCGTTTTCGTCCTTCTTATGTCGGAGTCTTTATGCTTCACGACTTAACCGTTGAGGCTGTTGATAAGGACGGTAATTCTGTGCCTGTTAAGTTTAACAATTCTGCTTCAAACTGTCAGGGAAGAAAATCTGAAAAGTTTTTCAGCGGATTTAATTCTTGGAGTGTTTGGAATATTGATGCGCCAAATGGCCTTAAATCGCTTAAAATCAATTTCACAAGGCAGGATAATATCCCGATTTATAAGCTTTGCTTATTGGCATTTAAGTTTTTTATTGCAAAATTAAATAGAAAAGCCTTTAAGTTAATCAAAAGATAAATTAGGAGGAGTATTTCCTTGAAATTATCATCTATCAAAGAGACTTATTTTACTCCTGCCATCTCGGATGGCTCGCGTGTAAATAATTTTAATATAATTAGATTTGTTGCCGCAATACTTGTGCTTTATGGGCACATGGCACATCTTATGGAAGTTCCGGTTACTATGTTTTTAGGGCAGGAAGTATCTTCAATCGGCGTTAAAACATTTTTTATAATCAGTGGATATCTTATAACAAAAAGTTATCTTAAAGACAGTAACTTTTTAAGATATATGGTTAGAAGATGTTTTCGCATTTTCCCGGGACTAATAGCCGTTACTTTACTTACGGTTTTGGTTATCGGCGGTGTTATGTCCGAGCTTCCGTTTTTTGATTATATATTGAATCCGGGAACAAGGCTCTATATCAGAAATATGTTCCTTTATCCTATATATAATCTTCCCGGTGTGTTTGTTAACGGTTACCCATTAAACGGTGCAATAAACGGCTCATTGTGGTCGCTTCCGGTTGAGTTTGCCGCATATCTTCTTTTGCCCGTTACTGTTATTATATTTAAAAAATTAAAGTGTCTTAAAAGCGGTATTTTTGCATGCGCGGTTATTTTCCTTGCGGCAAGTGTTCTTAAGATGATATATATGCCCGCTGCAAGATATGTTTTATACGGTACAAACTGGTTTGACGGTCTTGTTTTAATTCCATATTTCTTTATCGGTGCGCTTTATTCTTTCCCCGAAGCAAAGAAATATCTTAATGTTCAGTTGGGCGCTGCTTTGTTTATTTTTGCCGCGTTTTTCTCTTTCAGTTATGAGATAAGTGAGGTTATTATTGCAATCGTTCTTCCTTATTTTATTTTCTCTTTTGCTTTGGCTCCGAATCCGTTTTTCGGAAATTGGTTTTCAAAATGTGATTTTTCATACGGAATTTATTTATATAGTTTTCCCGTTCAACAGGTTGTGTATCATCAGCTTAAAAAGTTTTTTGCACCTTCGCTAAATATAGCGTCGCTTATTTGCTTTGTTGTGTCGCTTGTTTGTGCTGTTTTCTCGTGGTATGTTGTTGAAAAACCGGCACAAAATCTCGGAAAATTTATACTTAAAAAACTTGAGCCCAAAAAGGCACAGAGAAAAGAATAATTTTTAAGGAGTTTTTATCTTGGTATTAAATTCTAATCCTAAAAGACTATTAATATTTTTCTTTTATGATAAAGACGGTATTATTGATAGATATGTACCGTTGATGCTTAAAGATTTAAGGGAAAATTGCGAAAAAATTATTTTTGTAAGTAACGGAGTTATTCCCAAAGAACAAAAAGATAAGCTTAACGGATTTGCTGATGTTGTTATTGAGCGTGAAAATGTCGGTTTTGATGTTTGGGCATATAAAGAAGCTCTCTTTAATGAGGGCTTTGATAATTTATGTATGTATGATGAAGTTGTAATGATGAATCATACTATTATGGGCCCTGTTAGACCTTCAAAAGAAATGTTTGATGAAATGGCTAAAAGGGATCTTGACTTTTGGGGTTTATCTAAATTTTATAAAACAAATATTGATTTTACCGGCCTTATTGATTTAGGTTACATTCCTGATCATCTTCAATCGCATTTTGTAGTTGTAAGAAAAACTATGATTGAAAGCGGCGAGTTTGAAAAATATTTTGCTGAAATGCCGATGATTAATTCTTATGATGAATCGGTTGCTTATCATGAAACCAAATTCACAAGATATTTTGAGGATTTAGGGTATAAATGTGAAGCGTATATTGATTCTGATGATTTGCACAAATTCTGCAATTATCCGATGCTTCTTATGCCAAAAACTTTGGCAAAAGATTTTAAATCTCCATATATAAAGCGCAGATGCTTTTTTCATACATACGAAGATTCAATCGGTAGCGGTTTGGGTGAAGAAACAATGGAACTTATGCGCTATCTTAAAGATGAAACAAGCTTTGATACCGATCTTATTTGGGAAAATATATTAAGAGAATATAATATGCAGGATATTAAAAATAATCTGCATCTTAATTTCACCTTCCCGGATTTTGCCGTGAAAACTCACGAAGATAAGAAAATCGCCTTGGTTTTTCACGCATATTTTCCCGGTCTTGTTGATAGCACGGTTCGATATGTTAATGCTATGCCGGATTATGCCGATATCTACATAACAACCGATACAGATGAAAAGAAGGAAGTATTTGAAAAAGCATTTAAAAACAGCAAATTTAATAAAGTTGAAGTTTTAAAAATTGAAAACAGGGGAAGGGATGTAAGCGCATTGCTTGTTGCCGCAAAGCCTTTTGTTTTTGATTATGATTATGTTTGCTTTGCACATGATAAAAAGGTAACACAGCTCTCTTCACGCCTTGTTGGCAAAGGTTTTGCATACTCTTGTCTTGAAAATATTCTTGAAAGTGAAGGATTTGTTGAAAATATCATTGAAAAGTTCGAAAATGAGAGTCGGCTTGGAATGTTAATGCCGCCCCCGCCTTTTCATTCTAATTATTTCTTTATTGCCGGTAACGGTTGGACAAACAATTTTGCTAATACAAAAGCGCTTTATGATGAACTTCATTATACGGTTGATATCGATGAAGAAAAAGATCCTGTCACTCCGCTTGGAACTATGTTTTGGTTCCGTCCGGCTGCACTTAAACCGCTTTTTGACAGAGATTACGATTATTCCGACTTTCCGCCTGAGCCTAATAAAACTGACAACACTATTCTTCATGCTATTGAAAGAATTTACGGCTTTACAGTTCAACAAGCGGGTTATTATCCTGCTTACTGTATGTCGCAAAAAGCAGCATCGGTTTTATATTCCAATGCTATGTACACGCTAAGCGACCTTACAAAAATGACCTTTAAACGTGGCTTTGTTTGCAATTATCCCATTCAAAAACTTTTCCTTGAAAAGCTGATGCGAATGTATGATATCGAAAAAGACACCGATCATTTTAAAGAACTTGAAAAACAACTTGATGATACTGCTAAATACGAAGATTTCAGACTTTATCTTGATACAAACGGCGGTTTTTCAGACGATAACTCTGTTTTTAAACCCGTTTATGATTATGAAGATAATTTTTCACTTGTATTTTCTTTTTCGGAACCCATAAATTTGAATGCGCTTCGTTTTGATCCGGGTGAGGACGGTTGTTTGATAATCAATAATCTTGAAATTACATTAAATTTTCAAGACGATTCAAAACAAATCATTGGAAATTATTATACAAACGGACTTAAAAAGAACGGCGAGATATCATTTTATGGTCCTGATCCGCAGATAATTTATAATAATCTTAATGTTAAAGGTGTTAAAAGCATTTCGGTTTGCGGCACAAAGCGCCGTGAGGTTAAAAGCGCTGTTTCAAGGTCATTTTTCAACGTTTCAAGAAAAATTAAGTCAAAGGTTTCGTCTATCATTAAATAAAAAGAAGGGGAGATCGGTTTTTGAAAAAGGAACGATTATTTTATCTTGATTTTATTCGCGCGTTTGCAACATTTTTAATTGTTCTTACGCATTATAATGCAATTTTTATTTATAATTGTAATCGACCGGAATTAAGGGTTATCTCTCTGTTTCCTTTTAATATTTATATAGGCGGACTCGGCGTTTCGTTGTTCCTGATTATCTCCGGTGCTTCGCTTATGTATAATTACGGAATGCGAGATAAATTTGAAATAAAAAGATTTTATATAAAGAGGGCGCTTAACCTTTATCCCGCATTTTGGATCGCTTACCTTATTTTCTTTTCGTATTATGTTTTATCAAGTGGAGGATATCCGTTTGCATATCCAAAATGGAAATATATTTTTTCATTCTTGGGACTTGATGGTTTTTTAACATCTTACCATGTTGTAACACCATACCTTGTCGGTGAGTGGTTTTTAGGCTTTATTATCATTCTGTATCTTATTTTTCCGTTACTAATGAAAGGTGTTAATAATTTCCCGATTTTAACTGCTTTTATAGGTGTTGGGTTATATGTCGGATCAAGTATTCTTTTTAAGGGTAAATCTTGGCTGCCGGTATTTCCGCTTGTACGAATACCCGAAATTCTTTTCGGTATGTATTTTGTTAAGTATATTAAAAAAGTTCCGTGGTATGTTGCGGCATTGGCAGTTGTTCTTTTAACAGTTCAAACAATCATAAAACCGAATTTTGCTGAACAAATTCCGGTAACCTATGTCGGCATTCTTGCTTTTCTTGTTCTTGTTTTTGTTTGCGAATACATAGGTTTTTACTGGGTTAAAAATATAAGTTCAGTTGTTTGCAAATATTCGTATGCTTGTTTTCTTATGCATCACCAAATAATATATATTATTATGACAAAGCTCGATCTTGAAAATATGTCTAAAATATCCTCATATTCGCTGTTTGTGGCTATCGGATTGCTTGTTATAATTGGTTCGTTTGTGTTGCAAAAAATGGCAGACTGTACGCTTAAACTCTTTCAACAAAATGTAAAAAAAGAACAAAATTAACATAAAATACTATAACATTTAGCATAATTTAATTATAATTTTTCAATTATACTTAAATTATGCTTTTTTTTATTTTACAAAACGAGGTTTTTGGGGTAAAATTATGAATGTATGATTTTATAATTTATATTATACTAATTTAATTTAGGAGGAATTTTTAGTGGCTAGAAAATTCAAAACCATGGACGGTAATAATGCTGCGGCTCATGTAGCTTATGCTTTTACCGAGGTTGCGGGAATTTACCCGATAACCCCCTCAAGCCCGATGGCAGATTTTGTTGATCAGTGGTCTGCTCAGGGACAGAAAAATATCTTCGGCACAAAGGTTAACGTTGTCGAAATGCAGTCCGAGGCTGGTGCTTCCGGTACTGTTCACGGCTCTCTTGCAGCAGGTGCGCTTACCACCACCTTTACTGCTTCTCAGGGTCTTCTTCTTATGATCCCCAATATGTATAAGATAGCAGGTGAACTTCTTCCGGCTGTCTTCCACGTTTCCGCTCGTTGTGTTGCAAGTCACGCACTTAACATTTTCGGTGATCATTCCGATGTTTATGCTTGCCGTCAAACCGGCTTTGCAATGCTTGCCGAAACAAATACACAGGAAGTTATGGATCTTTCCGCAGTTGCTCATCTTGCTGCAATTAAGGGCAGAGTTCCGTTTATTAACTTCTTTGACGGTTTCCGTACTTCTCACGAAATTCAGAAGATTCAGATCTGGGATTATGCAGATCTTAAAGAAATGTGCGATATGGATGCTGTTGAAGCATTCCGCAAGCGCGCACTTAATCCTGAGCGTCCCGTTATGCGTGGCTCTCACGAAAACGATGATATCTTCTTCCAGCACAGAGAGGCTTGCAATAAGTATTATGAAGAGCTTCCGGCAATTGTTGAAGAATATATGGATAAAGTTAATGCCAAACTCGGTACTGACTATAAACTTTTCAATTACTATGGCGCCCCCGATGCTGAACGTGTTATAATCGCAATGGGTTCTATCTGCGATGTTGCAGAAGAAGTTATTGATTATCTTACCGCTAAGGGTGAAAAGGTTGGTCTTATCAAAGTTCGTCTTTATCGTCCTTTCTGCGCAGACAAGCTTGTTGATGCTATTCCCGCAACTGTTAAGAAGATTGCAGTTCTTGACAGAACAAAGGAACCCGGTTCTTTAGGAGAACCGCTTTACATGGATGTTATCGGCGCTCTTGCAGAGCAGGGCAGATGCATTGAAACCGTTATCGGCGGTAGATACGGTCTTGGCTCTAAGGACACTCCTCCTTCAAGCGTATTTGCAGTATTCAGCGAACTTGCTAAGGCAGAGCCTAAAAAGCGCTTTACTCTTGGTATCAACGATGATGTAACAAATCTTTCTCTTGAAGAAGTTGAAGCTCCTAACACTGCAGCTGAAGGCACTATTGAATGTAAATTCTGGGGTCTTGGCGGTGACGGTACTGTTGGCGCAAACAAAAACTCCATCAAGATTATCGGCGATCATACCGATAAATATGTTCAGGCATATTTCCAGTATGACTCTAAAAAGACCGGTGGTATTACAGTTTCTCACCTTCGTTTTGGTGATAAGCCTATTAAGAGTCCTTACTATATCAACAAAGCAGACTTTGTTGCTTGCCATAACCCCTCTTATGTTGTTAAGGGTTATAAGATGGTAAATGATGTTAAGCCGGGTGGCGTATTCCTTATTAACTGCCAGTGGTCTGCTGATGAACTTAATGAACATATGCCCGCTGAAGCAAAACAGTATATTGCAAAGAACAATGTTCAGCTTTATACAGTTAATGCTATTGACCTTGCCGCACAGATCGGTATGGGCAAGCGCACAAATACAATTCTTCAGTCTGCTTTCTTTGCTTTGGCAAAGGTTCTTCCCGCAGAAGATGCTGTTAAGTATATGAAGGAAAAGGCAGAAGCTTCATATGCTAAAAAGGGTATGGACATTGTTGAGATGAACTGGAAGGCAATTGATGCCGGTGCTACTGCTTTTGTTAAGATTGATGTTCCGGCTGATTGGGCTAATGCTACTGATTGCAAGTGTGAAGCAAAAGAAAACGGTCCTGAAAAGCTCGTTAAAATGGTTGATAACATCATGAAGCCGGTTGGTCTTATGAACGGTTATGATGTTCCTGTTTCTGCTTTTGTTCCTCATGCAGATGGTACATTTGAACAGGGCGCATCTGCTTACGAAAAGCGCGGCGTTGCCGTTATGGTTCCTGCTTGGAACAACGAAACTTGTGTTGCTTGTAACAAGTGCTCATTCGTTTGTCCTCACGCAACAATTCGTCCCTTCGCTGTAAGTGCTGAAGAGAAGAGTGCCGCTCCTGCAAATATTCGCTTTGCAGAAAAAGCAAAGCTTGTTCAGAATGCAGGTTTCGAATATACACTCGCTGTTTCTCCGCTTGATTGTATGGGTTGCGGTGTTTGCGTTGGTGTTTGTCCTACATCTTCACTTAAGATGGTTTCTCAGGAATCTCAGCTTGCTGAGCAGGAAGTATTTAACTACTGTGTAGAAAATGTTTCCGAAAAGAATGCAGTTGCTTCCGATGCAAATGTTATTTCTTCTCAGTTCAAAAAACCGTTGCTTGAATTCTCCGGCTCTTGTGCAGGTTGTGCTGAAACATCTTATGCTCGCCTTGTAACTCAGTTGTTCGGCGACAGAATGTATATCTCCAATGCAACAGGATGCTCTTCAATTTGGGGCGGTCCTGCGGCAACATCTCCTTATACAACCAATGCTGAAGGTCACGGACCTGCTTGGGCTAACTCTTTGTTTGAAGATAACGCTGAGCACGGTTACGGTATGTTCTTAGGTCAGGAAGCTATCCGCCAAAGACTTATTGAAGATGCTAAGGTTGTTTCCGAAAAATCTTCAAGTGATGATGTTAAGGCTGCTGCTAAGGCATATCTTGATACTGTTAATGACGGTGCAAAGAATGCTGATGCTTCTAAGGCTCTTGTTGAAGCAATTAAGAACTCAGGCGTATGCTGTGACACTTGCTGCGATATAGTTAAGAATGCTGAATACCTTTCTAAGAAGTCTGTTTGGATCTTCGGTGGTGACGGTTGGGCTTATGATATCGGCTTCGGCGGTGTTGACCATGTTCTCGCTTCCGGTCAAAATGTAAACATTATGGTATTTGATACCGAGGTTTACTCTAACACCGGCGGTCAGGCATCAAAGGCTTCCAACATCGGTCAGGTTGCTCAGTTTGCCGCTGCAGGTAAAGCAATCGCTAAGAAGAGCCTTGCTGAAATCGCTATGACTTACGGTTATGTTTATGTTGCTCAGATCGCTATGGGTGCTGACCAGAATCAGACACTCAAGGCAATCAAAGAAGCAGAAGCTTATAACGGTCCTTCACTCATCATCGGTTATGCTCCCTGCGAAATGCACTCAATTAAGGGTGGTATGGTTAACTGCCAGGCAGAAATGAAGCGTGCCGTTGAATGCGGTTATTGGGATCTCTTCCGTTATAATCCGGCTCTCAAAGCTGAAGGCAAGAATCCGTTCTCTCTTGACAGTAAGCCGGCAACAGCCGATTATAAAGAGTTCATTCTCGGTGAAGCTCGTTATAACCGTCTTACCCGTGAATTCCCCGATAGAGCAGAGGCGTTGTTTGATAAGGCTGCTGAAAATGCAAAAGCACGTCGCGAACACCTTGAAAAACTTGTTGAACTTTACGGAAAGTAATAATACAATAAAAAACTCCGGTCGAAAGGCCGGAGTTTTTTATATCTTAATAATTTCCGCGTTTAGCAGCTTAGCATCTTCAAGTGAATGCGAAATGATTAAAACAGGTTTATTTTTGCTTAAAAAATCCGTTTTAATAACCTGCGCAATTTTAACCTTGTTATCATAGTCAATGCCGTTAAATGCTTCGTCTAAAACAAGTGCATCACCGCCATAGGCGATTGCTCTGATGATTGCGGCTCTGCGTTTCATTCCGCCCGAAAGTTTCTTAAAAGGCTTTTGAGCGCTTTCTTTTAATCCGAATTTTTCTATCAAATAAAGCGCATATTCAAATTGTTGTTTGCTTAGAATAAATTTTAGGTTTGATAATAAAGATTTTGAATCAACAAATCTGTCCTCTTGAAAAACGGCAGATATATTGCTTTCCGTTTTTAATGCTCCTTTATAATTTTTTATAAGCCCCAAAATAATCCTTGAAACAGTTGTTTTTCCGCAACCTGATGCGCCGGTTATGCAAACTGCTTTTCCGTTTTCAACAGTTAAATTGAAATTGCTTAAAATTAAATTTTCGCCATAGGAGAATGAAATATCTTTTAGTTCAATCATTTTCAATCTCCCTTCGGTTTATTCGTTTTTGAAAGATTGTTTTTAGTGTTATTTCAAAAATAAGACTTAGAATAATAACAGTTAAGGTGAGCGCGTAAACCTCATCAAATTGCAAATTTGCTTTTGCTCTAAAAATATTTCTTCCAAGTGAAATTTTGGGTGATGAGATAACTTCAGCTGCAATACCTGATTTCCAAGCAAATCCTATTCCGTTTATCAGGGAAGATATAATTTCATTTTTAATTTCCGGAAAAATGATATTTTTAAGCGATTTGAAATAGGATATATGATATACATTAGCCATTTCTAAAAGCTTTTCATCAACATTTTTGATTGCGTTTGAAACTGTTTGCCAAACAAGCGGTAAAACCATTAAAAAAGATATCAATATCGGAAGATTATCAACCGAAACAAAAAGAAACGCTAAAATTATAAATGATACAACGGGAACGGTTCTTGCCACCCTTAAAGCAGGGGATATAAGAATATCTGCAATGTAAAATCTTGTTGTCAGTATTGCAACAAGTATTCCTACAATTGCTCCCGAAACAAATCCTACAAAAATACGAAGTAAAGTAACTCCAGCAGCCTTAAGAAAGTCTATGTTAGGCAATAGATTTATAAACGCTTTAATAACGCTAAAAGGTGAAGGGAGAAATATAGAAAGACTTTCAGAAACGAGTAAACTGGCTAACTCCCAAAGGAGCAGCCAGAATACTGTTGCTAATATTGCTTTTAATAATTTGGAATTATTTTTCATAATAGAAATTTGCTTCAGGAAGTTTTCCTCCGATTGATGTTGGATCAAACGAAAGTAAAATATTATAATATGCGTCAAGCGGTTTTTGAGCGTCCTTAGCGGTTACAAACTTAACATTACATTCGGGAATTGCACTTTGCGCAACTGCGGCAGACGGAATGATTTCATACTTTTCGCAAAGTTTAGCGCAATCTTCAGTATTTTTGTTTGCAAAGTCAACAGAAGCCTTATATTCTTCAAGGAATTTATCAACCTGAGGTTTGTTTGCTTCCACAAAAGTATCAAGAGCTACAACACAACCCATCATAAGATCTGTTTTAGCAATCTTATTCCATTCATCTGTGACGGATAATGCTCTTCTGAGTGTTTCTTTTTTTGTTAAAACTGTTGTTGCGGCAGGTTCGGGAACCATTGCACAGTCGCATTTTCCGGATACAAGAGCAGAAACAAGTTCATCATTTGTTGCAACAAATGTGAGTGTTAAATCTTTTTCCGGATCAAGATTGTTTTCTTTAAGGAGATATTTAAGAATATATTCGGGATTTGATCCTTCACCGGTTGAATAAACGATTTTTCCTCTTAAATCCTCAATGCTTGAAACTGCTTCTCCGTTTTCGATAATTGAAAGAACGCCAAGAGTGTTAACAGAGAGAAGTCTTATTTTGCCTTGTGTTTTGTTATAAAGTTTAACAGCAAGGTTTGTGGGAACAGAAGCGATGTTTATTTCTCCCGATACGATTTTTCCGCTGATTTCATCAGCTGAATTTGCAATCGTAAAGTCATAATTGTTCTCGGTTTTTTTCTGCTCGTTTTGATCCATAAGGTTAACCATTCCAACTCCGGTCGGTCCCTTTAGACAAGCAACTGTCATATCCATACCTTTATAAGTTTCTGCTTTTTGAGGTTGACTTGAAGTTGTGTCTGATTTTCCACATGCGGAAACGGCAAGCATCATAATTATTGCGATAGTCAATGATAAAAGTTTTTTCATAATATCTTAGTCCTTTTTTATTTTAAAATAAATGTTCTGCGTTCTCTTTTTAATAAACCGGATTGTTCAAGAGAATGAATATCTCTGTAAAGTGATGATCTTCCGACCTGTAACCTTCTGCTTAACTCCGCCAAAGAAAAATCAAGGTTACAAACTCCGTTTCTATCTGCCAAATTAAGCAGAAAATCATATAAACGGTTTTCGGTTGAACCCGAAGTGAAAGAATCAATTCTTTTGTTAAGAAATCTAACACGGTCGGTTAAGAATGTAATGTAATTCAAAGAAATTTGCGGAAATTTTAAAAACATTTTTTTAACCGCTTTTTCTTCAATGTAAATTACTTCGCATTCGGTCTGTGTGATAGCTGAACTTCTGCCGTCTTCCCAAGAACCGAAAACTGAGGCAGAACCAAAGCACTCTCCGGAATAAATTGATCGAATGTTTATACCGTCACCGTTTTTGTCATTCTTTCGTATTGTTGCTTTTCCATTCACTAAAAGGGATAAATATCCCGATTTGTAAATGTCAACCCCTTTTTTCTTTTTCAGCGGATTTGGAAGAAATTTAGCAACTTCTTTCTTTTCTTCCTCAGATAAATTTTGAAAAAGTTGAATTTCCATATTAAGCACCTCCAATATAAAAATTGTCCCATTTGGCACATTTTTATTATATACAAATAAAAATAAAAATCAATAGATAAAAATAAAAAAATCCGCTCCAATGTTTGGAACGGATGTAAAATTTTAACTTTTTATTTAACAGATGCCAACAATTTTTCAAACTCTTCGGATTTTTCACTCGAATCAATGCTTTTGTTACCGATAAGACTGCGGGCATCGCTTAAAGAGGAGATAAGTGTTTCAACCTCGTTTCCGAAATTATCGGAATTTTGCTGAACGCTCTTTTTAAGGTTAGTTAAATTTGTATGAGCAGCTTCAAGCGAACTGAAGTTTTTGGCAATTTCCTCAAGAGCGGCTTTTTTGCTTTCTTCTGCATTTTCCATTATTGCATTTGAATTTGCCTTTGCAACAAGATATAATTTTCCGATGCTTTCGGAAAGCATATCAATTTCCTTTTTCTTTTCATTATAATTTGAAAGCTTAATTTCAAGCATTTCCTTTGCCGATTCAGCTTCGGCAAGTTTTGCATTTAATTCATCCAACTGATTTTTAAGAGTATCGATTTTTTCTTTCAGTTCAGCCGTTTTTTCATTATTGAATTTATGAATTTCGTCGATGTAGTTTATAACATCTTCCTTGTTAAAGCCTAATATACTTTTTC
Organism: Acutalibacteraceae bacterium; assembly: GCA_045642495.1. Lineage (GTDB taxonomy): Bacteria > Bacillota > Clostridia > Oscillospirales > Acutalibacteraceae > UBA737. Next base: position 19,173 of record JAZUJA010000121.1, read on the forward strand.
TGAAACCGTCAATCATTTTATCACCTTCGGTTTTATTTTTTTTCATTATATCAAATTTAAGTCAGGTTTACAAGTATAATATGAAAATCAATAAAAAAACATAATATTGAGGCTGTTTTTTAACGCTTGTAACATTTTTTATTAAATTGATTATTATGTTAATGTGGAGGGGGAAAAATGAAAAAGTGTCGCAAAAAAATAAATAAGGGTATTATTGCAATAACCTTTGCCGTAGGACTTTTGATCAGTTGTTTTTGTCCTCCGAAAATTTTGGTTGCCGTTTTGGCATTATGGGTCATAGTGTTGGGCATCGCCGTTAGCAAATGTTGAAAGGGGATTATATATGAAATTTGTACTTATTGAAAAACCAAAAATCTTTTCACCGTTATTAAGATTTATTTTCGGAATTAAAAAATGTTCTAATTAAACTGATCGGCAACCGAAAAGGTTGCCTTTTTTTATAAATTTTACCTTGACAAAACACACCTTCGATAATATAATAGACAATGTGACTGTACGTCACAAGGGGTGCTATGTTATGGTTCTCGATTTGAAACGCATTTTTGCAGTTGAAGGCAGTAAAATGCCGATTAACTCTGCTCTTGATATGAGCAATTTTGATCTTTCGGGTGTTTTTCCGCTCAAAAAACTCGTAAGCTTTGAAGGTGAAGTTAAAAACAGCGCAGGTGTTGTTTCGCTTTCTTTATCGATTAGCTATGAAATTTCTGCCCCGTGCGACCGCTGCGGTACTTTTGCTGTAAATAAGCACACCGTTGATTTTGATAAAATGCTTGCCGTTTCTCTGGAGAGACAAGAGAGCGACACTATTATTGAAGTCCCCGGCATGAAACTTGATGTGGACGAGCTTGTTTACACGGAGGTTGTTCTTGATCTTCCGATGAAACATTTGTGCAAAAGTGACTGTAAGGGTATATGCCCTCAATGCGGTAAAAATCTTAACGAGGGTGAATGCGATTGCGTTCAGGATGATATTGATCCGCGCCTCGCTAAGCTTAAGGAACTTTTGAAATAAAAAATTTATATAAAATTTAAGGAGGTGCTCATTTATGGCAGTACCGAAGAGAAAAACATCTAAAGCAAGAAGAGATAAGAGAAGAAACAATTTATGGAAGCTTACCGCTCCGGCACTTGTACGTTGCCCTTCATGCGGTGCTTACAAGCGTCCTCACAGACTTTGCGCTGCTTGCGGCAAGTATAACGGCCGTGAAGTTATCAAGGTTGAAGAATAATTTTGTTTTGCAGAGGAGGAGCGAATCCTCCTCTTGTTTTTTTAAGGCGGTGAGTTTTATAATATGGCAGTTGTTGTTTCCGCAGTTGAGCAGGGTAGTCCTGCCGAAAAAAGCGGTATTAAAGCAGGCGATACATTGCTTGCTATAAACGGTGAAGAAATAGTTGATGTTTTGGATTACCGTTTCTATCAAAATAATACCCGTCTTATTTTAACTTTCCTTGATTGCAATGGAAATCAAAAGAATAGTGAAATTGTGAAAGATGAGTATGAAGAACTCGGCTTTCTTTTTGATACTTATCTTATGGATAAACAGCATGCTTGTAAAAACAAGTGTATTTTCTGTTTTATCGATCAGCTTCCAAAGGGACTTAGAAGCAGTCTTTATTTTAAGGATGATGACTCTCGTCTTTCTTTTCTTTTCGGTAATTATATTACACTTACAAATATTACCGAGCATGAAATTGAAAGAATAATTAAAATGCACATCAGTCCCGTTAATGTTTCGGTTCATACAACAAATCCTGAGCTTCGCGTTAAAATGATGAAAAATCCCAATGCGGGCAGGGCTCTTGATATTATTTACAGATTAAATGATGCCGGAATTACTATGAACTGCCAGCTTGTTCTCTGTCCTGGATATAATGATGGCGAAGAACTTAGAAAAACGCTTTCAGATCTAATCAAACTTTCAAATATGCAGTGTATTGCGGCTGTTCCTGTCGGACTTACAAAGCATAGGGAAGGACTTGAACATCTTGAACCGTTTAATAAAGAAACGGCATCTATGGTTCTTGATATTATAAACGAATACGGTGACAGATGTATTGAACTTTACGGTGACAGAAGAATTTATGCTTCTGACGAATTTTATCTTATTTCAAATCGCGAAATTCCCGATGCATCGTATTACGGTGACTTTATGCAGCTTGAAAACGGCGTTGGTATGTGGGCGCTATTCAAATCGCAGGCCGAAGATGCATTCGATTATTATAAAGATGAAAAAAGCGGCGAAAATAAGCATATATCTGTTGTTACGGGATATGCTGCCTTTAACCTTATAAATCAAATTGTAAAAGAATGTGAAAAAAGATATCCCAATATTAAATGTTGTGTTTATCCTATAAAAAATAACTTTTTTGGTGAAAAGATAACGGTAACAGGTCTTGTAACGGCAACCGATATCATTGATCAGTTAAGCGGAAAAGATTTAGGTGATCTGTTGCTCGTGCCAGAAAATATGCTTCGAAGAGAGGGAGATATGTTTCTTGACAGTATTACTCTCGACGAATTGTCCGAAAAACTTAATATTCCGGTTTTAGTTTCGGAAAATGACGGTTTTTCATTTGTTGAAACACTAATTGATCCAAAGGAGAGATGATTTATGGCAAAACCGATTATTGCGGTTGTCGGAAGACCTAATGTCGGTAAGTCAACCTTGTTTAATAAGTTAATAGGAAAGCGTCTTTCCATTGTTGATGATACACCGGGCGTTACCAGAGATAGAATTTACGGTGATACCGAATGGGCAGGCAGAAAGGTTATGCTTGTCGATACCGGCGGTATTGAACCTAAAACAGATGATGTTATTTTGGCAGGTATGCGTTCTCAGGCACAGCTTGCCATTGAAACGGCCGATGTGATCATAATGGTAACCGATCTTAAAACGGGTGTTACCGCAACCGATATGGAAATCGCTTCAATGCTTCTTAAAAGCAATAAGCCAATAGTTTTATGTGTTAATAAATGTGATACTTTGGGTGAGCCACCCGTTGAGTTTTATGAATTTTATAATTTGGGGCTTGGCGACCCCGTTCCGGTTTCATCGGTTCACGGTCATGGAACCGGCGATCTTTTAGAGGCTGCGTTTCAGTTTTTGCCGCAGGATAACAGCGGTGAGGATGATGATGATGTTATTGATGTTGCTGTTATCGGTAAACCAAATGCAGGTAAATCTTCTCTTATAAACAAGATTTCGGGTGAGGCAAGATCAATCGTATCTGATATCGCCGGTACAACGCGCGATGCTATCGATACAAGGGTTGAAAATAAATACGGTGTTTTCAATTTTATTGATACCGCAGGACTTCGCCGAAATGCAAGAATAGAAGATAAAATTGAAAAATACAGTGTTTTGCGTGCAAAAATGGCTATTGAACGCTCAAAGGTCTGCGTTATCATGATTGATGGTACTGACGGTTTTACCGAGCAGGATTCAAAGGTCGCAGGTCTTGCGCTTGAGCAGGGAAAGGCTTGTATTATCGCTGTTAATAAGTGGGATATTGTTGAAAAAGACGGTTATACGATGGATACATACAGAAAGCAGTTGATGAAAGACTTTTCATTTATGCCTTATGCTCCCATTATATTTATATCCGCTAAAACAGGGCAGCGATTAGAACGCCTTTTTGAGCTTATAAAATATGTTAATGAGCAAAACTCTATGCGTATTTCAACCGGAAAATTAAATGATATTTTGGCTGATTCAACTGCACGTGTTCAACCGCCTACTGATAAGGGCAAACGCCTTAAAATATACTATATTACCCAGGCATCAACCTGCCCTCCAACATTTGTATGTTTTTGTAATAATAAAGATTTGTTTCATTTTTCATATCAAAGATATATTGAAAATCAAATTCGCTCAACATTTGGTCTTGAGGGTACTCCCGTCAAAATTATCGTAAGGGAAAGAGGAGAAAAATAATGATAATTACGGCGATAATCACAATTATCGGTGCGTATTTAATCGGAAGTGTGAATTTTGCGGTTATATTTACTAAAATATTTACGAAGTCTGATGTAAGAAGTATAGGAAGCGGTAATGCAGGGGCAACAAATGCTCTTCGTGCAGGGGGCGTTGTTCCCGGTTTATTAACCTTTTTGTGCGATACAATTAAAGGCTTTTTATCTGCACTTATCGGATATTATATGTTTGATTATATTTTTTCCTCAACGGCAAATGCCGCGTATCTTCCGGTTTACGGAGCATATCTTTGCGCGGTCGCCTGCGTTTTAGGTCATATTTTTCCGCTTTTCTTTGATTTTAAGGGCGGAAAAGGTGTGGCAGTCGGCTTGGGTGTTTTCTGTATGTGCTCTTATAAAGCCGCGATAATCGGGCTTATCGTTTTTATTATTTTGTTTGTCGTTTCAAAAATAGTTTCGCTTTCCTCAATTTGTGCTAGCTTAGCGGTTGTTGTCGGATCAATGATATTTTATAACGATTCTGCTAAGTTTTTACCGCAAATGATTTTTGCCCTTTTGATTGGAAGTATAATTATTGTTAAGCATAAGAGCAATATAGTAAGATTGATTAACGGTGAAGAAAATAAATTAAATATAAAGAGGTAGTTATTATGGCTAAAATAACTGTTTTAGGTTCCGGTGGATGGGGGATAGCACTTGCTATAACCGCATATAACTGTAATCACAAGGTAACTCTTTGGTCTCCCTTTGATGAAGAGGTAAATGCCCTTAATAAAAATCGAACAAATGAAAAGCTTTTGAAGGGTGTTATGATACCTGATGATATAGAAATAACAACCGATATAAATTGTGCTGAAGGTTCGCTTATTACAATTATTGCCGTTCCTTCTGTTGCCGTTCGTTCTGTTGCTCAAAAGTTAAAGTGCGTTCAGTCTCACGGAATAGTTGTTAATGTTTCCAAAGGATTTGAAAAAGATTCGCTTAAAAGGCTTTCTCAAGTTGTATCTGAAGAACTCCCTGACGATATAATTGCCGTTCTTTCCGGCCCTTCTCATGCTGAGGAAGTATCTCGCAAGATTCCAACATCGCTCGTTGCAGCTTCAAAAAGCATTTCTGCTTCAAGTATTATTCAAGAGGCGCTTTCAAGCGAATTTTTAAGAATTTATACATCCGATGATATAGTCGGGGTTGAGCTTGGCGGCGCACTGAAAAATGTTATTGCTATATGCACCGGCATTTGTGATGGCTTGGGCCTTGGTGATAATACAAAAGCTGCTCTTATTACAAGAGGTCTTGCTGAAATGTCTCGTCTTGGCGTTTGTATGGGAGCTAATGAAAGAACTTTTGCAGGTCTTGCAGGTATTGGCGATCTTGTTGTAACCTGCACATCTATACATAGTAGAAATAATCGATTTGGTAATAAGGTCGGAAAGGGAATTGATATCGAAACCGCGCTTAAAGAGGTTGGAACTGTTGAAGGTTACTATGCTTCGCTTATGGCTTATGAATTAAGCAAAAAGTATGATGTTGAACTTCCGATAATAAATACATGCTATAATATTTTGTATAACGGTATGGCTCCAGACGGTGCAACAAAAAAACTTATGCTTCGCCCAAAGCATTCTGAATTTTAATGAAATTTGGACTTGACATTTTATATTGTTTGTAATATAATAATCAAGTCCGCTACGCTGCTATGGCTCAGGTGGTAGAGCACATCCTTGGTAAGGATGAGGTCACCAGTTCGAATCTGGTTAGCAGCTCCAAAAAGAAAAGCACACCATTTGGTGTGCTTTTTTTAGCTTTGTATTTATAACTTTTTTCGAAAATCATTGAAAAACCCAAGTGTATGATAAAATATTACAATAAATCTAAAATTTAGTTCCACATACCATTTTTGAAAAAATTGTGTTGGGAGAAAAAATATGTTTGACCTTGCAAGGAAAATCGGCTTTCAAAGCGAAGCTATCGATTATTTGG
>JAZUJA010000122.1:0-23469 GCA_045642495.1 Acutalibacteraceae bacterium
TATTATGTATAGGTGCGGTGTGGTCAATAAAATCGACCGTGCCAAAAAAGCAGAAGCCATTTAGGATTTATATGAACTGAGGTGGATTTTATGAAAACTAATTTTGAAACGCCCCACTTTGAGGTTAAAAAATTTGAAACCGAAAACATATTGACCGCCAGCGGCGGAATATGGGATCGCGAACCCGCCGAGCTTGAAGAAATTTTCGATTAAACAGCAAAATCTCCACGGGGATATAAGTCCCCGTGGTGAGCAAAATTTAACATTCGGTTTGCGGCTTTTGAAATAAAAACCCCAAGCCGAGTGCTAAAAACACAAATACAAACTAAAAAGGAGAAAAATCATGAAAAAGATTTTATCGTTTATTATCATTGCCGTTATGCTTTTTTCTTTCACCTCATGCGGCAAAAAGGATAAGAGCAAAACCCCCTCGGATACATCAAGTGTTTCTCCCGCAGAAACAGAAATAATTGAAGATCCGCAAAGCACCACCGAAGCTACAAGCAGTGAACAAAGCGTTGCGAAAGACACTGCTTCCGATAAAAAGTCCGCCCAAACTCAAAGCGCATCGGATAACAAGAAAAATGGAAGTAACGCAAAAACCGATAATTGTTCTGTTGCCGAAAACACCGGAAGCAAACAAGAGGTAGTAACTCCTCCTTCCCTTCCCGGCACGAAAGACAAGCCGATTGAATTGGATGAAATTCCGGACTAAAAACAAAACATTTAAGGCATAAAAAAGGTTCAACCGATTTTGGTTGAACCTTTTTTTAATTTAATCAAGTAAATATTCGTAACCGTTTTGAACAAGGAACGGCGCGCCATCCTCAAACACAACAACGCCATAGGTATTACAGCCGCACACGGGACATTTTTTACCCGTTACACCGTATAAATTTCCTTCAACCTCATATTTTGCCGCTTCGTGCATTCCCGCGCAGCAAAACAAAGTTTTATATGTGTGGTTTAAGTTTGCTCCGCCAACGATTTTTTCAAGTTCCTTTTCATCAGATATTTCAATTTTTGCCATAATTTTATACTCCTTTAATTTTTTAATAAAGTAAATCCATTTATAAAATCACTTATTATTTTCGTTTTCAAAAATATCTTTTGTTTCATCGAGTATTATTTCGCCTGCCGCAGAAACAAGCTCTAACGAATCATCGGAAAGCTCTTTCCCCATTCTCGCTTCGGTTTGTTCAATAAGATTTGCGAGGCGGTTATTTTGGGCGAATTTTTGATATTCAAAAACAGATCTTATCTTTTTCTCCATAATAACTCTCCTTTTCTTTTTTCAACTGTTTATACGAACAAATTTGAAAAGTGGCTACTAAAAATTAAAATATTTTTTCAAAACCCCAAATGCCTTGTTTTGCAACACCTTGACATAGGCATAAGAAATGCCCATATTATTTGCAATTTCGGTTAAGGTCATACCTTTATAAAATCGCAAAATAATTATATCTCTTTCCCTTTCATCCATTGATTCAAGGGCATCAGCCAAGGTTTCAAGCATTTCTTCGCGACAAACTTCATCTTCAACCGAGATGTTATCCTGCAAAGCATCCTGAAATTCTTCAGATGTATGGCGAGTTCTGTAATAATCAATAAGTGTATTTCGGGTCACGGTGAAAATCCATGTGGAAATTGAAGACTTGTTTGCATCAAAACTTTCAAGATTTTCAAACACCTTCAAAAAAACATCGGCAGAAAGATCTTCGGCTATCTGTTTATTGCCGATTTTCCCCATAATATACCCGAAAACCTTACCGTAAAAATCGCGATATATTCCTTCTTTTTCTTTATCGGTATAATTCATCACGCACCCCTTATTCGATATCAATATCAATACGCTGACGCTCAACAAGATTTGCGAACGATCCGTTTTTCGCGATCAGCTCATCATAACTTCCCTCTTCTGTGATCTTGCCGTTTTCAAGATAAATTATGCGGTCGGCATTGCGAATAGTTGAAAGACGGTGGGCAATAACTATGCGTGTGCAATTAAGCGAATCAATCGCCTCGGAAATCTTTTTCTGTGTTATATTATCAAGCGCGCTTGTGGCTTCGTCAAACATAAGTATTTTAGGTGTTGGGGCAACCGCTCTTGCGATCATAAGCCGCTGCTTCTGTCCGCCGGAAACACCGCCCTGACCTTCCGAAATAATGGTGTTCATACCCATCGGCATAGAGCGAATATCATCGGCGATCGAGGCAATTTCAGCCGCTTTCCAGGCATCGTCAAGCGAAAGCTCAGGTGCGGATATTACGATATTTGAAAAAATATCGCCCAAAAACAACTTTCCGTCCTGCATACAAACGCCGATTTGCTTTCGAAGCGAGGTTATATCAACCCTTGTGATATCCCTGCGGTCATAGAAAATGCTTCCCTTTTGCGGAGTTTCAAAACCGAGAAGCAAACGCAGAAGCGTTGACTTTCCGCACCCCGTTGAGCCGACGATGGCAAGATATTCTCCCGGTGACACTTTAAGTGAGAGATCATCAATAACATAGGGCATATCGTCAGCATATCTGAACGAAACATGGTTTAACTCTATTCCGCCGCGAACAGAGGTTACTATTTCTTTTTCACCTTTGGTTTCGGGCTCGGTTTCAAGGATCGGCTTAATTATTTCAAGCGTTGGCTTGATATTTGCAACTGAAACAGCGATAGACGAAACGGACATAAACGCCGCGGAGATCATACCGTATGCCGTTGTGAAAGCATAATAATCCGATACTTTTATGTTATTTTTTATCGCAACAAAATAGATGATAACCGTGCCGATAAGCGAAAGCGCAAGAGTGATGCTTCCGCTTATTTTAAGGAATAAAGGCGGGTTATATTCTAACCTTGCATCCTCGGAATAATGCTTAGCCCAGCGCGAAAACATTCGCTTTTGCGCACCGGCAAGTTTTATTTTTTGAATACCGGTGATTATCGAATAAGTAAGGCCGCTTGTTTTTGCCGCAACTTCAAGTCTTTCACGGGTTATTTTCATTTGCAAATATGTTGTAACAAGCGATACACCAAGCGTTAATAAAGTTATTACAAGCGAAGGAACAACAAGCGAAGGTGCAAAAGCAAAGATCTGACCGATATAAATAAGCGAGAAAAGTGACGTTAGTCCCGTTTCGGCAACGGCATTAAAAAGAGTTGTGCAAAGCGACTGAACATAAGATGCCTTTTGGGTTAGTTCGCCCGCTGAAAACCCTTTGAAAAACTTTGCAGGCAAGCTCATAATTCTTGCCATAACCGCCGACTGAACAAAAATATCCTGCTTTATCATAATGCGCGAACGGAAAAGCGTTTGATAAACGGAAAAAAGCAGACGGCTTACCGTGAAGCAGACCATAAACACCGCAAGTGACAAAAGAACCTGCAGGCTTTTTGAGTTAATAACATCGCCCAAAAGCCATTTTGTGAACATTGGTGACAAAAGTCCCAAAAGCGCTGTGGCACCCATAATGATAAGATAAATCACAACATCGGAAAGGGTGAGTTTAGACACCATAAATTTTACAAGATCACCCATGTGAAGTGATTTTGCCGGAAGCGGCTGATAAAAAAGCAGTGCCTTTGAGTCTAAAAGCTTTTCGGTTTTTCGGTTAAGGCGAACCCATTTACCCGATTTTATATCGCAGAATTTATAACCGTGAAGTTTATCGGGAATGAGCGCCACGGTGTTTCCGTTTTCCTTTAATGTGCCGAGCATAGCGCCCGTTGAATGATAATACCAACCCTTTTGAAGAGTTACCGCTCTGTTCATAATACCAAACGGCTTTACAAGATACTCTACCCGCTCCTCAACTGTTTTAATCGTTGCCGGAGCTTCCTTTTTTTGCGGTTTGCAATGATAATATTTTAAGATCTGTTCAACCGCGGAATTTGCGATTTCCTTATCGCTCAGCGCCGCCCTCAAACGGTTTCCCATAACGGCACCTGCAATGGAATCAAGGGCGCTTTCAAGTTCGGCATCATCTGATTTTTCGCGATAACGCAATTGTTCTTCAAACCAACTCATAAAGCGTGCCTCCTATTGAGCAGAAACAAGGTCTGCATATAATTTGCTGTTTTGCATCAACTCTTTATGTGTTCCCCTATCCGTGATTTCACCGTTTTGCATAACGATAATTTCATCGCAGGAACGAACGGTTGAAAGGCGGTGGGCAATAACGATGCAGGTTATGCCCCTTTCGCGAATGGCTTTAACAACCTCAAACTCGGTTTTGGCATCAAGCGTACTTGTTGCCTCATCCAAAATGATAATCGAGGGATCCTGCGCCAAAACGCGTGCAATTTCAATACGCTGGCGCTGACCGCCCGAAAAATCTCTACCGCCCTCGATAAGCTTATGCTGATAGCCCTTTGGGCGCTGCATAATATCATCATGGATATGCGCATCACGTGCGGCAAGGATCATTTCAAAATCCTCAATACTTTCATCCCACATTTTAATGTTATTTGCAATGGTATCCTCAAAAAGAATGATCTCTTGATCGACAACCGCCAAAGATCCGCGGAAAACATTTTCCGATATTTTATTCATCGGTTTGCCGTCAAAAAGAATTTCGCCGCTCCATGGCTTGTAAATTCCGGAAATAAGCTTTGATATTGTGGATTTGCCGCATCCCGAACTGCCGACTATGGCAACAGTTTTGCCGGGCTTTAAGCTCATGCTGAAATCCTTGATAACGGGATCCCCCAGGGGCGAATAGCCGAAAACAAGATTTTTAACCTCAATATTTCCCGAAAGCTTTTTATATTCATCGCCTGATGCATCCTCGCAAAAAACGGCATCATCGGGATATTCCATAACATCATCCACTCTCTCCATCTGCGTGCGCATTTCCTGAAGAGTTTGCCCTGCGGAAACAAGTGTCATCGCAGGCGATATAAACGAAGAAAGAAATCCCTGAAAAGCCATTATCATACCAACTGTGAACTTGCCTTCCAGCGTAAGCCAAACGCCAAGCAACAAAACAGTATTATCGGCGATAGCCGAAACAAACTGCGGAATCATACCGAGATATTGATTAAGCCTAATAAATTTAACCTGTTGAGCATTTACGCTTGCCTGATAGCCCGACCATTTTTTGAAAAAGCCATTCTCGGCGCCCGATGATTTTATGGTTTCGATCATCTCAATTCCCGCAACGGTTGAAGATGCAAGCTTTGCCGAATCGCGCATTGAAACGCGGGTAACATTTATACGCTTTTTTGAAATATATCTTGAAACAACGGCATTAACGGCTATTGAAAACAATCCCACAACCGTTAAAATAACGCTGTACCTAAGCATAACAAAAAAATAAACCAACATCATAATGCTGTTGAGCAAAATCGGAGCAAAGGTGTGAATAAGTGACTCGGCAATAACGGCGTGTGAGTTCTGTCGACTTTGAATATCGCCCGCCATACGCTGAGAAAAAAACTTTACGGGAAGTTTCAAGATTTTCCACATATAAACCGCATTTCCGACAGAAGCCATTTTTCCGTTTATACGAAGCGAATATATCGCTTGAAACACCGACATAATTATTTGAATAATATTGAAAACGCCCAAAATAATTAAAAACGGAACAGTCCATTCTTTATCAGTTCCGCCAAGAAGGTTATCAAGAAAAACCTTTGAAAATGCCGGTTGAATAAACGCCATCAAAGCGCCGATAATTCCCGTAAGGGCAGTGAAAACCAAAGCCGGTCCCGTGCCTTTAAGGCGCTTTGCGGCAAAAGAAAACATACTTTTCGGTTTTCCCGAAGGTTCAAAGTTTTCGGAGGGCTCTAAAATCAAACAAACTCCGGTAAAACACTCATCAAATGTTTCCATTGAAACGCTGTAAGAGCCCTTTGCGGGATCGTTTAAGTATGCTTTGCCGTGACGAAAACCGTTAAGAACAACAAAGTGATTAAAATTCCAATGGATAATGCAGGGGAATTTTCCGCCGTTTTTAAGTGATTCGGGCTCAAAGCGATAACCCTTTGCGTCAAATCCGTAAAACCTTGCGGCTTTAAGAATATTTTTCGCGTTTGAACCGTCGCGGGAAACACCGCAATCCTCTCGCACTTGCTCAATAGGAATCCACTTATTATAGTATGCCATAACCATACAAAGACACGCCGCACCGCATTCAAGCGCTTCAAGCTGCATAACAACGGGGACCTTGGCAACGCCCTTTGTTATCGGCATTTTTATCTTATCAGCCATTTTTATTTCCTCAATTCAATACAAATGATATCGGAGAAACCGCATTAACAACAATTTTGCCGGGAAAAGTGCCGCTCTCTATGTCTTTATCAACGGTTACTTCACAACTGAACTCACCGTTTATCTTTTGTGTGGAAAGAGAAGAAATTTTGCCTTTGCAATCATTGAACTCAACCGTCATTCCAACCGAAACAGAAGAATAATCCTCATCGCTTACAAAGCATATCGCTTTGCCGTTTTCAACCGTTACCGCCGTATCAATCTTACTTTCAACCTTGCCGAAAACACCCCAGACACAAGCGCCGACAAGAAGTATTATCGCGCTTACAAGCACGATCCAAACGCCCGGATTGGTTACATGGATATAATCATTCAAACTTTCGGGTGATTTAACCTTATCAAGATTTTTCTTTCTGAAAATTTCCTCACTCATAAAAAATATCCTCCAAAAAAATATATCTTACAAAACATCATTTTTCAGTTGCAATAATATATAGTTAATATCTATTTTATTATATAATAAAAAGCGGTTTATTTCAACAGCATCTGACAAAATATTATCAAAATTGCTTTAACAATAAAAAAACTGATTTTAACATAAAATTAAAATCAGTTTTTTGAATATTAGTTGTTCACTTTTTTAACAGAAACATAAGCGATCAAGTCCTGAGTATTACTCCACCTGACATAATAGCTTGAAAATATCACCGGCTCAAATTTATCATCTATCTTAAAATTGAGCGAAAGTTTTTCATAATAATTTGCGTTGTTATACATCTGCTTTATCCGCTTAGGATCAAAAAAGCTTACAAATTTTTCTTTATCTTCTTTGCTTTCAATGCGGGTTTTAAGCGTGCGTTTTGTGCTTGTTTCAAGATCCATCATAGGCATATTTGAGTTGGAAAGAGCGTTGTTTTGAGAAAGATATTGGATCGTTTTCTGCTCAACATTTATAACCATTGCCACATCGGAATCAGCACAAAGCATTTCCACAAATCTTGAATTTCGTTTATTTATTTCGGTTATATCTTCAAATTTGCCGTAAAAAATGCTTTTGTTATTATCTTTTTTCAAAAAGAAAAAGTGAAAGCGATACCAGAAAACGCCCTTTTTTTCTTTTTCCATTCTGATTTCGCAACTTCCGCCGCTTGTTGGATTTTCGGTTGCTTTTTTAAGGGCATTATATAGATTATGCAGATCGTGTTTAATAATATACTTTTGGATAGAATTTACATATTTGTTCAATTCAACATCATTAAATGCGTTATAAAACTGGCTGTTATACCGAATTATGGAAAGATCCATACCATGCAGGGAGAAAAAGGCGACCGGACCCAAAACATTATTGAGCATGGTATCGGTGAAATTATTATCATCCAGAAATTCTCTGACATGCATTTGTTCATTAAACTTACATATAAAACCTCTGCGATCAATAATATTATCATCAATCAATTTCTCAAAAGCTTTCAAATCCATAGGCGCATAGAAATAATTGCCCTGAGCATATCGGCATCCTGTATCCACCAAAAAGCTCTCCTGCTTCTTGTTTTCAACACCTTCAACGATTATGGGAACGCCGATCATTTTAGCCATATTTATCACTGATTCGATAACCGTTATATTCTTCTTTGTTGAAACTCCTCCGCTTTTCAAAAACGCCATATCAAGCTTCAAAACATCAACTTGAATATTGTTTAGCATATTAAGCGAAGAAAAACCGGAACCAAAATCATCCATAAAGATCAAAAAGCCGTTGGATTTCAGCTTAACAACTAATTTTTCAAGCAAATCAAACTTTTGCGCAAAAACGGTTTCGGTAATTTCAATACCTATAAGATTATAAGGTATATTGTATTTATCGCATAAATTTGTTAAAACAGCGCAAACATCCATCACCATAATATCGTAATAAGATACATTTATCGAAACGGGAACAGGATTTATCCCTTTCTTGACCAATGAGGCGATCCACGCGCAAGCCTTTTCCCAGATTATTTTATCAAAATGCGAAATAAGACCGTTTTTTTCCAAAATCGGGATAAAAACTCCCGGCAAAATATAAGTTCCGTCCGGCTTTTTCCAACGCGCCAAAACTTCAACCCTGACAATATCCTGCGTTGAAATACGACATTGAGGTTGAACAAAAAATGTTATTTCATTATTGTTTGAAGCCCTTTCAAGATCGGCAAAAAATACCTCGTCAACAAGTTCCTGCTGCAAAGACAGATCATAAACATATATAGTTGAGTTGCTGTTTGCCGCGGCTTCATTCTTGGCAAAAATCGCCTTATCATAGGTATCAAAAGAAACCTTTTCATTTTCATCTAAAATATAAACGCCGATATTCGGGCAAAATTCCGGCAGAGTTGATATTTTTTCTTTAGCACTAATCAATTCATCAGATAGCGATTTGAAATCATTTAAGTCATACTCCGTAAAGAGCAAAAAATCATCATTGCCGAGATATGCCGTGACCGATTTTTTATTATCGGTTACAGATTTTAATATTTTTGAATAATCGGAAAGAAGCTGATCGCCGCATTCTCTGCCGTATATTTCATTGAAAATCTTAAAATGTTCAATATCAATCGCCGCAAGACACCATTTTGATTTGCTGTTTTCTTTAAGCTCACGGAATTTCGCAAACAATTGAATATATAAGCTTTTGAAATCATCAACCTCCATAGTAATCCCCTTACAATTATATTTAATGCCACATTTTAGATAATTATAATATATTAACAAAAATTGTTCAAGTTTTTTTGAATTTTTGTATATAAAAACAAATTCGCCGTAACTTTTTTAGTTACAGCGAATAATTCATTTAATATTTTTTATCCCTCAAAAGGTCTTACTCTGAGCTTAGCACCCAAAGATTCGCAAATTTTGCGGCTTTCTTCCTGCTGCTCAATTGTTGTAACAACATCAACAACCGTCATCACAACTTCGGGCAGAACCTTAGCGCAGTCCCTTGTGAAGCTTAACATGGCATCATAAGAATTTATACCGAATTTCGGACGAACAATCTTAAAATATTCCTCTTTATTTGTAGCGTTAAGGCTTACCGAAACACAATCAATAACTCCTGCAAGCATAGGAGCTGTTTTTTTATTATGGATAAGATCAGCAAGACCGTTTGTGTTGATGCGGATTTTTATATCGCTTTTTGATTTGATAAATTTCGCAACCAAAAGCAAATCATCAAGGCGTTCGGTCGGCTCACCATAGCCGCAGAAAACAACCTCATCATACTTTGAAAGATCCCATTTTTCAATACTTTCACAAACCTCGCTGACCGAGGGCTCGCGTTCAAGCCAAAGTGGATCAGAGCCGTAAACACTGTCTGCATTCTGCCTTAAACAAAAAGTGCATGCGCAGGGACAACGATTGGTCATATTAACATAAATTCCGTTTTTAACAGGGTATGTAATGGTCATCATAACATTTTTTCTCCGTTTATTTTATTTTTTAATTTCATTTTATCAAGTGCAAATCCAAGGCCTACAAAAAGCGCACTGCTTAAAACCGACTGGGTTATATAACCCGGTATGCCGAGAGCAGGTGAAATAAAATTTCCGGTTATCATCGCTTCATAAAGATAATATCCGCCAATGCACGCGCCCCAGGCAGGAATAAGCGCCAAAAGGTTTCTTTTGCAAATGATTTTTTTGGCACTGTATGAAAAGCAGAGGACGGCAACCGCCTTTATAATTGCAGAACCGGGCGCCCATACGGCAAACCCCATCAGGCAATCAGCAAGAACAGCACCTGCACTACCAACAAATATAGCATAAGGCAAGGGCAAAATGCAAGCGGAAAGATAAATAAAGCCGTCACCCACATGGGTGTAACCCGTATGACTTGGTATTTGCAAATATGCGGTCGTTACAAAAACCATCGCGGTGAAAACACCGGCAAGACACATATTTTTAACAGTTTGTATTTTCATATTATCCCTCTTTATATTTCAGATAAAAATTCTTCAAAACATATTCCGTCAGTTTTTGGCAGATCAAGCTCAACCGTTCTGCGAAGCACCTTTGCGATGAATTCAGAAGCATGATGAACGCTATCACAAAAATCAACGCCGTTTACGGCATCAGCCGCAATGATCGAAGAAAAAACATCTCCCGTTCCCGAACGGCACTCTCCGACCTTATGGGCGAAAACACTTTTTGTCTGTTTTCCTGCCTCAAAAATAAAGTTTTCAAGACTATCGCCTCGTGAAATACCCGAAATAACGATTTTTTGAGGTCCCATTTTGCTCAAAGTTTCACAAAGCAAGCATAAATCATCGCCGTTCATATCGGGATTATATGCCGTATCGGTTAAAATGCACGCCTCGGTTAAATTAGGCGTTAAAATGTCGGCAAACGGAACAAGCTCACGCATCATTGAGGCAAGTTCCTCAGAATAGGTGGGATAAAGCTTTCCGTAGTCACCCATAACGGGATCAATAACCGTTATGTTATCATCTGTTTTGAATACATCTAAAAATCGCTTTATGATGGATATTTGCTCTTTCGAGCCCAAAAATCCCGTTAAAATCCCATTAAATTGAAGGTCAAGTTTTGCCCATTCATCAATATATGTATTCATATTTTCCGTGTAATCCGTACAAAAAAAGCTTTCAAACCCCGTATGATTTGAAAAAATCGCAGTGGGAAGCGGACAACATTGAATTTTCATAGCGGAAATAATGGGAAGCGACACGGCAATAGAGCATCTGCCAAAGCCGCAAAAATCATTTATAACCGCAATCTTTTTTTGGTTGTTATGAGGCATTTCTTATCTGCTCCTTGATTTTTTACGAAAATATTATATAATAAAATTGGTCATACTAAAATAACCAAAAAAGGAGTTTTTTATATAACCAGATGAGATATTCAGTTGATACCGAAAGTACCGTTCCGGCATATCTTCAATTATATAAATTATTAAGGGACGATATAATAAACGGAGTTTACAGCGAAGGCGCAAAGCTGCCGAGCAAACGAACAACCGCCGCCGAAACGGGTGTTAGCACAATCACGGTTGAGCATAGCTATGCTCTGCTTTGTGACGAGGGATATATTGAATCGCGTGAACGAAGCGGTTTTTTTGTCACATTCAGAAAAAGCAACGGCTTTGCCGCTTCAAAGGAAATGCGCACCGAACAAGCACCTGTTCATAACACCATACATACCTATCCCGATTTTCCGCTTTCTGTTCTTAAAAGAACGATGCGAAAGGTGCTTTCGGATTACAGCGGCGTTGTTATGCAAAAATCGCCTAACGCCGGATGCGATCAGCTGCGTGAAGCGATAAAGCTATACCTAAAACGAAACCGCGGAATAAATGTTGAAATAAATCAAATAATAATCGGCTCGGGGGCGGAGTATTTATACGGCTTACTTATAGAGCTTCTGGGCAGGAATAAAATATACGGCATTGAGTCACCCTCTTACGAAAAGATTGAGCAGGTTTATAGCGCGGCGGATGTTAAATATGAATTATTGCCGCTTTCAAGCAACGGCATTTCAAGCAAAGCGCTTTCAAAAACCGATGCCGATGTTTTGCATACCACCCCTTACAGAAGCTTTCCTACGGGAATTACCGCAACGGCAAGCAAGCGCCACGAATATATCTTTTGGGCAGGAAAAGGGGGCAGATATATTATTGAGGACGATTTTGAATCGGAATTTTCCGTTTCATCAAAACCGGTGGACACACTATTTGCCCTATCAGAGCATGACAATGTGATTTATCTTAACACATTTTCAAAAACCATTTCCCCTGCGCTTCGTGCAGGATATATGGTGTTGCCTATTTCCCTTGCGAAAAAATATGAGAAAACGCTTGGCTTTTATTCCTGCACCGTTCCGACATTTGAGCAGTTTGTTTTAGCCGAGCTTATAAATAACGGCGATTTTGAACGGCATATAAACCGCGTTAGAAGGGCGATAAGAAAAAGAGAAGAAACCAAAACACCGCATTAAAAAAACGGGCACCCTATTTAAGTAAGGTGCCCGTTTATTCTTATAAACGGTTTATCATCTGTAGGCTTGCCGCATTTTATACAGTTATCAGCCATCAGAATACCCCCTTAAAAATCAATCTCAATAATTTTTTAACAGATCACACGCAAACTACGAATTAAATCATTAAAAATCCAAAAAGAGAGGCCACTTCGTTATGTAGCCTCTCCCATCAAGCCGGAATAATTACATATCTGCGGCTTGTGCAGTTGAATTGAATATCGGATCAAATGCTATACGCGCGATGCACTGATCATAATAACGCTCAATTTCAAATTCTTTTTTACCGAATTCTTTGAAGAAATCCAAATAATATTTCTTTGCTTCTTCATCCTTCTTCTGAGCTTTAAGGATGAAAGCGTTTGCAAGACCGCGAAGATACTCGGTATAATATCCGAGCAAGCGGATAGAAACCGTTTGAACACGAACGGGCATTATGCGATATTCTTTAAGGTCTTCATCAAGCTTATTGCAGATTTCAATTGCCTTTTCCAAATTCGGAATAACCGAAGCATCATGATAATGCTCAAGGTTAACCGGTTTTGAATGAACTGTTTCAACAAACTCATGTGTGAAGGTTGCCTTAATATCCTCAAAGAATTTCATAACGATATCCTTTGCGGCACCGTAAGCATGCTCGCAGTAATCTTCAATAGTCTTATAAGTATCGGTTTTATTATCGAAAAGGGTGTTGCCGTAAACGGTGAAACCGATTGCGTTCGGGAAGAAGTGACGCTGTGAGCAATCCTCCATCATACCGATAAAGCCGTTATCCTTAAATGCTAAAATATCCTCGTGAATACGCTCTGCAAGGGTGATCGGGCTCGGATTATAATACTGCTCTTTCCAGAAGTGATATTCATAAACAAAACGCTGAGCGCCGGACTGTTTTTCCCATTGATGTGCACGGTAAACATATTCCTCCAAGGTGTCAAGACGGCCGGATACATTGCGAACATAGGGAGTGAGCTTTTCGGGAACGGGATTTTTGGGTGCCGAAGAGAGATAGTTGCGGCTGATAGGTGCCAAGGTTGCAATAAAGTGGCTCGGGTTTTTGAAGGACATAACCTCCGGCTCCCACGCTGTATCGGAATACATTGTGTAACCAAGGCGCATATCAATACCCTCTTTAATAAATGCCTCATCAATTTCGTTAAGAAGCATTACATAATAATCTGAGGGGCGCATCTTTCGACATTCATCACATTCGCAGTGATTTTTCTGCCAGTCGGCAAGAGAAATTTTAAGAACGCCTACATTGGTTGCCTTTTTAGCGTACTCAACAACATAATCAACAACAATTTTTCTGGCTTCAGGGTTGGACATACAGAACTGAGTGTTGAGAGCTACGCCGTTGCAAAGGTCACGCTTGCCGTTAATAAGCGCCAAATACTGTCTTGTTTCTTCGGGGATCGGGTTATCAAAATCTTTTACCCAGCCGCCAACGGAAGAAATACCGAATGCTTCGGAGGTCCAGCCGTGGCCCATATCAAATTCGATAATGCCGCGCTTTGCCATTTCAACCTCGGTTGCACGCTTCCACTGCAAAACCTGTTCTTTGGTAACGCTTTCTTTTTCACGGTTTTCATTGGAAATATGGCTATAATATCTATCATAATAAATAAACGGAATATCAAACTCAAGCATATATGCGTTCATACCGAGCTTGGGTGTGAAATCGATAGTTTCAAGAACAGATGCCTGATTTTCAGCGCCCTCGTTACATTGAGCGCGGATACGCTGATCTGCAAAGTGGCGGTAATTAACCGGCTCTAATTCCTTTATCGGAATATACTCACCGTCAATTCCCGGGAAAAGCCAGCGGCAACCGTTTTCTTTAAGATACTGATAAACGGCGAGAAGAACGCTTCGCGGATTGGAACCTGCGATGATGCCGCCTTGCTTATCGGTATTGATATAAACAATATCATCAAAGAAAAGGTCCTTTGCCTCATCAGTGGGCAGACCGAAATCCTGCATAAGACCCAAACGGAAACCGTCCTTCGCATCGGGTGCATAGTTTATTTCAACATCGCCGCCGCGCGGAACCATCATTCTGATATACTTTTTAAGCTCTTCCGCTGCAAAGTCAACAACGGTGTTTGTAATGTTTTTATTGATATAAAACATAAGAGAACCCCCTTCATATACTGATTTCAATATATCATAAAGAGATTTTCAAGTCAACAAAAATTGATATAACCAAAGCAACTTTTCACTACTTTTTAACAAAAAAAGCCATAAATGATTATATTCAAATTGATTTTTTGCAAAAACAACACTTGATTTCAGTTAATAAAAGCAGAAAAAAGGACCTGTTTTTCAACAAGTCCTTTTTTTCTTTGGCGGAGAGGAAGGGATTCGAACCCTTGTGGTATCGCTACCAAACGGTTTTCAAGACCGCCTCGTTATGACCGCTTCGATACCTCTCCATACGACCAGATTATTTTAGCACAAACTTTTCTTAAAGTCAACTAAAATATTTCATAATAAAAAAATTGCCAAAAGGGAGTTTAGTATGGTATAATATAACGGTTCTGAAAAGGGGGGTGATTATGTGTCCTTATTTATTGTTTTTTGCAACTGCATTATTCCGCTTTGTATGCTGATAGGCGGCTTTATTATGAAATATCATCCGCCAAAATCAATAAACTATGTTTTCGGATACAGAACAAGAAGATCGACCCTAAGCCAAGAAACATGGGATTTTGCCCATACTTGTTGCGGAAAGCTTTGGATCAAGATCGGAATTATCTCACTTATATTATCCGTTGCTATACAAATTCCGTTTATTAAATCGGAACAGGCCTTGAGCATTTTAACAACGGTTCTCTCTATCGCACAGATAGTTCTTATAATAATCAGCATAATCCCGGTTGAAAGGGCGCTCAAACGCACCTTTGATGATAAAGGAAACCGAAAAATCGGTTAAAAAAGAAAGGAATAGATAAATATGGGTAAAAAACAGTTTGGAAACACACTTTGCGTTCGTTTGCAGAAAGGTGACGAAATCTGCGCGGCTATTGCAAAGATTGCCAAGGAAGAAAACATTAAGGTTGGTTCTATAACCGGCATCGGCGCTACCGATAATGTAACGATCGGTGTTTTTGATACCGCAAAAAAAGAATACGATAAGATAACAAAATCGGGCAGTTTTGAAATTCTTGCCCTTAACGGAAGCATCACTTCGATGAACGGTGAGCCTTATGTTCACCTTCATATCACCTGCAGCGAGGGTGAATGCCACACCTTCGGCGGTCATCTTTTTGAGGGCAGAATTTCCCTCACCGGTGAAATTTTCATCACGGTTGTTGATGGCGAAATTGAGCGTGAATACAGCGAAGAAGTTGGCATAAATCTGTGGAAAATCTAAAGCGCAAAAGTTTTTACGGTATTTCGGCGGCACTTGCCGCCGAAATCTTTTGGGGACTTGCATTTATTTTTTGCAAGGTGGCACTTAAATATGTTACGCCGATTATGCTTTTGGCAATAAGATACATTGTATCTTTTATCTTTATGAGTTTGCTTATCTTAACGCGTGCCATAAAGGTTTCATACAAAGGCAAAAATCTTTTGGGGCTTACGCTTATGGCAATAGCACAGCCGGTTTTATATTTTATTTTTGAGCAATACGGAATGGATATGACCTCCTCCGCACTGGCAGGGGTTATCATCGCACTTGTTCCCGTTTTTGTGTTCATTATGTCCGGTCCTTTTTTGAATGAAAAACCTACCGTACTTCAGGTTGCGGGTTGCATGGTATCGCTTTGCGGCGTTGCCGTTATAAGTATGCTTTCGTTTGGCGGGAAATCGGGAAATCCGCTTGGTATTATTCTGCTTTTCGGCGCAGTTATATCCGCGGCGGTTTTCAACATTTTAAGCCGAAAGCATTCCGGCGAATTCACCCCGTTTGAGCGAACATATTTTATGACGGTTTTGGCGGCTATAACCTTTAACGCGATCGCATTTATTTCGCTTAAAGGTAAAGCGGTGCCAATGCTTAAAGCCGCTTTTTCACACCCGGATTTTATATTTTCGGTTTTGTTTTTGGGACTTATATGCTCAACGGTTTCTTTTTTGCTTTACAATTACGCCGTATCGCTTATAAGTGTTACTAAAGCATCTGTTTTTTCGAATGTTTGCACTGTGGTTTCGGTTTTGGCGGGAAGATTTATACTCAATGAGGATTTTTCTCTTGTAAAGCTGCTGCTGTGCGTACCGGTTATCGCCGGAATAATCGCCGTTAATTACCAAAAGGAGAAAAAGAATGAGTGATAGCGAATACACCTGTTGTTTCACCGGCTACCGACCGCAAAAATTCCCCTTTCCCATAAAAGGAGATTGCCCCGATTATATCCGATTTGAAAACGATCTTACAGATAAGCTTTTTGAGCTTTACGATGCCGGCTGCAAAACCTTTATTTCGGGTATGGCAATGGGGTTTGATATCATTGCGGCAAACGCGGTTTTGACCCTGCGGCAAGCGGGAAAAAATGTTAAGCTTGTGTGCGCCGTTCCGTTTAAGGGGCAAGAGGAAAAATTTCCGTTTGCATGGAAAAAAAGATACGCCGAAATACTTGCCGAAGCGGACGAGGTGGTCATACTTTCTCCCTCATATTATCACGCTTGCTTTATGGATAGAAATAAATATATGGTTGATCGTTCTGATTTTATATTGACCTTTTATGACGGTCAATCGGGCGGCACAAAAAACACGGTTATATATGCCGAAAAGTGCGGCAGAACGGTTATAAACATTTTATAAAATAAGAAAATCGGCTTTCGAAGCATTTCGAAAGCCGATATTTTTTATTGCTGTTGCTCACCCGAAGGATCCGGTTGAGGTTGCGGAGCAGGTTCGGGCGTGGGTGCCGGCGTAGAAGACTGTTCGGGAGCAGAGGAGTTATTCTGCTGTTGCGCAGCAGCGGCTGCGGCGGCTGCTTCCTGCGGGCTCTGCTTGGGTTTAAGACTATATCTTGAAGAAGGCAACGATTCGGTTTTTACAACCGCGCCGTTTTTGATATATGATCTTGACGCAACGCAGGTTTTATGGCTGCCTGCAACGGTTGATGTTGTTGAAGCTGAAAGCTTAATTGAATCATAGTCCCAGCTTTTGCAACCGTAAATCTTGCAAACAAGAGTTTTTCCGGTCATATAGCAATCAAAATACATCGGATAATTTGTTGCATTTTTTAATTTAAGGTCTGCCGAGGGATAGTTTATCGCGGCATCAAGACCCGCGGGGGCATAAGCCGCCGCCCATGTGTGCGGATAGCGCTCGACAACCTGCATATCGGAAAGAAGCGCCGCATTATAAATTGTTGTTGAAGCCTGGCAAATTCCGCCGCCGATACCTGTTGTTACAAGACCGTTTGAATAAACACCGGCTTCTTTCCAACCGGCAGAAGCGTTATTGCTGTTGCCTGTATGGGCGTTGAAAGACCATGTTTCTCCGGGGTTAATAACCGAGCCTTGACACATTGAAAGCGCCTTTGCCATATTTGAGTTGCCGTTTGCGTTATTTGTTGATGTTGTTGTGTATTCACCGAGCAACATTACATTTTTTTCAAGATCTGCTCTTGTAATCTTGGGTGAAGTTGGGGTTACCTCGGCAGTTATTGCGGCATTAAACTGCTTATCCTTAACAACAGCAGCAAGAACCGAAACAAGCTGATCGCCGTTTAGCTCATAACCGTTTTTCTCCTGCGTAAACCCGTATCCGCCCGATTCGGATTTGCCAAAGGTTGCATCAACGGGATCTTTTCTTATAACCGCGGCGGCCTTTTCAATTATCGCCTTTTTAGAATCTTCCGAAAGTGTTATTTCGGCGATATAATCCTGCTTTTGTTTTTTCTTTTTGCCGCGCATAACATCAACGCAAAACTGTTTTGCAGTTTTAAGAACATCATCACTAAGGAGTGAATACGCAATTTCATCCTTGCCGATTTCAACACTTTTATCTTCAAAAGACACGGTTATAAGGAATTTTCCGTTATCTTCCTTTGCCTTTTCCTCAATAAGTTTTTTAGCCTGCTTTACGGTTTTGCCTTTAAGGCTTGTGCCGTTTACACTCACACCGTCAAAAAAAACAAAGTTTTCGCCTTGATAAAGACCGGTTGAAGCGATAAGTGAAGGCATTTTCATATCGCCCGATTTCCATTTTTTCGAGCAATAAACAAATGCAGCCGAAAGCGCGATTAAAACGACCGCAATAATACTTAAAATAATTATAATTTTTTTCTTGCTTTTTTTGGGCTTTTCAGTCGGATTTTCCTGCGGAAGATCCTCATTTACCTGATTGGAAATATCCTCAAAAGTATCCTCGGCTGATGCCGTTTCTTCCTCTTCGGTTTTATTTTCTTCTGCCATTTCAGAGGAGTCTTCCTCAGTATTTCTTTTATAATTTTCAAAAAATGAAATTTCTTCCTCTGTTTGAAGCGCATCTTCCGGCACTTCATTACCTTCGGAATTTTCCTGCGAAAATTCTTCAAATGAGAATTTTCCCTGCTCGGAATTCATTTCATCTCTTTTATCAAAATCCATAATAATATTCACCCGACGTAAAAATTCAAACAATTAGTATTATTATATCACCCGAAATTATATTTGTAAAGATATAAAGAAAAAGAAATCCCGAACAAAAATTTTGTTCGGGAAAATGCTTTTTTTGTTAAAATCCTCCGCCGCCGTGTGTGTTACCGGAGGATGAAGTATGTGTTCCGTTTGAATCTGATTTCGGCTTCTCTGTTCTTACAACATTTGAATATAAATAATGATCAAAAGAACCTTTGAGAACAAGACTGTTCCCGACTAAATAGTTATCGGCATCGGTTGCCGCGAAAACACTTTTAAGCTGACGCTTTAATGAATTGGTATATATAAGACCTGAAAGCAATCCGACAACGAGCATAGCCGCAATAAGAATACCGATTTTCTTTAATCTACCTAAATCCATCTCGGACTCAACTTCATCTTTCGCGGTTTCGAAAGCGTGAGCATAATCGCCGCCAATAAGCATACCCGTAACCTTATTTCCGATCTTGCTTATTTCTTCGTTACCTATTGTTTTAATACATTTTCCGGAAGTGGAAATATAACTGTTGCCGCGCTCATAGGATCCGTCATCATAAATACCGACAAGAAGTAAAAGCCCATCCTTTTTATAATTATGCGTATCATAATAATTATCGGCATAATCCATTAAAAGGCAACTGTTTATGTTTTTAGCCGTTACGATAACAAAATCGGCATCATATTTTTCGCTGAATTTCTGCAACTCATTTTCTAACACCGCGGCATTTTGTTCGCTTAAAACGCCTGCCGAATCAATCATATATCTGTGGCCCGATAAATCATCAGCAAAGGCGGAAAAAGCAACCGAGGAAAAAAGCAACAAACAAACCAAAAATGCAACAAACTTTTTCATTTCGCTTTTCCTCCTTAAAATAAAAATCCGGCAATATATGCAATTATGCCTGCCGCTGCCGCACCGATACCTGCCGCCATGGCAAAGTATTTTTTGAAAAGACCTTTATCCATCGGCAGATTGCCGACAAATTTTCCGGTTTGACCGTTCATCGCGAATATGTATTTTTGTCCGTTCCAGCTTGTGTTGAGAAGCCAAACGGGCAAAAGCGCATATTTAGGTTTGCCGTTATTAAGCTCGATATAAGAATCCTCAACCGTGATAGAATCATAAAGATCGGTTATCGTTTCGCGCAGAACATCCTCGGTGCTGTGCTTAACGCGGGTGTTGATTCGCGGCAGATTATCCTCTACCGAAACATCATATTTATCCGCAAAATAACCGGCAAAATAAGCAGTTTTGAAATCAACCGCTTCGGAAAAATCAAACGGTTCAAGGGAGTCCATAAGATCATCGGGCATCTTGCTTGAAGCATCAACCGGTATATCCTCAAAAGCCATATTGCCGTTTCGCATGATAGCAAAATAGCTTGTTTTAACATAGTCATACCTACTGTCAGACCAAGCGGTGACCTTTGTTCCCCGATACTTAACCGTTCCCTCAACATCGGCATCAAAGAGCCAGAAGGGTACATAAAGTCCTTTTATTTCATCAATGTGATTTTCGTCCTTAAATATGGAAGGAAGCAGTTTTTTGCCTTCAAAATGCTTTCTTAACGCTTCTTTCGCATCTGATTTATCAACCTTAAACGGAATGATAAGATCGGGCTTTAGTTCGCCTTGAAATTTGCCGTTTATAACAACGGGATTTCCGCAAAACGGGCAGGTTGAAGCACCCATATTATCGTCACCCACGATTTCGCCGCCGCAGGATTTGCAGATATATGAATTAAGCCCTGAATCCTCACCGTTTTGCCAGGTGTTATCCATATTAGTATCCCAATCAAGCTTATCCTCTTTTGCGATTGTTTCATCAAGCTCTGCGGCATTTTGAAGAACATCAACCGGAAACTCGGAATCGCAGTAAGGGCATTTAACATTTTGCGATTCGGCGTTAAATTCAAGCGCGCCGCCGCAATTTGGGCATTTATACTGTATCATTTCAGCCATTTATATCATCCTTTCGGGTTTTTTTATATTAAAAATCATTTAAGATTTATGAAAACAAGACCTACAAGGCAAACGATAATACCTACTATTTTATTCCAGGTTATCGCCTCTTTATACAAAAGGAAACCAACAAGCACAAGCATAACCGCAAGGAAAGCACTTTGAACTATTGATCCAACGCTTACCTGCCATCCTGCTTTATAAGCATATATCCAACCGACCTCAAGGCCGACGATAACAACGCCCAACCCATAAGAAGCCCAATTAAGCCCCGCAAACTGCTTGAAAACATTTTCGCCGGGATGCGAAACAAAATATAAAACAAAGCAAACAACCGCACCCACAAGGTAGGTCACGCCGAGAGAGGCAAAGGGACTCACCTTTTCGGGCACACTTTTTGCGCATATCTGATAAACCGTGTTGGAAACCACCACAAGAGCGATAGGCCAAATATAACTTAACATAACGATTCCTCCGTTAATTTTTTGGCCTGACTTTTCGGTAGGTGCCCACCCGAATATTATTAAAATACACCTACATAATAACATAATTTATTTCAATAATCAATGAAATATAACACAAAAAATCGAGCTAATTTGCACTATAGCGGCACTCGCATTAAACATTTTCTCGCTTTTTCATAGAATAAAATAAAAATCCATAAGAAAAGAGAAAAACTATGAACAGAAGATACAATAACGATAACCGACGAAAAGGCGCATATTATAATTGGAAAATAAAAAATCAAAAATATTATAACTTCACCGATTTAGGCGATTATGTTATCGATTGCGACAGGCATTATAATTTTGATTTCAAAAAGGCGCTCCAATACGCAAACCGCCGATTTGATATTGATAAATACTTCGCATGCTCCGCTTTGGGAACAAAAACAAAGAGCGGCGATGTTCTTATCGGGCGAAATCTTGATTTAACCGTTTCACAGTTTCCCTGCTATATAACACATGTTAAATACGGAAAATACGATACCCTTAATTTCACCTATGACGAGGTAAGCGCAGATGCTGTGCGGTATGATGATCTGCTTAAAATGGGTGCGATAGATGATGAGCTTTATAATGCCCTGCCGTTAGTGGCCACGGATTCTATGAATTCTATGGGACTGTACATAGAATACAATATGCGAGAATTTGAAAAGCAGTTTGCCTGCTTCGGCACAAACCCGAATGCAAAAATAAGGCTTTGCTCTGTATGTATTCCGTTTATGGTAACATCCTTCTGCGCAACGGTTGACGAGGCAATAAGGTTTTTGAAGGAAAAGCTTGATATATATACTCTATTAGACGAAAGCATTGCAAGCGGCTGGAACTTATGCCTTATGATTGGTGACGCAAAGGGAAATTACGGACTTATTGAGATTGCCAACGATGAAATAAAGTATATGCCCCGTCAACAAGGTCAGGGCAATTATTATATTTACCCCGAATTCAACAGCACCTCAAGAGATCAAAGCGGATACGGCAGGCTTCAATTCGGAATGGAGCGAATAGATAAAATCGAAACGCAAAGCCAAATGGCAAATTTAATGGAAGAAATTATGTGGCGAAATGAGATATTGCATATCCCGTTTGCATACAGAGATAAAGAGGGGCATATTCATTTTTGCAAAGACCGAGAAGGCAAAATGCCCGGCCTTGACTGGCGAAGCGACAATGTTAAAAAAATACCCGTTAATGAAAACGGAAAATATGTTGACATTGATGATCAAACTGCCGAAGCAATACTTGTTAGGGGTTACAAGGCTTGTTATGATGCCTATCTTGCCGGCGATAAATCCGAAAAGGCAACCGAAGGGTTTGAAAAATATTCAGAATACCTCGGCCGCAGCGATCTTGTTTGGGCGCAAACAAACGATAATTTTGAGGATTTGCAGCGCGGACTTATGAAATACTATGAAGAAAACGGAACATTTGAAAAATTGCGACAATATTATTCGGGCAACGAAAAGCCGCTTCGAGATCACGGAAATATCATGACCACGGCGCTTAGTTTTTCGGTTAACTGCACCAAAAAGCGCCTTAGAGTCAGGTTTTGGGAAAAGCCCAACACGGTTATGGTTTATCAAT
This sequence comes from Acutalibacteraceae bacterium, assembly GCA_045642495.1. GTDB lineage: Bacteria > Bacillota > Clostridia > Oscillospirales > Acutalibacteraceae > UBA737. The sequence continues at coordinate 22,852 of JAZUJA010000122.1, forward strand.
GGTAAAAAAAGGTCCTCCGAAAATGATTTCGGAGGACCTATCTTATAATTATTAAAGCAAATTACCATTATCCGAAGGCTTGTTTCCCGAAGGTCTTATGGCAATACCGCCGCCGTTAACTTCATTTAACTCGTCATCTTTAAGCTTCTTGTTTTGGGGCTCTTCATTCTTAATGCTTTTCTTTTCTTCAATTTTCAGATTTTTGTTGACTTCCATAATATAACCTCGGATTGTGTATTTTTATGTTTCATAACACACTCATTTCATTTGCGCTCCCGGGGCGGTAAATTTTTTGCCGTTTTTAACGATAATAACGGCGCCGCTCTCTACCGTATTTGTGGTAGCGGCGGCATCATCTGCAGCAACAACCTTTGCGGCACCGCCCGTTACCTTATCGAGCTCGTCGTCGTTCAAAGCTTTATTGTCTTTCATAATGAATTCTCCTTTTTTGTCATTGCATCTCTTTATACGATGCAGATGGAAAAGTGGTTACAACTTTTTTGAATTACATTGCCAAAAGCGCTGCGGTTTTATGACAATTCACCAGCCTTATTCATAAACATAAATACTAGATCCGACTTGATACCCGCATCTGCTGCAGAGCAGATACTGATTGAG
>JAZUJA010000123.1:0-5575 GCA_045642495.1 Acutalibacteraceae bacterium
TTAAAACTTAAAAATGTAACTTTTTCTGCCAACTCATAAAAACGGTACCATGATTCGATCGAATTTATCATATCACCGCCGACAACTATATAAATATTATCGCCGGGGAAAAGGTTATTAAGTTCCAAAACCGTGTGCAGTGTATAACTTTTTCCTTCTCTTTTAAGTTCAATATCAGAAACAAAAGATTTTGCAAAATCTTCAGTCGCAAGCTTGCAAAACATCAGTCTATCTTCATTTGAAACGGTGAAAGTTGCCTTTTTATGCGGCGGAATATTATCGGGAATAACCAAAACCTTATCAATAAAAGACAAGTTACAAACCGATTCAAGCATTTTATAATGCCCATTATGAAATGGATTGAAAGTTCCGCCGAACATTGCAATATTTGCCATATTACTTCACCAGTTTAATTTGCTTATTGTTTTTACTTTCTTTATAAAGAATGAAACGTGATCCGATAACCTGAACAACATCACTTTCGGTTTTTTCAGCGATTGTATTCGCCGCCTCACGAACGGATAGCGGTGCAGTTTCAAGAATACGGCATTTAATAAGTTCACGGGCTTCAAGCGCCTCATTAGCTTCTGTTATTATTTGGTCGCTTATGCCGCCTTTTCCAATATGAAGAATGGTTTCATATCCGTTAGCCATTCCTCTTAAATATGCTCTTTGACGAGAATTTAACATAATTACTCCTTAATATATTCTTTAAGTTTTTCGCAAAGCGCTTTGATCGCCCTGCCCCTATGACTGATTTTACTTTTTTCTTCCAAAGGTATTTCGCCAAAACAACCGAGTTCCGTCATAAATAACGGATCATAACCAAAACCGTTTGTTCCCATAGGTTCACGAAGAATTGTTCCTTCACAAATTCCCTTTACAACAAAACTTGTATTTTCATCGATAACGCAGGCAATGGCACAAACAAATTGCGCACCGCGTTTATCATCAGGAACGGTTTCAAGTTCTTTAAGCAACTTTTCATTGTTCAAAGAAGAAACATTATAGTGACCGGAATATCGCGCAGAATATATACCCGGTGCGCCGAAAAGAGCATCAACACAAAGACCGGAATCGTCGGCAATAGAAGGAATGCCGGTTGCTTCAAAAGCGCTTTTTGCCTTAAGCATAGCATTTTCTTCAAAAGTTGTTCCGTTTTCCTCAACCTCAGGAAGCGGAGATTGAAGTGATGAAGCGATAATACATTCTACACCTAACGGTTCAATAATTTTACCGATTTCACGGACTTTGTTTTCGTTTGTTGTTGCAATTAAAAATTTCATAATTTATTCCTCAATATCAAGAATTCCATCCGCAAATTCACGTGCGTTGAATGGCATAAGATCGTCAATTCCCTCACCTACACCAACGAATTTAACCGGAATATTAAGTTCACTTTGAATCGGAATAATAATACCGCCTTTTGCAGTACCGTCAAGTTTTGTTAAAACAATTCCCGTTATATCAGCAACTGATTTGAATTCCCTTGCTTGATTTACAGCATTTTGACCTGTTGTAGCGTCAAGCACCAAAAGAGTCTCTATTGAAGATTCAGGCAATTCTCTTTTTAATACGCGGTAGATTTTCGCAAGTTCATCCATAAGATTTTTCTTATTATGAAGTCTGCCGGCGGTATCGCAAATGATAACATCAGCGCCTTTTGCTTTAGCAGAAGCAACGGTATCAAAAACGACCGAAGCCGGATCACTGCCCTCAACACTTTTTACCATGGGAACATTCGCGCGCTCACTCCAAATACCAAGCTGGTCTATAGCAGCGGCACGAAATGTATCAGCCGCACCTAAAACAACAGATTTACCGGCATTTTTAAGTCTTAAAGATATTTTGCCGATTGATGTTGTTTTACCAACGCCGTTTACACCGATAACAAGAATAGCGGATGGCTTTGTATCAAGCATAAGCCCTTTATCTTCGCCCAACATCTCAACAATAATATCACGCAAAAGAATTTTAATTTCCTTAGGATCGGTAACACCGGTCTGTTTTATCTTTTCACGAAGTTTTCCGCATATTTCGGTTGAAGTTTGTATTCCGATATCAGACATAACAAGAACTTCTTCAAGTTCTTCAAAAAGGTCTTCATCAATTTTAGTAAATGAATTGATAACACTTACAATACCCTCAGATATGGAATTTTTAGTCTTTTTAAGACCTTCTTTAATTTTGCTGAAAAAACCCATAAATTTTAAGCACCTTTATTTTCAATTAGATTTTTTTCAAGTTCAGATACATTAAGTTCAAGCAACTTTGTAACACCTTTTTCCTGCATTGTAACGCCGTAAAGCATATCAGCAGATTCCATAGTACCTCTTCTGTGAGTTATACAAATAAACTGAGTTTTTGTATCTGAAGATTTCATATAATCGCCGAAACGATCAACGTTTATATCATCAAGCGCCGTGTCAACCTCGTCAAGGAAACAGAAAGGCGGCGCGTTGACCTGCATAATCGCAAAATAAATCGCTAAAGCAACAAGCGCTTTTTCACCACCAGACAAACCATCAAGACTCGGAACATTTTTGCCCGGCAACTGCGCTTTGATATCAATTCCGCTTGTTAATACATTTTCGGGATCAGATAAAACAAGAGAAGCAGAACCGCCGCCGAAAAGATCGCGGAAAGTTTTTGTGAAGTTTTCGTTAATCTTATTAAATCCTAAAACAAAAAGTTCCTGCATTTGTGCGGTTAATTCATTGATAAGTTTATGAAGTTCTTTTCTTGCATGTTCAACATCTGCAATCTGTTCGGAAAGAAAATCATAACGTTCCTTAACTTCTTTATATTCTTCAATAGCTGATACATTAACCGTACCAAGAGAGCGAATTTTAGATTTAACTTCGGCAAGATTTTTCTTAGCTTCAGCCGGTTTTTCAATAGGCTCTGCGATGTTTTCAGCCTCAGACTTAGTAAGCTGATACTCATCATAAAGCTGCTTAATAACATTATCATATTCATTAAGCATAACTTCCCTACGCTCTGTAAGTCTTGCAAGCTCCCCGCCGATTTTTTCTCTTTCAAGAGTTCTCTCGCGTTCACTGCTTCTAAGCTCAACCCCTGCTTTTTCAATATTGTTGCGTTTAAGATGAAGAGCTTTAATACTTTCTTCGATATCTTTAATGCTAAGAGAATTGTTTTCTATTTTCTCATTTAATGCAAGAATATCATTTTTTAGTTGAGCGGTTTTATATTGAGTAGCTGAAATTTCGTTATCAATCTGCTCAATTCTTTCTCTTCTTGAACCAATGCTGTTTTCAAGCTCATCTGCGGCAAGATTATAGTTTCGCTCATCCTTCTCGTTATCAATAATTGATAACTTAACCTCTGTTATTGAGGAAGCAAGAGTATCACGACGAACAAAAATAGAATCTCTTCCGCCACTCATCTTTTCAATAGAGTTTTCAATATCAACTTTCTTGTTTTCAAGCTCAGATAACTTTTCAGAAGCAGACTTAGATGTTGATTTTAATTCTTTTATCTTAACATCGGAATTATTCTTTTCATCGGTTAATTCAGCAAGCTGATTTGATGAAGCTTTTTTAAGTTCTTCAATTCGCTTGCATTCCGCAATAACACGAATTTTATCCTCATTTGCAGAAATCAGCGATGCGTTACAAGCATCTATATCCGCCTTTATTTTAGAAAGAGCACTGATTTGTTCCTCAAGCGAGTTTTTCTTCTCTTTAAGTTCGGTTTCAAGCTTTTCACATTCACCGGAAAGTCGTTTAATATCATTTGCGCGGCTGAGCATACCCGCTTGTTTAACAAGTGAACCGCCCGTTAACGAGCCGCCGGGATTTACTACCTGACCGTCAAGCGATACAACCTTAACACGGTATTCATACTGCTTGGCAAGAGTAACAGCCGAATCAATATCATCGGTTATAACAACACCGCCAAGCAAATATTTGATTATTTCGCTGTACTTTGTGTTTGTTTTAACAAGATTTGAGGCAATATCTATAAAGCCTAAAACACTTGAAAAGCCAGATTCCTTAAAAGGTCTTGATTTAACAGATGAAACAGGCATAAATGTTGCACGACCTATCTTGTTTTCTTTAAGGTAAGAAATAGCTCGTTTGGCATCGGCTTCTGATTCAACAACTATGTTCTGGATATTGTTTCCAAGAGCGGTTTCAATAGCAACGGCATATTTTTTATCAACGGTGATAAGCTTTGAAACAGGACCGATAACACCGCGTAATATTCCTTTTTCAGCCTCTTTTGAAACAGAAACAACCGCCTTTGAAAAACCTTCCATGTGTTTTTCAAGATCAGTTAATATCTCAATTCTGCGACGCTTTGTTTCAAGATCAATATGAATTTCGTCAACAGTTTTACGAAGGTTTTCAACAGACTCTGTTTTATTTTTTAAGCGCAATTCATATCCCTTAACAGAATTAGTAAGTGATTCAATATTTTCTTCAGTTTTATTAAATAAAACCTTAGTTTCGGAAAGATCTTTATCGTATGATTCGATTTCTTTTTGAAGATCCTCGATTTGTGTATCAACGGATTTTGATCTTAAGAGAATTTCGTTTATCTGTGTTTGAGCCGATGTTAAAGAAACACGGCAATCAGCAGTTTGAGAAGTAATATTGTTTAATTCTTTAACCTGATCTTCAATTTTTCTTGATATGCTTTCTGAATCGGAAAGCAAAGTTGAAAGTTCTTCTTCAAGTGCTTTCAGGTCATTTTGAAGTTTTTCAACTGTGCGGTGCTTTTTTGCCGCCTCTGCCCTTTTTGCTTCAATATCTGCTTTAACGGCACTATCGGTTGAAGATAATTGCTTTTTCTCATTGTTAAGACGAGCAAGCGATTCATCATTATGCTGAATATCGTTTTCAAAAACCTGAATATCACCCTTGATTTTAACCGTGTTTTCATTAACTAAAGCAATTTTAGTGCGCATCTGCTCAATTTCGGCAGTTGTTGCGGTAAAAAGGTTTGTGTTTTTTTCGTTTTCGTTATCAAACTCGGCGAGAGCTTCTTCAATTTGTTTATATTTAAGCGTTGCGGCATCAATTTTACTTTCATGTGCGCGCAAAGCATCCTTAGAATTATCGAGAGTATATAGCCAAAGACCGATTTCAAGTTTCTTTTTATCCTCAGCAAGAGCCAAAAATTTTTCAGCCTTTTCAGATTGATCTTTAAGAGGGCCTACCCTGCTTTCAAGCTCAAGCATAATATCTTTAAGGCGCAAAAGATTTTCTTCAGCCGATGTAAGCTTTCTTTCGGCTTCAGTTTTTTTGTATCTGTATTTGGAAATTCCTGACGCTTCTTCGAATATATCGCGGCGTTCATCGGATTTTGAACTGATAATAGTATCGATCTTACCTTGTCCGATCATGGAATAACCATCGCGGCCAAGACCGGTATCCATAAAGAGTTCGTGAACATCTTTAAGTCTTACAACAACATTGTTTATAAGGTATTCGCTTTCGTGAGAGCGATAATATTTTCTTGTAACAGAAACGGAATCATTATCAAAATTAAGTGTTCTGTCAGAATTATCAATATTAAGTGTTACTTCGCAAAAACCGTGCGGACGGCG
>JAZUJA010000124.1:0-11823 GCA_045642495.1 Acutalibacteraceae bacterium
CCGTTGCGGAACTCCCCTTTCTTCTCATGAAGTAGCTCAAGGGTATAAAACCGTAAAGGAGCGCAGTGCAATAGTTAGATTTAAGGTTGCGGGTGAAGACTCTTACTTCCTCGCCTGGACAACTACGCCTTGGACGCTTCCTTCTAATACTGCGCTTTGCGTTAATCCGGATGAAACTTATTGCAAGGTTAAAGCGGCTGACGGTTTCACATATTATATGGCTGAAGCTCTTCTTGACTCAGTTTTAGGTTCTCTTAAAACTGAAGAATCTCCGGCTTATGAAGTTCTTGAAACAATGAAAGGCTTGGATCTTGAATACAAAGAATATGAGCCGCTATTTGAATGCACCGGAGAAAAGGCAAAGAAGCTCGGTAAGAAAGCACATTTTGTAACTGCTGATAATTATGTTACCATGACCGACGGTACCGGTATCGTTCACATTGCTCCTGCTTTCGGTGAAGATGATAACAAGGTTGGAAGAAGATATGACCTTCCCTTTATTCAGTTTGTTAACGGCAAAGGCGAAATGACCGAAGAAACACCCTATGCCGGAAAATTCGTTAAAGATGCAGATCCGCTTGTTTTGACAGATCTTGACAAGCGCAATCTTTTATTTGCCGCACCTAAATTTGAGCATGACTATCCTTTCTGTTGGAGATGTGATACTCCCCTTATCTACTATGCGCGTGAATCTTGGTTTATCAAGATGACAGAGGTTAAAGAAGATCTTATCAGAAATAATGACACGATTAACTGGATTCCTGAAACAATCGGTAAAAAGCGTTTTGGCGATTGGCTAAGAAATGTTCAGGATTGGGGTATATCGAGAAACAGATATTGGGGTACTCCGCTTAATATTTGGACCTGCGAGTGTGGTCACATGCACGCAATAGGTTCGATTGATGAACTTAAATCAATGTCTGATAATTGTCCGGATGACATTGAGCTTCACAGACCATATATTGATGCTGTAACCATTAAATGTCCTCATTGCGGAAAGCAGATGCATCGCGTTCCCGAAGTTATCGACTGTTGGTTTGATTCCGGTTCCATGCCTTTTGCTCAGCATCATTATCCGTTTGAAAACAAAGAACTTTTTGAAAAACAGTTCCCTGCTGACTTTATTTCAGAGGCAGTTGACCAGACAAGAGGATGGTTCTATTCACTTCTTGCAATTTCAACCCTTATCTTTAATAAAGCACCTTACAAAAATGTTATCGTATTAGGCCATGTTCAAGATGAAAACGGACAAAAGATGTCAAAATCAAAGGGCAATGCGGTTGATCCTTTTGATGCTCTTTCACAATTCGGCGCCGATGCTATCAGATGGTATTTTTACATCAACTCTGCTCCCTGGCTTCCAAACAGATTCCACGGAAAAGCCGTAACCGAGGGTCAAAGAAAGTTTATGGGTACCCTTTGGAATACATACGCTTTCTATGTTTTGTATGCTAACATTGATAAATTTGATCCAACTGAGCATACTCTTAATAAAAACGCGCTTACAGTTATGGATAAGTGGATTCTTTCCAAACTTAACACAATGGTTAAAGATGTTGATAACAATCTTGCCGATTATAAAATTCCCGAAGCTGCAAGAGCACTTGAAGCATTTGTTGACGACCTAAGTAACTGGTATGTAAGAAGAGGTCGTGAAAGATATTGGGTTCAGGGTATGACTGAGGATAAGGAAACCGCTTACCTTGTTCTTTATAACGCGCTTGTTACAACCGCTAAAGCCGCTGCCCCGATGATTCCTTTTATGAGCGAGAGCATTTACCAAAATCTTGTTTGCAACATCGATAAATCAGCGCCTAAGAGCGTTCATCTTTGCAATTTCCCTGAAGTTCAAGAAGAATATATTGATCTTGACTTAGAAGAAAAGATGGAAACAGTTTTAGAGGTTGTTGTTTTAGGTCGTGCAGCAAGAAACGGATCAAATATCAAAAACCGTCAGCCGCTTGGCAAAATGTTTGTTAAATCGCCGACTTCACTTGATGATTTCTATATCGAAGTTATCCGTGAGGAACTTAACATCAAAAGTGTTGACTTTACAGATGCCGTTGATAATTTTGTTTCTTATAACTTTAAGCCGCAGCTTAAAACTTTGGGACCGAAATACGGAAAGCAGTTAAACGAAATAAGAACTGCCCTTTCTGAGCTTGACGGTTCATCGGCTAAAAAACAGCTTGATGAAACAAATGAATTAAAGCTCAATATCTCAATTGGTGAAATTTCACTTACTGCTGACGATTTGTTAATTGAAGCAACCCAAAAAGAAGGATTCTATACCCTTTCCGATCGCGGAATTACGGTTGCTATTGACACAAACTTAACAGAAGAGTTAATTTGCGAAGGATTTGTTCGTGAATTGGTTTCCAAAATTCAAACAATGCGAAAAGAAGCCGGCTTTGAAGTTATGGATCATATAACAATCGCTATTACCGGAAGCGAAAAAGTTTGCGAAATTGCAAAAACTAATACCGCTGACATTACAGGAGATACACTTGCTGATTCATTAACTATTTCCGATCCTAAAGAAAATCAATTTGTTAAGGAATGGGATATAAACGGAGAAAAAGTTACTATTGGTGTTTCAAAAATATAAGGAGGGTTTATAATGGATAACGAATATTTCACTAATGACTTTCTTTCGGACGATAAGGATATAAGTTCTTATTCCGACACTGCTGTTTCAAAAACAGCTCCGGTTGAGGTTAAAACCGATAAAACTGCACCAAAATCTGATTCTGTTCCCGCAAAACAAAAAGCGCCGGTCAAAAAAAGACCGGCTGCTTCAAAAAGACCGATTAAAACCGAACATCAATCTTCATCAAGCAAAAGAATTTCTAATCCCGGTTTCAAAAACTTAGGTAATATTATTAAATTTATTGCCTTTGTTTTTGCTTTCGGAATTATTGTTATTAGTTTTGTTGTTGCGTTTTTTCTTTACAGCAAAAGTTTAACCTTTGCCGCTCTTTGTTTCGGAATAATAATTCTCGGTGTTTTATTCGCCGCTTTAACATTTTTCCCGATTTACGGCTTAGGTCATGCAATAATTCAAAACTATGAAATTTTGAAAAGACTTGAAAAATAATTCTTTTTTGTTGAAAGGAAGAATTTTGTTTGATAATTAAATCTAAAAAGTATATTTCAAACGGAAATTTAACTAAAAAAATAAAATCTTTTTCAACCTTCATCAAAAATAATGTTGAAGTTTCTCATTCCAAAAAATCGTTTTTTTGGGGTGTTGGAGTAACTTTTGCTTTAATGATAACAGTCATTATTTTCAAAGACCGTTATTTAAGCCAAGAATTTGCTTCTAAATGGCTTGTTTTGGCATTTTCTTTGATGTTTCCGTTTGCAATCGGTACAGCAATTACTTTCACAATAAAAATAACTGATGTAAAATTAAATAAAGTAATGCATTTTATTGGGTTGTTGCTAATGCCCTTCATTGTTATATCTATGACAGAATGCTTGAACAGCATTTTCATATATAATATGACTTATTTAGGGTTTTTCGCCAACTATATGGTGCTACTTGTTTTTTATCTGTTTATTTTTACTCTTTCGGGAAGTTATAAACTTTCATATATTATTACCAATTCCCTTGTTTTTGGTTTTGGAGTTGCGCATTGTTATATCGTTGAATTCAGAGGAACACCCTTTCTTCCTATGGATTTTCTCGGAATAAGAACGGCTCTTAATGTCGCAAATACTTATGATTATACCCCTACATATCAAATTATAACGGCTTCATTATTATTTATTTTTATAACAATAATTTCAACTAAAACAAAAACTCCCAAAATATCATTAAAAGGTAAAATAGTATATAGATCCATTTGCGGAATATTTTCAGCTTCACTTTTATTCATCTTTTATTTTACATCCATTTTAACAAATTTGGGCGTTAAACCCGACTTTTGGAATCAGTCACGCGGATATAAAAACTATGGCTTTGCATTCAGCTTTTTCTGCAACACTAATTATCTTTATATGAGCGAACCTGCAAACTATAATTCAAACGAAGTCGGAAAATATGTTAAAGATAAGATTAAGGAAAAGGAAGTAAAAGTTTCGGAAAAAACACCGAATATCATTTGTATTATGAATGAATCCCTTTCCGACCTTAAAGTTTTGGGTGATTTTGAAACAAATGAAGATTATATGCCGTTTTTACATAGTCTTCAGGAAAACACCGTTAAGGGAAATCTTTATGTTCCCGTTATCGGTGCGGGTACTTCAAATACTGAATTTGAATTTTTAACGGGTCATACAACAGCATTTTTGCCCTCCGGCAGTAATGCTTATATGCTGTATGTTAAAAACCCGCTTGCCTCCCTTGTTTCAACGCTTAATGCTCAAGGTTATGTTTCATCAGCTTTTCATCCTTATTATGCAAGCGGTTGGAACAGAGTAAGCGTTTATAATAATATGGGCTTTTCTAAATTCAAAAGTCTTGAAGATATTATGGATATTTCACTTATGGATGATTTTATTTCAAACGGTGATACTCCTGATTATCTTCAAAATCTTCTCAATATGTACTCTCCCGACAAAAAAGATATGATCATAAGGCAATATGTCAGCGATTCGTATGATTATAAAGAAATAATAAATGATTATGAGGCACGCGAGAAAAATACGCCGTATTTTATGTTTAATGTAACAATGCAAAACCATGGCGGTTATACAACAAGTGCTTCAAATTTCAATGAATGTATTTCAATTAACAGTGAAGAATATTATGTAAAAGCAAGCAAATATTTATCACTTGTTAAAGCCAGTGACTCTGCTTTTGAAGAACTAATAAATTATTTTAAGAATGTTAAAGAACCGACAATAATTTGTATGTTCGGCGATCACCAGCCTTCAATTGAAACTGATTTTGTTGCTAAGCTTCTTGGTGTAAACAGTCTTTCAAGTATATCTCTTGAACAGGAACAGTCTCGTCATGTAACCCCATTTATAATCTGGGCAAATTATGATATTGAAGAAAAAACAATAGATAAATTAAGTTCAAACTATCTTTCAAGTTATGTTCTTGATATTGCCGGTGTTGAATTAACGGAATATAACAAGTATCTTCTTTCTCTCTCTGAAAAATTACCTGTTATTGATACTGTTGGCTATATTGATAATGAAAATAATTATTTCCGTTGGAGTGACCGATCACAATATTCTGAAATATTATCAGAGTATGAGAGAATACAATATAACGGAGTATTTGACACTGAACATACCGACACCTCAATATTCTACTTGAAAGGATATACACAATCAGATATTGTTAAAACAGATTCGGAGGAAGCAGAAAAGAAATGAGGAATACCACACTTTGCCACATTGAAAAAGATGGAAAATATCTTATGCTTCACCGCGTTAAAAAAGAAAATGATCTAAACCGTGATAAATGGGTCGGTATTGGCGGAAAATTTGAAGATAAAGAAAGTCCCGAACAGTGCAATAAACGTGAGGTATTTGAAGAAACCGGATTAACCCTTAATTCATCTGAATACAGAGGTATTGTAACTTTTGTATCTGATAAATGGGAAACAGAATATATGCATATTTTCACTTCATCCGATTTTTGCGGTGAAATAACAGAGTGTGATGAAGGAGAATTATGTTGGGTCGATAAATTTGAACTTTTAGATCTTCCAATTTGGATAGGTGATAAAATTTTTCTAAAACTGATAAACGATCCTACCTACCCTTTCTTCTCACTTCGACTTGAATATAAAGGTGAAACCTTAATCAGCGCAATATTAAATGAAAAACCAATCGAAACGGAGTTATATATATGAATATATGTGTTTATGGTGCGGCTTCAAAGAGAATTGATAAATCATTTATTGATGCCGGAAATACTCTTGGCAAAAAATTGGCACTTCGCGGCGACACACTTGTTTTCGGCGGTGGTGCTGAAGGAATGATGGGCGCGGTTGCAAACGGAGTTCATGAAAACGGCGGCAAAATGATTGGAATTACCCCAAAATTCTTTGATGTTGACGGCGCAATATATGATAAAATTGATGAACTTATCTACACCGATACAATGCGCGAAAGAAAAATGATGCTTGCCGATCACTCGCAGGCTTATATAATTGCACCCGGTGGATTTGGAACGCTTGATGAATTTTTTGAAATTTTAACCTTGCGTCAACTTGCCGCACATATTAAACCGATTACAATATTTAATTATAACGGCTATTATGACTCTATGTTTAAGTGGGTTGAAGAAGCCATGGAAAAACAATTTATCAATTATAATAACAAAGAACTTTATTTTATTAGTGATAATATAGATGAGATATTAAATTATATTGATAACTATAATCCTGATAACGCACCGCAAAGTGATTTCAGAAATGCAAAGTAAAAGTAAAACCGACAGTGATAAGCACTGTCGGTTTTATTATTTTACTGTTTTATCAAATTGAAAAAATCATCTTCATCGATGATTTTTATGCCAAGCTGTTCAGCTTTGGTTAATTTACTTCCCGAATCCTCACCGGACAAAACATAATCCGTCTTTTTTGAAACGGATGAAGAAACTTTACCGCCATTTTCTTCAATAATTTTAGCGGCTTCATTTCTTTTTAGTGACGGAAGCGTACCTGTTAATACAAAGGTCAAACCGGATAGTTTTTCACTTTGTTTTTCATTCTTTGAAACAGTATTCACTCCGCACGCCTTAAATTCATCAATAATCTGTCTTGTTTTATCAAGTGAAAAGAAATCATATACGCTTTCGGCGATAATATCGCCAAAATGTTCTATCGATTTTAGATCATCAAGTGAGGCGTTAAATATATTTTCAATATTTTCAAATTCATCTGCCAAAATCTTTGCGGCCTTTGCGCCAACATGGCGAATGCCAAGAGCAGTGAGTAACTTAGAAAGATCATTTTGTTTTGATTTTTCAATAGCTGATTTTAGATTTTCAACCGATTTCTTTCCGGTTCTTTCTAAATTTTCAACCTTTTCAAAATCTATTTTATAGATATCGTTAATATTTGAAATTATGTTATTTTCAAGTAACTGTTCTAAAACGGCGGGCCCTAAACCTTCAATATCCATCGCATCTCTCGATGTAAAATGAATAAGATGGCGAAGTAACTGCGCAGGACAATCGGCATTTTGGCATCTTAAAACCGCCTCGTCATCCTCTTTAAATACAACACTGCCGCAGGAAGGACAAAATTCAGGCATTTTGAAAACAATACTTCCCTGCCCGTGTTTTTTAACAGAAACAACTTCGGGGATAATTTCTCCGGCTTTTCGAACAATTATTGTATCACCTATACCGATTTCTTTTTCATTTATAAAATCTTGATTGTGAAGAACTGCTCTTGATACGGTTGTTCCGGCAAGTTGAATAGGGTCAAATACTGCCGTAGGAGTTAAAGCACCGGTTCTTCCGATATTTACTTCAATATTTCTTAAAACAGTTTCTTTTTCTTCAGGAGGATACTTAAAAGCAACCGCCCATTTAGGATATTTTGCAGTTGACCCCAATTCATCTCGATAAGAGAGATTATTTACCTTGATAACAGCGCCGTCAATATCAAACTGCAAATCACCGCGAGTGTTACCGATATTTTCAATTTCTTTGATCGCAAGATCAATATCAGGGCATTTTTTGAATTTTGGAATAACATTAAATCCTAAGTTTTTAAGAAAATCAAGAGACTGAGTATGCGTTTCAAATTTATGGTTTTCTATCTGTTGAACATTAAAAATAAAGATAGAAAGCTCGCGACTTTTTGTAACAGCAGAATTTTTTTGCCTAAGCGATCCGGCAGCGGCATTTCGCGGGTTTTTAGCAGGTTTTTCCCCCATAAGCTCTTGGTGTTCAACCAGTTTTAAGAAGCTGCTGTGAGGCATATAAACCTCACCTCTGACTTCAAGATAATCTTTGAAATCAATAGTTTTCGGAATTGATTTTATTTGCATCAAATTAGCCGTTACATCTTCGCCAACATTACCGTCTCCCCTTGTAGATCCACGGAAAAATTCACCGTTTCTATACTCAAGAGAAACAGAAAGTCCGTCAATTTTAGGCTCAACCGAAAAATCAGTAATTGAATTATCAATTTTTTCGCCGAATGTTCTCAATTCATCAAACGAAAAAACATCCTGCAAGCTCTCCATTCTGACTGCATGTTCAACGCTTTCAAACAAACTGTTTGCAACACCGCCGACCTTTTGTGTTGGTGAAGCAGATGTTATAAGTTCAGGAAATTCCTTTTCAATAGCTTTTAACTCTCTTGTAAGTTTATCATATTCAAAGTCATCAATTTCGGGAGCATCGTTATTATAGTATAAATTATTATGATAATTTACAAGTTTAACAAGTTCTTTGTATCGACTTTTTATTTCTTTGAAATCCATTATTATATACCTCTATTTTGCATAGTTGAATATATCATCTGCCGTGTCGCTACCCGGATATTCTTCAACATTTGTAAAAGAATCCGGCACTTTTCCGTTTATAACAGTTTCAGATACAAGATATTCCGATGAAGCAGTAAAAGAATCGGACGAACCGATAATTAAAATATTTCCCTGCATATTAACCAAAATATAAATTCTATGTATTATTCCGTTAATGCCCGTATCGTAAAAATTGCTTTTAATATCAATATTTTCTATGTGCGACATTTGAAGCGAAAAATTTATATTAGGGCCTAAACAGTTAAAATATTCACTTCCGAGTATAGTACCGATCGGAATAGAAATTTTATACATTTCATATTTTTTTATATTCTCTGATAATTCACTTAAAACTGCGCTTTTGAATAAATTAAGGCAACTTGAATTAACTTCTATTCCCGTTATATTATTTTCATTATCTTTTGAAATATCGGTAAAATCAAATTTATTATTATCTAAAACACTTTTAACAGCCGCATTAGCGCAAGAAATTAAAAGATTTTTGGCATTGGTTTTTCCGCATGAAAATATCATCGGCCTTGCCCTAAAATATAAAATAATAATCAAAATAATAAGCGAACATAAAAGCGCAATCCATCTGAGAAAAACCGATTTAATTCTATCGCGAGAAACCATCTTATAAATCGCCCCTTTTCGTAATATATAATACGAAATCAGGGCTTTTTCGTTAATGATTATAACATATATTAAATTATTTATCAATAAACTTTAATGGCATTTTAAGCTCTTTTTCCGCATAATTTTATAAGGGTGATAAAATGTTTTTCTCTTTAATTCTTAAAATAATTTCAAATCTTTATTTTTCCGCATTGCATATAAAAGGTGCCGGATCTTTTCCTAAAACATTATCGCAAAAAGAGGAAACAGATTTGCTTATCAAATACCAAAACGGCGATAAAACCGCAAAGGATAAGTTGATAGAGCATAATCTGCGTCTTGTTGCCCATATAGTAAAAAAATATTATGCAGCAGGATGTGATCAAGATGATCTTATATCAATAGGAACAATAGGCCTTATAAAAGCTGTAACTTCATTTAAGGCGGATAAAAATATTCGTCTTGCAACTTATGCCGCAAGGTGTATTGAAAACGAAATTCTTATGTATTTCAGAAACATTAAAAAATCTGCCCAAGATGTGTATATAAACGAACCGATTGATACAGATTCCGACGGCAACGCTTTAACACTTATAGATGTTATAGCAGATGAATCGGATGTTGTGGATAATATCGATAAAAAAATAAAAATTCAGCGACTAAAAGTACTAATTAACGGAATACTTGATAAAAGAGAAAAAGAGATAATAAGTTTAAGATACGGACTAATTGGCGAAAAAGAACTTACCCAACGCGAAATAGCCTCAAAGCTTAATATTTCAAGAAGTTATGTTTCAAGGATAGAAAAATCCGCGCTTCAAAAAATAAGAGAACATTTTTGAAAAAATACTTGACTATACCTTATGTTTGTATTATAATAACATTTGTTCTCGCGGGTGTAGTTCAATGGCTAGAATCCCAGCCTTCCAAGCTGGTCGTGTGGGTTCGATTCCCATCACCCGCTCCAAAGCGAAAACCTATCACGAAAGTGGTAGGTTTTCGCTTTGTATTATTCATTCTGTTTAGAACTTAAAAAGATTTTAATTTCCTACATTAATACAGCAAACTGAACGCATAAAAAAACCCGTTGATTAACAACGGGTTTTAATTTTTACGAAACAACTATTTCGCCGTTTTTAGCTGTTGCATTTACTGATTCAACATTGCCCTCAATAATCATATTAACAACATTGACTTCAATTTCGCGTCTGATAATATTTCTAAGCTCACGCGCGCCGGTTTTAGTGTTTTCACATTTATCGGCAATAACTGCTATACATTTATCATCAAAAGTGAACTCAATATTTTTTTCATTAAGTGCATTTTGAAGATCGGTTAGCATAATACGGCAAATCTTTTTAAGACTATCATTTGAAAGAATATCAAAAACAACAATTTCATCAATTCTTGAAATAAATTCAGGTCTTAAAAATTCCGAAAGGGCTTTCATAACCTTATCGTGTGTTGCATCTGCCTTTGTTTTACCGAATCCCATTAGATTTTCGGTTCGTTCACTTCCGGCATTTGATGTCATAACAATGATAGTATTTTCAAAATTGACCTGTCTTCCCTGAGCATCGGTTATTCTGCCCTCATCAAGAATTTGGAGCAACACATTAAGCACATCGGGATGGGCTTTTTCAATTTCATCAAAAAGAATAACACTATACGGTTTTCTTCTTACCTTTTCGGTAAGCTGGCCTGCCTCATCATAGCCAACATATCCCGGAGGCGCTCCGATAAGACGAGAAACAGAATGTTTCTCCATAAACTCACTCATATCAAGGCGAATGAGCGTTTCAGGAGTATTAAACAATTCCTCACTTAAAACTTTAACAAGCTCTGTTTTACCGACACCGGTTGAACCGACAAATATGAAAGAAGCCGGTCTATGCTCAGCGCTTGTTTTAACACGCGAACGCTTAACAGCATCACTAACAAGCTTTGTTGCTTTTTCCTGACCGATAATTTTTTCATTCAGTCTTTCATTAAGTGTAACAAGTCGTTTAAGTTCACTTTCCTGAACTTTTGATGCAGGAATACCCGTCCAAAGTTCAATAACCTTAGCAAGCTGCGCCTCAGTTACAACATTATCAGCGGCAACAGTGCAAAGTTCGTTTGAACGCGCCTTTGATTTTTCGAGCTCGCTTTTAATATTTGCCTGTTTTTCATAATCGGGATTATCTACATCGGCAGTAAGAGCGTCAAGCTGATTTGATAATTCTTTTATTTTTTCATTAACGGCATAAAGCTCATCAACGGCTTTATTTTCAAGTGAAGTGCAAGCACACGCTTCATCAATAAGGTCAATGGCTTTATCCGGAAGAAATCTATCGGTAACATATCTTTCGGAAAGAACAACAGCCTTTCTGATTATTTCATCTGAAATTGAAACAGAATGATAGCCCTCATAATAAGACTTAATGCCCTGCAAAACTTTTATTGTTTCTTCAATTGAAGGTTCTTCAACTGTTACCGGCTGAAAACGGCGTTCAAGTGCGGCATCTTTTTCAATATATTTTCTGTATTCCTTAAAAGTTGTAGCGCCGATAACTTGAATTTCACCGCGAGATAATGCAGGCTTTAAGATATTTGCGGCATTCATCGAGCCTTCGGTTGAATCACCTGCGCCGACAAGATTATGAATTACATCAATGAAAAGGATAACATTTCCGGCCTCTTTTATTTCATCAACAAGACCTTTAACTCGACTTTCAAACTGACCCCGGAATTGAGTGGTCGCAACAAGACTTGTAAGAT
>JAZUJA010000125.1:0-13642 GCA_045642495.1 Acutalibacteraceae bacterium
TGAAAAGGGCGAAGGCCTTGAAAAAAGAGTTGACGACTTCGCAAGCGAAGTTGCAGCAATGGCTAAGTAATTTTGTCCTTTTAGAGCCGCACCAAAAGGTACGGGTTGTCTTTTTTTGTGTAAACAAAAAAGCCGTCTGAAAAGACGGCTTAAAATATAAAATTTTATAAATTATACCTACGGAATAGAGGAAAGCAGCATAAGAGCAGCTCTTGTTTTTCTGATTTCAGCAAGATTGGCTGTAAGACCCTCATCTGCATGACGCATAAGATCATCAACAAAGTCCTGAGCAGCTTTGCGCATATCGCGACTCTTTCCCTGGGCGTTTGAAATGATTTCGGTTGCTTTTTCCTGAGCCATTTTAACAATCTGCTCTTGAGCTACAAGTGCCTTGGCTCTTTCTTCGGCATTGCGGATAATACCGTCAGCTTCTCTTTTTGCAGTTGTTATGATTTCGGTTCTGTCCTCAACAATGCTTCGTGCCTGCTTGATTTCGCTCGGAATATTAAGACGGATATCATCAACAACGGCACGAAGTTTTTCTATATCAACAATTGTTTTCTTTCCGGGAAATTTTACTCCGCTATCTAAAGCTTCGTCAAATCTTTCAAGTAATTCTTCAAGTTGCATATTTTTAGCCTCCGTAAAATATCATTTATTATTTTTTAATTTTAAATTTATATCATCAAGAATAACCGCAGGAACAAATTCATCAATTTTTCCGCCCATAGCGGCTATTTCTTTGACCATACTTGAACTGAGATAAAGGTTTTCCGTACTTGTTGTAAGGAAAAGGGTTTCAATATTTGGATTTAACTTTTTGTTAGTAAGTGCCATTTGAAATTCGTATTCAAAATCAGACATAGCGCGCAACCCTTTGATTATTGCACACGCTTTTTTGTTTGCGGCATATTCAGCAAGAAGACCATTAAAAAGATCAACCTCAACATTATCCAATTCGGCAACGGACTTGATAATCATATTTTTTCTTTCTTCCGGTGAGAAAGTGTAGTGTTTAGAATGGTTGTTCATTCCAACAACGATGATTTTATCAAACATATTTGCCGCTCTTTTAATAATATCAAGATGACCTATGGTTATTGGATCAAAACTACCGGGACATATTGCGATGCGTTCACTCATTTGCTGTTTGCTCCTTTTTGTATGCGGAAACATTAATTCTGCCAAATTTGTATTCCTTAAATTTGATCATTCCGCAAACCGAATCGGGAAGGGAAATATCATTAGGGTGTTCGCAAAAAACTTTTCCGTAATCACTCATTTTATCAGCGACGGCATTAAGAGCTTTTTCAAGAATGCCGGCATTATATGGCGGATCAAGAAAAGCAATATCAAATGTTTCAGTTGTGTTCAAAATATAAGAAGACCAATCACGATTTATCAATTTAACGCATTCTTCAAAAGGAGTGTCTTTAAGATTTTCTTTAACAACTCCCAAGGATATCTTTGAACTGTCAACAAAAACACATGATTTTGCGCCTCTGCTTAACGCTTCAATACCAAGCTGTCCGCATCCCGCAAATAAATCAAGAATTCGTCTTCCTTCAATATCAAATTGAATTGAACTGAAAACAGCTTCTTTAACCTTTTCGGTTGTTGGGCGAACAAGATCGTTTCCCGGAACGGTTTTTAATCTTTTGCCGCGGATAACCCCGGTTATAACTCGCATAAAATTACTCCGTTCTTAGATTGAAACTATACATAAATTACCTATTATATTATCTACAAAATTACTGTCTTTGTCAATACCCAATTTGTAATGTGTTATTTTGTAAAAAAATACTTGATTTTTAGGTGTTGTTGTGCTAAAATATTTAAGCATTTGATTTCACCTTGCCTTAAAGGTGGGTTCTGTGCCGAAATTATCGACATTGAAGCGGATGGTCCTCTGGCTTAAAAAAGTTATGAACTTCTGAAAAAATTAAGGAGGAAAATTTAATGGACGCAATTAAGGAATTAGCAGCAGATCAGCTTAAAACAGATTTGCCGAAAATCGAAATCGGAAGCACTGTAAAGGTTTCCGTTCGCATCAAGGAAGGCGAAAAAGAAAGAATTCAGGCTTATGAAGGAACTGTTATCGCAAAAAACAATTCCGGAATTTCTGAAACTATTACAGTTCGCCGCATTTCTTATGGCGTTGGTGTTGAGCGTGTTTTCCCCGTTCATTCACCGATCATTGCTAAAATCGAAACTGTAAGAAGAGGTAAAGTTCGCAGAGCGAAGCTTTATTATCTCCGTGACAGAGTTGGTAAGGCCGCAAAGGTTAAAGAACTTATCGGTTAATAGCAATAAAAGGGGGACGGCTTTGCTTGTCCCCTTTATTTTTTAATGGAGGCAAAAAGGAATGGATATAAATAACGATATTTCTGTTTCTGAAAATAAGCCCGAAGAATGCAGCGGTGCAAAAAAAGAACTTTTTGAATGGATCGAAGTTTTTGCATCTGTTATCGTTGTTGTCGTTCTTCTTTTTACATTTGTATTTAAAGTTGCGACTATTGAAGGTCAATCAATGGAAAATACTCTTTTTGAAAATGAAAAGGTTGTTATGACAAATCTGTTTTATGAACCTTCTTACGGTGATATAGTTGTTATTTCCCGTAATGCCGAAAGTGTTTATAACCCGGATACAAACCGTTCCGATCTTCCGATTATTAAAAGGGTAATTGCTACTGAAGGACAAAAAGTTTATATTGATTTTAATAGTGGCAAAGTTTTTGTTGATGATAAGGAACTTAATGAGCCTTATGTAAAAACCGATACAAACCTTAAATATGATATTGAGTTTCCGGTAACTGTTCCTGAAAATTGCGTTTTTGTTATGGGGGATAACCGTAACAATTCGCTTGACAGCCGTTCGTCAGCAATTGGTGAAAACGGTATGGTAAATACCGATTATATATTAGGTCATGTTTTATTAAGAATTTATCCTTTTGATAAGTTCGGAAAATTAACGGAATATTGAACAAATAAAAAAAGTGGATTTTTAATCTGCTTTTTTTGTGAAAATATTAGGAAGGAGAGGGAAAATGGCTAAACAAAAAAATGAAAAAACGCCTGAAAAAAGTCGTATTAACTGGTTTCCGGGACACATGGCAAAAACAAAGCGCCAAATAGCCGAAACACTAAATATTATTGATGCTGTAGCTGAAATAGTTGATGCAAGAATTCCGGTTTCAAGCCGAAATCCCGATCTTCCCGATATGATCAAAGGCAAACCGCATTTAATCCTTTTGAATAAATGCGATATGGCAGACCCTGCGGTTACGGCAAAATGGCTTGATTTTTATAAAAAACAAGGCATTTTTGCAATACCTGTTGAATGTAAAACCGGCAAGGGAATAAACGAGTTTAGAAATACCGTTAAGTCCGCGCTTCAAGATAAACTTGATCAGTATGCCCAAAAAGGTATGACCGGTAAACCTTTACGCGTTATGGCAGTGGGAATACCTAATGTCGGAAAATCTTCATTTATTAACCGAATTGCCGGTAATAATAGAGCAAAGGTTGAAAACCGTCCCGGTGTTACAAGGGGAAATCAATGGTTTTTTGTTGATAAACAACTTGAATTACTTGATACTCCCGGGGTTTTATGGCCAAAGTTTGAAGATAATACAGTTGGTGAACATCTTGCCGTTACGGGTGCAATAACTGATAGAATAATCGATACTGAGCTTTTGGCTTGCAGACTGATTGATATACTTTCTGTTTCTTACAGCAAACTTCTTCTTGATCGATATGACATATCGGAATTATATGAAGATTCTTATGATACATTATGTGAAATAGGCAGAAAACGCGGAATGGTTATGCGCGGAAACGAAGTTGACACTTTAAGAGCTGCAAATATGCTGCTTGAAGAATTCAGAAACTTAAAAATAGGGCGAATTACACTTGAAAGGGTGGAAGATTATGCCTGATTTTTCTTATGAACAATCCGCTGTTTCAAAAGGTTATAAATATGTTTGCGGAGTTGATGAAGCCGGTAGAGGTCCGCTTGCGGGTCCGGTTTGCGCCGCAGCAGTTATATTGCCGAATGATATTGAAATTGAAGGACTTAATGATTCAAAAAAATTGACCGAAAAGCGTCGTGAAGCTCTTTTCCCGATTATTTGCGAAAAGGCCATCGCATATTCCGTTGCTTTCGGATCGATTGAAGAAATAGAAAAGTATAACATACTTGAAGCAACCTTTATTGCAATGAACAGGGCGATAAATTCACTTGAAATCAAGTCGGATTATGCGCTTATTGACGGAAACAGAGTTCCGAAAGGAATTGAAATTCCGTGTGAAACTATTGTAAAAGGCGACTCTAAATCTGCTTCTGTTGCCGCGGCATCTATTCTTGCAAAGGTAACAAGGGATAGATTGCTTTTGGAATATGATAAAGAATTTCCTCAATACGGATTTGCAAAACATAAAGGATACGGAACCGCGGCGCACTATAAAGCGATTTCCGAATTCGGAATCTGCAAATATCATAGACCTTCTTTTTTGAAAAATGTTATCAAATAAAGAAAAAGCGGCTGAACTTGGTCGTATGGGCGAAGAAAGAGTTGCGCGCTATCTTCGCAAACACGGTTTGATAATAATTAAAAGAAACTGGCATGATAAAAATTACGGCGAAATTGATATTATCGCCGAATCAACCGAGCATATTGTTTTTGTTGAGGTAAAAACAAGGCATAATAATGCGCTTGTAAGCGGTGTTGAGGCGGTTGACACTAAAAAAAGAAAACGAATTTTGCTTGCAGTTAATTCGTTTATGCAAAAACTTAATACCAATCTTCCGCCGAGAATTGATGTTGCTGAAGTTGTTTTGGACGATGATAACGGCGAGGAAAAATGGTCTTTAAATTATTATAAAAATGCTTTCTGATGAAGGGGAATATATATGAAATTTTTAAGCACAAGAGATAATAAGGTTTGCGTATCTTCCGCAAGTGCTATTCTTTCGGGAATTTCGGCAGAGGGTGGACTTTTTGTTCCCGAATCAATTCCGAAAATGCAAAGCGAAGATTTTGAAAAACTTTGTAAGATGTCATATCCTGAAAGAGCGGCTTATGTACTGAAATATTATTTGACGGATTTTTCAAAGGAAGAATTAGATTATTGCGTAAACGGTGCATATTTCGGCACTTTTGATAATGATAATCCTGCCGCAATAGCTCAGCTTGGCGAAAAAATAAATATTCTTGAGCTTTGGCACGGTCCCACATGCGCATTTAAGGATTTGGCTTTGCAGTTGCTTCCTTTCTTGCTTTCCGTTTCTTCCAAAAAAGAATCAACCGGTAAAAAAACCGTTATTTTGGTTGCAACCTCCGGTGATACAGGTAAGGCGGCTCTTGAAGGCTTTAAGGATGTTGAAAATACCGAAATTATTGTTTTCTATCCAAGCGAAGGCGTAAGCCCGATGCAGAAGCTTCAAATGGATTCTCAAGCAGGAAGCAATGTTCATGTTTGTGCAATCAAAGGCAACTTTGATGATGCTCAAACCGGCGTTAAAAAGATATTTACCGATAAGGCTGTTATTGATCTTTTAAGTGAAAACGGAATGCAGTTTTCTTCTGCAAACTCAATCAACTTCGGTCGTTTGGTTCCGCAGATCGTTTATTATGTTTCGGCTTACTGTGATATGCTTAATAAAGGTGATGATCTTTCAGAAGGCTTTAATGTTGTTGTTCCCACAGGAAACTTCGGTAACATTCTTGCGGCTTATTATGCGAAAGAAATGGGTGTTCCGATCAATAAACTTATTTGTGCATCAAATGCAAACAATGTTTTGACCGATTTCATCAACACCGGTGTGTATGACCGAAACCGTGAATTCTATACAACGATTTCTCCCTCAATGGATATTCTTATTTCAAGCAATCTTGAAAGAATGCTTTATCATCTTTACGGTGACACTGAAAAGGTTAAATCGTTGTTTGCAAGTCTTTCAGAGTGCGGAAAATATGAAGTAAGCGCAGAAGTTAAATCAAAACTAAAAGATATTTTCTATGCAGATTACTGCGATGATGATAATACCGTTAAAACAATAGAGAAAACATTTAAGGACTACGGTTATCTTTGTGATACACATACTGCCGTTGCCGTTAATGTTTGCAATAAGTATCTTGAAGAAACCGGGGATAACCGTCCTGTAATTATCGCTTCAACGGCATCTCCATATAAATTTACAAAGAGTGTTCTTTCGGCGGTTTCCGATAAAACCGAGGAGGATGAGTTCAAAGAGGTTGATCTTCTTTCTTCCGTTACCGGCACTCCTATTCCTGCTCCGATTGCTGCTCTTAAAAACGCAAAGCGTCGCTTTAAAGATGTTTATGCAAAGGAAGATATGTTAACTGCGGTTAAAAATTGTCTTAATATAAAATAAAAAAATATCCGGCGTTATGCCGGATATTTCAATGATTACTGCTTTGATTTGAAGGTATCGCAGCATGTTTCGCTGCAACAATTTGCCGTGCAGTTTCCAACCTCAATTTTACCTGCACTGCATGAGTTGTTTGTATTGTGATAAATGCAATTTTCAACTGTGCAGTTAACACAGTATTCTGTTCTTGTTTCTTCCATTTTTATTTCTCCTTTCCCGGCGTTTAGCCGATATTATTATTTCTTGAATTTGTTTAATTATTCAGAAAGGTTGTGAAGCTTTTGAGTTTATTTGCTATTTCAGATTTACATTTATCTTTTTCATGCGATAAATCTATGGAAGTATTCAAGGGCTGGAACAATTATACTGATAGAATTGAAGCAAATTGGAAAAGAATAGTCGGGGAAGACGACACGGTTGTTATTATCGGTGATGTTTCATGGGCAAGTGATTATTCGGCGTTAAAAGCGGATATGGAATTTATCCATAATCTTCCCGGAAAAAAGATAATCATTAAGGGTAATCATGATTTTTGGTGGGGAACTATGAATAAAAACAATAATTTCCTTGCCCAAAATAATTTTGATGATATAAAATTTCTTTTTAATAATTGTTTTACTTACGGTGAATACGGTATTTGCGGCAGTCGTGGCTGGGTCTATGACGGAGAGGGAAGTTTTGACAGTAAGGTTATTTCCCGTGAATGCGGCAGACTTGAGATGTCACTAAACTCCGCGGAAAAGCAAGGGCTTAAACCGATTCTTTTTACACATTATCCACCGGTTTACGGTGATTATGTTTGCCAAGAGATAATAGATGTTTTGAATAAACATCAAATAAAAACGCTTTATTATGGGCATATTCACGGCTCGGGACTTAATAATGCCAAGAGTGAATACAGTGATATAAAGATGCATCTTGTGTCCTGCGATTGCGTTGATTTTACACCGATTTATATTTGTGAATAAAAATTATAAAAAACAGTAGATATTTTATAATAAATGTGTTATAATACTATGAACTTATGCGGAGGTAATGAATATGAGTTTAAAAGAAACAAAAAAATTAGAAACAAATCGTTATCAGCTTGAAATAACAGTTGATGGTGAAAAATTCCGTGAGGCTATAAAAGAAGCCTACAAGAAAAACGGCAAGAAAATCAGCGTTCCCGGTTTCAGAAAGGGTAAAGCACCCATGCACATGATCGAAACCTACTATGGCGCTGAAGTTTTCTTCGAAGACGCTTTGAATCTTCTTTATAACGATCTTATTGAAGATGCTATCAAAGAATCCGGCCTTAATGTTATTGAAGACAAGATGGACTTTGATCTTGTTTCAATTTCTAAGGAAGACGGTGTTGATTTCAAGGTATCTGTTACTACATATCCCGAAATCACAGTTAAGAAATATAAGGGCCTTAAAGCAGAGCGCCTTGCTGTTTCTGTTGATGCTAAGGAAGTTAATGAAGAACTTAAAGCTATGGCAGACAGAAACGCTCGCATCATCACTGTTGAAGACAGAGCTGCTAAGATGGGTGATACAGTAATTATCGACTTTGAAGGATTTACTGACGGTAAAGCATTTGAAGGCGGCAAAGCTGAAGGTCATGCACTTGAACTCGGTTCCGGTCAGTTTATTCCCGGATTTGAAGATCAGATCGTTGGCAAGAAAACCGGTGAAGAATTTGAAATCAACGTTGAATTCCCGAAGGAATACGGCGCTGCTGAACTTGCAGGTAAGCCTGCAATGTTCAAAATCAAACTTCACGAAATTAAAATGCGTGAGCTTCCCGAGATTGATGATGAGTTTGCAAAGGATGTCAGCGAATTTGATACCCTTAAAGAACTTAAAGCAGATCTTAAGAAAAAGGCTCTTGAAAGAAAACAGAAGAGCGCAGAAAATGCTGTTGAAGATCAGCTTGTAAATCAACTTGTTGAAAATCTTGAAGGTGAAATTCCCGAAGCAATGTTTGAAAACCGTCTTAACGGTTGCGTTCAGGACTTTGCTTACCGTCTCCAGGCTCAGGGTATGAACCTTGATATGTATCTTAAATATTCCAACTCAACTATGGACGATTTCAGAAAGACATTCCGTCCGCAGGCTGAGCTTCAGGTTAAATATCGCCTTGCTCTTGAAAAGATTGCTGAAATCGAAAATATCAAGGCAGACGAAAAGGATCTTGAAGAAGAATATAAGAAGGTTGCTGAGATGTACGGCGTTGAACTCGATAAGGTTAAGGAAGCAGTTCCCGCAACCGAACTCGAAAAGGATATCGCCGTTAATAAGGCTATTGATTTCGTAAAGGAAAATGCAACTATAACTGAAGTTGCTGAACTTTCTGAAAAGAAGCCGGCTGCTAAAAAGACAGCTGCAAAGAAAACCGCTGAAAAGAAACCGGCAGAAAAGAAGACAGCTGCTAAGAAAACAACTTCAACAACCGCAAAAAAGGCTCCCGCAAAGAAGCCGGCTGCTAAAAAAACCGCAGCAAAGAAAACCGCTGATAAATAATTGATTATTTTTCATAAAATTTGTCTATAATTACACCGGGAGGAAATATAATGGATATGAGTTTAGTACCTTATGTAATTGAACAGACCAGTCGCGGAGAACGTTCTTATGATATATTCTCCAGACTGCTCAACGACAGAATTATTATGCTTAACGATCAGGTTGATAATGCATCGGCAAGTGTTATCATAGCACAGCTTTTATATCTTGAAGGTCAGGATCCCGATAAAGATATATCTTTCTATATCAATTCGCCCGGCGGTTCTGTTTCTGCAGGTATGGCGATATATGATACGATGCAGTATATCAAATGTGATGTCAGCACCATCTGTATGGGTATGGCGGCAAGTATGGGCGCATTTTTGCTCGCCGCAGGCGCTAAGGGTAAGCGTTATGCGCTTCCAAACAGCGAAATTATGATTCATCAGCCTTTAGGATCTGCCGAAGGTCAGGCAACTGATATTCTCATTCATGCAAATCATATTAAGCATATTCGCTCAACCATCAATAATATTTTGGCTGAAGAAACCGGCAAACCTCTTGAAGTTATTGAACGCGATACAGAGCGTGATAATTTTATGACTGCCGACCAAGCAGCTGAATACGGTCTTATTGATAAGGTTATTACAAAACGATAAAGAGGAAAAATAATGCCGAAAGACAACGAAAAAGAAATTCGCTGCTCTTTTTGCGGAAAAACTCAGGATGAAGTCACCCGCCTTGTAGAAGGTCCGGGTGTCTTCATTTGTGACTCATGTATCAATTTTTGTTCAACTTTGATTGAGGATGATGAGTTAGTCGCAGAGAAAGCAAAAAAGAAATCTAAATCACAAGCTTCGAAACAACTTCCAACACCGGCTGAAATTAAAGCAAAGCTTGATGAATACGTCATCGGGCAGGATGAAGCAAAGAAAACGCTTTCAGTTGCTGTTTATAATCATTATAAAAGAGTGTATAAAAGCCATGATAATGATGTTGAACTTGCCAAAAGTAATGTTTTGATGTTAGGTCCTACGGGTGTTGGAAAAACCTTGCTTGCTCAAACTCTTGCTCGCGTTCTTGAAGTTCCGATTGCAATAACCGATGCAACAACTCTTACTGAAGCGGGATATGTTGGTGAGGATGTTGAAAATATACTTCTTCGACTTATTCAAGCCGCTGATTATGATATTGAAAAAGCTGAGCACGGTATTATTTATGTTGATGAAATCGATAAAATAGGCAGAAAGTCTGAAAACACCTCTATCACTCGTGATGTAAGCGGTGAAGGCGTTCAGCAGGCATTGCTTAAGATTCTTGAAGGAACCGTTTCAAATGTACCTCCGCAGGGCGGAAGAAAACATCCTCAGCAAGAATTTATTCAAATCGATACAACAAATATTCTTTTCATCTGTGCCGGATCTTTTGAGGGTATTGAAAAGGTTATTGAGCGCCGTTTAGGCGGCGGAAGTTTAGGCTTTGGCGCTGATGTTAAATCGCCTAAAAGCGTTGATGCACAAAACTTTTCAATGCTTGCAAATCAGCAGGATCTTGTTAAATTCGGTCTTATTCCCGAGCTTGTCGGTCGTCTTCCGGTTATTACTGCTTTATCACCGATGGATAAGGATACGCTTATAAAAATTATGACAGAGCCTAAAAACTCTATCATAAAGCAATATCAAGCATTATTTAAGATGGATAATATTGATCTTG
The DNA here is from genome assembly GCA_045642495.1 of Acutalibacteraceae bacterium. Lineage (GTDB taxonomy): Bacteria > Bacillota > Clostridia > Oscillospirales > Acutalibacteraceae > UBA737. The sequence goes on from JAZUJA010000125.1 coordinate 10,595, forward strand.
TTTTCACCGATGATGCTTTAATGCGTATTGCCGAAATGACTATCGAAAAGAACACCGGTGCTCGCGGACTTCGTTCGATTATCGAAAAAACATTAAAAGAAATAATGTTTTCTTCACCATCTGATCGCGAAATCAAAAAAATTACGATCAATGCGGATAGTGTTAACGGAGCAGACCCGATAATAGAAAAATAAAAGAAGAGAGAGGAGTTTTATCCTCTCTCTTTTAATATTTGCGAAACTACAAAATAATCATTTGTCAGTATTGTATCAACGCCCATATCTAAATATTTCTTTGCATCTTTCGGCGTGTCACAGTAAAACAAGTTGCATATAATGTTGTGCTTATGTGCCTTATCAATCATTTCTTTGTTTATATGCGGATAGAAAAACTGTAATTTTTCACATTTGCATTCAATGGCTCTCTCAACTATGCTTTCGCGTTTCTCGGGTGTTCCTCCGCCGCCCATACAAACTTGTATTTCGGGACAAACATCCTTAAACATTTTCAGGATATCGGGTCGCGAATTCATTATATAGCAGTATTTTACGCAATCATATCGATTAAGTAATGTAATGATTTTTTTAACTGTTTCTAACTTGTATTCTTTGGTTGAAAGATCCTTTATATGAATATTCATTATTGTGTGGCAAGCAAATTTTTGAAGTATTTCTTCAAATTTTAATATTTTAAGTCCTTTAAATTTTTCGGAATATTTGATGCCGAAATCATATTCAAGAAGTTGCTTATAAGTATGCTCATTTACGAATCCTGCGCCGTTTGAAACGCGTTCAAGCATTCTGTCATGTGTAGATACAATTTCTCCGTCCGCCGTTTCCCATAAATCAAATTCAATTTCTTGTGCGCCAAGTGATATTGCCGCACCGAATGCAGGTAAACTGTTTTCAGGAGCTACCGTATTAAATCCTCTGTGAGCGCAAATTCTCGGATAGGGCATATCAATATTGTTTTGACATACAAAACTGCCCGAGGGTCTGTATTTATAAGGTCTTCTGCCTTTTTCGGTATATTCAAAATGCGATGTCGGAGAATTTCCGTATCCTGCCGGCTTGTAATATTTTTCAGCCGGGTTTATTTCAGCTGATTTTATGCCGACTTCATTTCTCATATTAAAAATAATTTCACCTTTTGGCGATACTATCATTGAGCAGCCGCCGGTTTCGGAATTTTCACCCATACTAACCGATGCTCTTAAAATATATGCGTTTGTGTTGTATGCGCAAAATTGCGCCATAAATTCAAGTGGTTTACATAAATCGCTTCTTTGATGTGAACAGCTAATAATAAAATCGGGTTTTTCCTTTGCGATGGCCGGAAATATTTCATAAAAATAATTATCATAACAAGTTAAAAAACAAAACTTCAGGTTATCAATAGTGCAGGTATAAATAGGGGAATAGGATAAGCAATAGTCTGATACACGCTTAAATTTATGTATTTCCGAAGGGGTTAAATGTTGCTTTTTGTATTTGCCGACTATATCACCGTTTTTATCGATTGCAAATGTTGTGTTATAATTACCCTCATCTATATCGGTTGCGTTTACAAAAACAATGCTTTTGCATCTTTTGGCGGTTTCAATAGCCTTGTTGATTATTATTTTGCTGTATTTGTTTATTGAATTTATATGTTGCTCGTAAGTTTTTGCAAGGCAGGGAATATCAGTGCTTTCAGGGAAAACGATTATATCGCTTTCGGGTGTTAATTCATCAAAAAGATTAAGAGTTTCTTTTATGTATTCATCGGTTTTTGAATAATCGTTTGAATATGGAGTTTGAACGATACTTATTTTCATTTTACCAAAATCCCTTCACAATAATCATTAAAAGATGCAGATATAGTGACTTTTGATATCGAGCCGGGCGTTGCTTTTTCGCCTCTTATTACAACTCTCGAATAATTCTTTGTATATCCTTCTGTTTCGGTTTCAAATAAAACCTCTTCGGTTTTGCCTATTTGACTTTTTAGAAAGTCCTTTTCACTTTGAGAGGTGCATTCTATAATTAAATGGCTTCTGCGCTCTTTTTCGGCGTTAGACACCTGATTGTTAAGAGCAGCGGCAACAGTGCCTTCTCGGCGTGAATAAGCAAATATATGGGCCCTTGCAAAGCAAACTTTTTTTGCAAATGCGAGGCTTTCGTTAAATTCCTGCTCTGTTTCACCCGCAAATCCAACCATTATATCTGTTGTAATAGACGGATTATCAAAAGTTGAGCGAATTCTTGAAATCAAATCATAATAAAATGCTGAATCATAATGTCGGTTCATTCTCTTTAATGTCGCATCAGATCCTGATTGAAGTGATAAATGAAACTGCGGACAGAATTTATTGTTGTTTTTAAGTCTTGTTAGCATTTCATCGGTAATATGATCAGGTTCAAGCGAACCCAATCTTACTCGCTTTATTCCTTCAATTTCACTTACGGCGTCAACCGCATCACAAAGATTGAAATTTTCTCCTTTGCCGAAGGCGGAAAGATTTATTCCAACAAGAACAATTTCCGAAAAACCTTTAAGTGATAACTTTTCGGCTTCTTCTTTTATGCTTTCAAGGCTTCTTGAACGCACTCTTCCGCGAGCATAGGGGATAATGCAATAAGAGCAAAATCTATCGCAACCGTCTTCAATTTTCATAAAGGCTCTCGTTCTTTCTGAAAAATCGCTGATGGAAAGAGTGTTATATATATCGCCGGTTTTGTGTTCTTCAAAATAGAAGGATTTTGTTTTATTATTAAGCATTTTAAGGGTTTCGGATACGGTTTTTGCGGTGTCACGGTTTCCGATAACTAAATCCGCTTCAAGTTCTTTTGCTTTTTCGGGAAATGCCTGAACCATACAGCCGGTTAAAACAATAAATGAATTGGGGTTATTCTTGCGCGTTTTTCTAACAATCTGTCTTGTTTTGCGGTCACTTTCAGCAGTAACAGAGCAGGAGTTGATAAGTGTAACATCAGCCGGAATATCATTATTGTTTGTAAATCCGAATTTCAAAAATTCTTCTCTTAAAGCTTCGCTTTCATATTGATT
>JAZUJA010000126.1:0-12546 GCA_045642495.1 Acutalibacteraceae bacterium
CGCTTCGTCTTGACGGCGCTCAAAAAGGTGCTTGCACATTCTTTTGCCGCACATCCGAAACCGGTGAACAACCGCTTGTTAAAACCGCGAAGTATTGGCGAGACGGTGAATAAAATTAAAATAAAGGAGTATATATTATGAAAGCAATACTTATTAACAAAGATGAAAACAGAAGTCTTGCTTGGGCAGATGTTCCCGAGCTTGAAACAAAACCGGGCGAGGTTAAAATAAAGGTTGAATATGCCGCGCTTAATCGCGCCGACTTAATGCAAAGAGAAGGGGATTATCCGCCCCCTCCCGGATGCCCCGACTGGATGGGTCTTGAGGTTTCGGGTGAAATCGTTGAGGTAAGCGATGAAGCGGCAAGCAAATATAAAATCGGCGATAAGGTTTGCGCTCTTTTAGGTGGCGGCGGCTATGCCGAATATGTTACCGTGCCATACGGTATGGTTATGCCCATTCCCGCAAACACAACAATGGCTGAGGCGGCAGCTATGCCCGAAGCATTCGCAACCGCATATCTCAATCTTTTCTATGAGGGCGGCTTAAAGCCCGGAAACACTCTTCTTATGAATGCCGGTGCATCGGGTCTTGCAAGCGTTGTTATCCCAATGGCAAAAGCATTCGGCGCAAGGGTTATAACAACAGTTATTGAAGATGAAAAAATCGACGCCATCTCTCATCTCGGCGCGGATATAGTTGTTAACACAAAGAAAACCGATATAGTTAAGGTTTTGGAAGATGAACTCAATGCCGGCAGATCGGTTGATGTTGCCATTGACTGTTTGGGTGGCGAGGTGCTTGGAAAATGTATCCATTATTTAACTCACGGCGCTCGCTGGATCGTTATTGCCGCTCTTGCAGGTCAGTTCACAACGATTGACCTTAAAAACATCTATAAAAGAAATGTCAGAATAATCGGCTCAACTCTCCGTTCCAAAACACCCGAAAAGAAAGCCGAAATATTATCAGAACTTGTAAATAAAGTTTGGCCTAAGGTTGAAACAGGCGAGGTTAAACCGACTATATATAAGGTTCTTCCCATAAACGAAGCGGAAGAAGCGCAAAACATTCTTTATCGCGGCGAAAATGCTGGTAAGGTCGTTCTTAAAGTCGGTGAATAAAATAAAAAAAGGAGTAACAATCTATGTTACTCCTTTTTTATTTGGCACTTTTTTACAGAATGGAATTAAGCGCCTTTGCGCACTCGTCGGCTAATTTTTCGCTCATTCCGGCAAGATATTTGCAGGAATAAACTTCATATCCCCCATGAGTGTATGCGATTTTTGAAGGCAGGTAAGAGTGCGATTCATTCGTCTGCTCGCAGATAAATGTCATCTTGCAATTTGAGTCTTTTTTAAGCTGCATTCCGTTTTCATCAAACATTTCGTAAGGCAGGAAAGCAAAACCCAAGTCGCCGATGTTCATTGCCCAAACGGGGAATGAATCGGTTTCGCCGTAAGTAGATTTAAGGTAGATATCGCGGCACTGATAAACGCCGCCCTTAAAGCCGGCGTCCTTTGCCGCCTGCTTTGCTTCATCCTGGCGACCGGAAGCGTAAATATCCCAAATTGCCTTTGCGCTATCCTTATCGGCATCGCGGGTATGGTCAACCGTAAGCAAAACATCCTTTTGAATGGTTTTTATAGCACCTGCATTTAGTTTAGTTAAAGTCGGCACCATTTCAATAACCTTTTTTGCAAGCCTTGTACCATATTGGCAGCAATAATCGGTTGCAAGTTCATTTTCGGGGTTCGGCTCGGAAAATCCCCTTTCGGGATAACTTTCACCCTCAAGTAAACCCTTTGTAACAAGGTTTCCTGCGGCGCCTTGAACGAAAACGGCATCGGCGTTTAGTTCTTTTTCAATAACCGTGCGTAAATGATGCGGATAATCGGGCGAGATATCAAGTCGGTTTTCGCCGCAATGGAAGCAGGGATGCGCCTGCCAGTTAACCATATAAATATCCTTTTTGTTTTCCCTTGCAAAACGGATAACCTGAATTTCGTTATCCGGTTCTGTTTCGTGATGTGCCTGCGGATCTTTGCCGGTTGACCAGTTGCCCAAAAACTTATCGTTTGTGCCAATGTATCTTCTGACAAAGTTCATTTTATCAATAGTGTCTTTTCCGGCATATATTTCACATTCGCTAAGGTCATTAAGCGCATTTTCGCAAGCCGCCATAACGCCCGGATAAAATTTGTTTTCCCTCCATTCAACGGTGCAGGGAAGTTTTTCTCCCATACCCTCAGACGGGGCAGAATGAGAATGTGTTGCAGAAAAGAATATATTTTCTTCACTTATTCCGAACTTTTCATTTATTAGCTTTTTGAAATTGGCGGTGTGTTTCTTGCTGCTGCCGCAAATATCAAAGGAAAACATAAGGGCGGTCGTGCCATTTTCATCTTTGAAAGCTGTGCAGGTGATACAAACGGGGAATAAAACATTATTTCCGATTCGGTGTTCGCCGTTGCCGTATCCGCCAAGCGGTGCGCCGTGATCAGGTGTAAAATCCACGCGGGAAAAACCGGTTGATAATTTCATAATAAAACCTTCTTAATATTTCCGCAAAAACGGTTTTTTATTATAATATATTTCTTCTAATAAAAAGTCAATATGAGAGCCGAAAAATAATAAAAAAAGCACGGATTATATCCGTGCCTTTTTTATTGCTGGAATTTTACTATTTCAAAAACATAAACCTCGTTGCACATTATGTCAAATTCCGAAATGTCAGTGGTTGCAGCTCCGTTGCAGGAAATCTGCCACATTTCGCCTTTGTCAAAATCTGCTTTGATTCCGCAAATTGAACTGATGTATTCTATATTTCCGCTTTTACCGTATTTAAGCAAATTATGCGGTTCAAGCGCTGATTTAACATCAATCTTATCGGTGAAAACTTCATATTTTTTATATGGTTCTCCGTCCTTCATAACAAGAACAAAAAAGTTGTTTTCGCCGTTTTTTCCTAAAACCTCGCAACCTTTCTTTTTTGTGCTTTCGCCAACGCTTTCACCGCAAGCGCAAAGCGAAAGAACGAATACAAAACAAAAAAGTATTGAAAGTGTGCGAACTAAAAATGATTTTTTCATATTTGATCTTCCTTTTACAGAACTTTGCTCAAAAAGTCCTGAAGTCTCGGTGATTTCGGATTGTTGAATATCTCTTCAGGTGTGCCTTCTTCGGCAATAACACCTTCATCGATAAACAAAACCCTGTCTGCAACTTCACGGGCAAAGCCCATTTCGTGAGTTACTATCGCCATAGTCATTCCGGCTTTTGCAAGATCCTTAATAACACCTAAAACCTCGCCTACCATTTCGGGGTCAAGAGCACTTGTGGGTTCGTCGAAAAGCATAACCTCGGGATCCATACAAAGGGCACGAACAATGGCAACACGCTGTTTCTGACCGCCCGAAAGCTGTGAAGGATACGCTGATGCGCGATCAGCAAGTCCAACTTTGGCAAGAAGTTCCATTGCCGTAGCTTCGGCTTCCTGCTTTGATTTTTTAAGCAACTTCATTGGTGCGATGGTCATATTTTTCAGAATGGTCATGTGGGGGAAGAGATTAAACTGTTGGAAAACCATTCCCATTTTTCTTCTGTGAAGATTGATATCGATTTTCTCATCGGTTATATCAGTTCCGTCAAGGAATATATTTCCCGAAGTAGGGGGTTCAAGAAGATTAAGAGTGCGCAAGAAAGTGGATTTTCCGGAGCCGGAAGCACCGATAATAACCACAACTTCGCCTTTGTTTATATTGGTTGAAATACCCTTTAATACGTCTATTTTGCCAAAACTTTTTTTAAGGTTTTCAACCCGGATTAAAACATTATCAGTGGTCACTCTTTCTGAGCCTCCTTTCAAGAATTCCGAGAAGTTTAGTCATAATAATAACTATAATAAGGTAAATAAGAGCAAGTCCGATGTAAGGGATAAACGCTTGATATGTTTTACTAACAATGTTTTGCGCCTGCTTTGTAACATCGCGAAGAGCGATTACAGATACAAGCGAGGTATCTTTAAGCAGAGTAATCATTTCGTTTCCGAGAGCAGGCAAAATGTTCTTTATTGCCTGCGGAATGATGATATACCACATTGTTTGAATGTAGCTCAGTCCCAAGCTTCTGCCGGCTTCCATCTGACCGGCGTTGATGCTCATAAGTCCGCTTCGCGCGATTTCCGCAACATAGGCGCCGGAGTTAATACCAAGCGTAACAATACCGCAGATTATCATACCGCTATCGGTTTTAGGAACCATAATGACAAATCCCATAATAAGCAACTGAACCATCATCGGTGTTCCGCGGATAATCGTTAAATATAATGTGCAAATTTTGTTTAGTATTTTGATGATAACGTTCACTTTTCCCGGATTGTTATCATGTGCCGTTCTTATTATCGCAATAATAACACCAAGCACAATACCGATAGCGAGTGCGCCGAATGTTACCAAAAATGTTATTTTAAGTCCGTCGGTAAAAAACTTCCATCTATCTTGATAAATAAATGTTTGATAAACCTGATATAAAAATGATTGGCACCATGAAGGAGCGTTTTTAACCCATGCCGGAGCAGTGGATTCAAGCCACTGTGCAAGTGTTAAAAAATTCATAATTAAATTTCCCCTTTATATTACTATAAACAGGCGGCAAAAAATATTGCCGCCTGTTTTATTTTGGTTTATTGCCGATAAGAAATTATTATTCAGCCTTAATGTACTTTGCAAGAATCTTATCGATAGTTCCGTCAGCCTTTAACTCAGCCATTGCTTTGTTAACCTGCTCAAGAAGTTCTTTGTTATCCTTAGAAATTGCAGCTGCATAATCTTCGGAAAGATATTCTGTTTCAAGAATTTTAAGACCCTGGTTTGCAGCAACATAGTTCTTAGCGGGCTCGTTGTCGATAACAACGCATTCGATCTGGTCGTTAAGGAGAGCCTGAACAGCAAGAGAACCGTTGGGGAACTGCTTAACATTTTCCTGACCGAAATCGTCGGTGCAGTAAATATCGCCTGTTGTGCCGGACTGAACGCCGATCTTCTTATCTTTAAGATCATCAGCGGTTGCGATAGCAGAATTCTCTTTAACGATGATTACCTGCTTGCCGTTAGCATAAGAATCTGTGAAGTTAACAGACTGTTTACGCTCGTCGTTAACAGTAAGACCTGCAAGAACGATATCAACGGAGCCGCCCTGAACAGCGGTAAGAAGTGAATCGAATTCCATATCCTTGATAACAAGCTTCTTGCCGATTTTTTCAGCAACTGCTTCAGCAATTTCAGCATCGATACCAACGATCTTGTTATTGTCATCAACAAACTCATAAGGCGGGAAAGAAGCGTTTGTACCCATAACCAAGGTATCGCTTGACTTTTCGGGAGCATTTGATGCAGTGGATGATGTGTCCTCTGTGCCGCATCCTGCAAACGCAAACAAGAGAGCAGCTGTTAAAACAACTGCGATGATTTTTTTCAGGTTTTTCATAATAGGACCTCTTTCTTTTTGTTTTACGGATTGCATTATATCACCACCGGTGAATATTGTCAAGCATTTATGAATAAATTTTCATCAAAAATGCAAAAAATGAATAAAAATGCATAGAAAAAAGAAAAAATATGCGAAAAAATCAGTAAAAACTGTCTGCGTGAAGACCTTCCTCTTCCATTATTGAATTGAGATTTAAGCGTATTTTTTCTGCTGTTGCATAAAAATCAGATTTTGCATTATTATTTGCATATACCGGTAATTCTGCATAAAGTTTTGAAAGATCATCAATAAACGCGTGATTAACAAAAAAGGCAAGTTTTTCTCTTTTTTCGTTAAAATCGCTTTTGATTTTATCGGCATTTTTAACACAGGTTGATTTTTCACCCGCATCAAATGTTTTTATTAAAGCATCGGTTTTGCTTAAAAAACTTCGGCAGGTTCCGTTGACGTAACAGTCGCTAATAAAACCGAAAACCAATATTAAAACCGCCAAAATCGCAACGGCAATAAGTCTTCTCAATTATTATTTCTCCTTTTTAACAATATAAGGTTTTCCCGATGGAGTTAAGGTCATTAAAAATATTTCTTTAATATAATAATTATTATTCCTTATTATTTCGTTGAGCGCTTTTTCGGAAATTGATAAAAGTTCAAGGGATTTTTTGATCATTTTTCCGTCACAAACCACCAAAATCGGCATCTCACTCTCACTCGGAGAGAGTTTTATGTCCTCAGGTGTCAGATTTCGTTTTTCGGCTTTTTGCAAAATGCTCAAGCTGCCGTTAACCTCAAGAACGCCGTACTGAACATCTTCAATCGAAAAAACGCTTTGTTCTCTTAAAAGCTCAATAAGGTCCGTAACCGTAAGGCGAACGCGGCGCATGGCTTTTTCATCAACTTTTCCGTTTCTTATTATAATAATCGATTCGCCGTTTATAAGGCTGCGCACGAAAAGACTTTTCATCGCTATAACCGAAACTGATATTTCAAGAATAACAAGAATACATATTGCGGCAACGCCGTTTAATATGGGTTGGTTTGAATCCTGCAGGGGAATAGCGGCTATTTCGGAAATAAGCAAGGTTATAACAAGTTCATTCGGCTGCATATCTCCGATTTGTCTTTTCCCCATTATTCTTATAGCAAATGTAACAACAATATAAATAAGAGTTGTTCTTATCAAAACAGAAATCATTTTATCACCTGTTATAATATTTGCGTTTTTTCTTGCATTATTATTATGAAAATGATATAATATCAATAATTATATTGAAAAGCGAGGAATCCGTTTTGGCTACAAACTCATCGGGTGGTTTTTTTAGTGACATGAAAAAATTCTTGCCGTTACTTAAAAATCTTGTTTCAAAAGACTTAAAGGTTAAATACCGCAGAAGTATATTGGGTATTGCATGGAGCGTACTTAATCCTTTGTTTACAATGCTTGTTTTAACGCAGGTTTTCGGCTTGCTTCTTAAAATAAAGGTTCCGAATTTTGCAACATATTATATTGTCGGTTATTCACTTTGGGCATTCTTTTCGGAAGCTACCGTCAATTCTATGTTCTCGGTTTTAGGTTCGGCTTCGCTTATTAAAAAGGTTTATATTCCTAAGTATATTTTCCCGATGGAAAAAGCCATTTTCTCTCTTGTTAATTTTGGTTTTTCATTGATTGCGGTATTGCTTGTTATGATTATTCAGGGCGTTTTTCCCACCTGGACAACGCTTCTTTTCCCGATACCTGTTTTATATACTTTTTTGTTTGTAATGGGTATGTGCTTGTTTTTGGGTGCGGCAAATGTTTATTTCCGCGATATCGAGCATCTTTACAGTGTGTTGCTTACGGTATGGCTCTATTTAACCCCGATTATTTATCCGGTTGCTATATTTGACGGCGAAGGAAAAATGGCCGCTATTGCAAAAAGGGTTGTTTTCCTTAATCCGATGACGCGTTATGTTGAATATTTCAGAGATGTTGTTATGTATAACACCGTTCCGTCTATTAGGGAAAATTTGATTTGTCTTTCTATGTCACTTATCGTGTTGGCTTTCGGCGCCTTTGTGTTTAATAAGGCACAGGATAAGTTTATTCTTCATATTTAAGGAGTTATATAATGGAAAATGCACAAAATGCCGTTGAACTTCGCGATATTGAAATGCATTTCAATATGAGCAGTGAGCGGCTTGAAAGTCTAAAAGAATATTTTCTTAAAATTGTTAAAAGAAAGCTTCGTTTTGAAGATTTTGTAGCGCTTGATAAAGTTTCTTTCGATATTAAAAAAGGTGATGTTTTCGGAATTGTCGGCCTTAACGGAAGCGGCAAAAGTACAACGCTTAAAGTTATTTCCGGTATTCTTCGCCCCACAAAGGGAACCGTTGAAACCGCCGGTGTTATAGCTCCGCTTATTGAACTCGGCGCCGGTTTTGATATGGAACTTACCGCGCGTGAAAATATATACCTCAACGGATCTGTTTTGGGTTATTCAAAAAAGTTTATGGATGAAAAATTTGATGATATTGTTGAGTTTTCCGAAATGCGTGACTTTTTGGATGTTCCCATGAAAAACTATTCTTCGGGCATGGTTGCAAGAATCGGTTTTGCGATAGCAACCTGCACAACTCCCGATATTCTTATAGTTGATGAGATCCTTGCGGTCGGTGACTTTTTGTTCCAGCAAAAGTGCGAAGAGCGCATAAACAAAATGATGCAGGGCGACACAACGGTTATCATCGTTTCTCATTCTATCGATCAGATAGAGCGTCTTTGCAAGCACTGCGCATGGCTTGAACACGGTAAACTTAAAATGATAGGCGAAACAAAAGAGGTTTGTGATGCCTATAAAAATACTCAGTGATTATTTTTGATTAGGAGTTGATATTTTCCATGGACGATCCCGGGAGTATTCCTTTATTCAGTATCGTTCTCTATTTCCTTTTAGTTGTCGGTTGCGGCTATTTTGCCGGAGCCGAAACTTCGCTTGCTTCAGTCAATCGCATAAGAATGATGAGTCTATGCGATAAGGGTGACCGCAGGGCAAAAAAGGTGCTTTTCATTCTTGATAATTTTGAGGAAGCACTTTCGGTTTTGCTTATCGGCAATAATGTTATGAATATCGGTTGCGCAACGCTGGCTGTTGTTATTGCAACAAAAGCGCTCGGCAGCGGCTCGGTAGTTGTAACGGTCACAACCCTTATAACAACGGTGATAGTTTATCTTTTCGGAGAAATATTGCCTAAGTCGTTTGCCAGATCCTGCAATGAAAAATTCGCAATGGCGATATCAGGCTCACTTTGTGTGCTTATGAAATTGTTAAAACCGCTGTCGGTTTTCTTTGCCGGCATTTCAAAAGCGGCAACAAAGCCTTTTGTAAGTCATATCGAGCCCGAAAAAACCGTAACTGAAGACGAGCTTTATGATATTGTTGATAACATCAAAAACGAAGATGATTTTGATGAAGATACAAGCCGTCTGATGAAGTCGGCTCTTGATTTTGATGATAGAACCGCCCGTGAGGTTATGATTCCTTGGGAAAAGGTTCAAACCGTCAGTATGGGTATGAAAACAGGACAGATTCTTGATATCATTCGTGAAACATCCCATTCGCGTCTGCCCGTTATCGGTCGAGACGGAACGGTTCGCGGCATCATTCAGATAAGAAATTTTTTAAGGGCATATATCAAAAATAAAAATCGTGTTATTCTGGCATCTGTAACCGATTATCCTTATTTTACAAAGCCGGATATAAGACTTGATGATCTTCTTTCTCTTATGAGTAATCACAGAAGAAATCTTGCCTTTGTTAAGAACGATGACGGAAAGGTTATCGGAATTATCACGGTTGAGGATATTCTTGAAACGCTTGTCGGCGAAATATACGATGAAGAAGATATCGGAGGTGGCTCCGATGAATAATTCCTTGTCATATATTGCGATTTTGCTGCTTGTTTTGTGCTCGGCATTCTTTTCTTCAAGCGAAATTGCGTTTTTAGGCGCCAATAAAATGCGGCTTAAAACTTTTTTTGAAGAAAAAAAGACCGTTTCATCCGGCCTTGCCGTTAAAATCGCTGACGATTTCGACGGTTATTTAAGCGCGATTTTAATAGGAAATAACCTTGTTAATACCGCGGCTTCTTCAATAGCAACTGTGATCGTTATCGGCTTTTTGGGTGAGGATTTTGCCTGGGTGTCAACCGTTTTGATGACATTGCTGGTGCTCACCTTCGGTGAAGTTTTGCCAAAGGTTTTCGCAAAACAGTTTGCCGAAAAGTTATCGGTTATTTATTCTGTTCCGATAACCGTTATTTCATTTATTTTCAAACCCGTAACCTTTGTTGTAATGGGATTTGTAAACCTTGTATCTCGCATTTGGAGTGGCTCTGTCACAGAGGAAAATGTCAGCGAAGATGACTTTGAAAATATGATCGATATTGCCGAGGATGAGGGCGTTCTTGATGAGGATAGGGTAGATCTGCTTCAAAACGCGCTTGAATTTGACGATGTTTCGGCTTATGAAATCATAACTCCTCGTGTTGATATGACGGCGATTGATATCCGCGATGCTTATGAAATAAATCTTCAAAAGATTTTTGATAGTAACTATTCAAGACTCCCCGTTTATGAGGATACGCCCGATAATATTATCGGTATTCTGCTTACAAACCGTTTCTTCAAAGAAATGGTTGAGCATGAAAAGGTTTCGATAAGAAATCTGCTTATCCCGGCAATTTTTGTGCATAAAACTATGCCGCTGCCCGATGTTCTTGATAAAATGCGCGAATCAAACTGTCATATCGTTGTGGTGCTTGATGAATATGGCGGCACAATGGGTATATTAACCCTTGAAGATGTTATGGAACAGCTTGTAGGCGAAATATTTGATGAAAATGATGATATCGATCCCGAATTTGTTTGTATCGATGAAACGCATTATGAGGCGGATGGCTCTATGCGCGTTTATGATTTCTTTGATGAATTTGATATTGATATCGAAGAAGATGAAGATTTTGATGAGGGAACGGCAACTATCGGCGGCTTTGTGACCGACCTGCTTGAAGGTGAGGTTGTAAAGGGCGCGCAAGCCGTTTTCGATAATATTCTTTTAACTGTTCTTGAATGTGATGAAAAGCGAATTGAAAGAATATCCGCCGAGATCCTGCCGGAAGAGGAAGAAGAAAAATAATTTAATAATAATTGAAAAAACGACCGATTTATTAAAATATCGGTCGTTTTTGCTTTTTCCGGCAATAAATATAAACAGACTTTGTTAAAACTATAACAATCTTTCGGCCGAAATCAATAGTTTCAACAAAATCATTGATAATTTTTTAACAAATGTGTTGACATATAAATTTCATTTGTATATAATGCCATTGTATAATAAATTTCGGAGGAAATGAATATGGCAAGAGTTTATAATTTCAGCGCCGGTCCTTCAATGCTTCCTGAGGAAGTTCTTAAAACCGCCGCAGAACAAATGCTTGAATACGGCGAAACGGGACAGTCGGTTATGGAAATGTCCCACCGTTCAAAGGAATATGACACCATTATTAAAGAAGCCGAGCAGGATTTAAGGGATATAATGAATATCCCCGATAATTATGAGGTTATGTTCTTGCAGGGCGGTGCTTCAACCCAGTTTGCGATGATTCCGCTTAACCTTATGAATAAGAATAAAAAAGCTGATTATATCCTAACCGGTCAGTGGGCAACCAAGTCTTATGAAGAGGCATGCAAGTATGGCGATGCAAGAATAGTTGCATCTTCAAAGGATGAAACATTTGCTTATATCCCCAAGGTTAAAAGGGAAGATTTCAGACCGGATGCCGATTATGTTCATATCTGCTTTAACAATACGATTTACGGCACAAAGTATAACTATATTCCCGATACGGGCGATATTCCGCTTGTTGCCGATATTTCAAGCTGCATTTTGTCGGAGCCGATTGATGTCAGCAAGTTCGGTATGCTTTATGCGGGCGCTCAAAAGAATGTTGCTCCGGCAGGTGTTACGATAGTTATTATCCGCAAAGACCTTATCGGTAACGCAATGGATATAACCCCAACAATGCTTAACTATAAAATACATGCCGATGCAAAATCGCTTTATAATACTCCGCCTTGCTATACAATTTATATCGCAGGCCTCGTGTTTAAGTATATAAAGAAAATCGGCGGACTTGAAAAAATGCGCGAAATCAATGTTAAGAAGGCTGAAATGCTTTATTCTTATCTTGAAAACAGCAAAATGTTCCGCCCCACAACCCATAAGGAAGACCGTTCTTTGATGAACGTTCCGTTTGTTACCGATTCTGATGAGCTTAATAAAAAGTTTATCGAGCAGGCAAAGGAAGCCGGCTTTGTAAATCTTAAAGGTCATAGAATAATCGGCGGTATGCGCGCTTCAATTTATAACGCTATGCCGATTGAAGGCGTTAAGGCGCTTGTTGAATTTATGGAAAAGTTTGAAAAGGAGAATTCTTGAATTATGTATAAGATTAAAACATATAACCGCGTCCCCCCTCAGAAGCTTGAAATTTTCGGTGAGAATTATACTGTCGGCGATGATGTTAAGGATCCTGACGGTATCCTCGTTCGTGCCGTATCACTTCATGATGAAAAGTTTTCCGATAACCTTCTTTGCATAGGCAGAACCGGTGCCGGAACAAATAATATTCCGCTTGAGCGTTGCAGTAAGGACGGTATCGTTGTTTTCAACACTCCCGGTGCTAACGCAAACGCCGTTAAAGAGCTTGTTATCGGTGCGCTTATCCTCGCATCCCGCAAGGTTGTTCCCTCAATCGAATGGGTTAAAACCCTTAAAGGAAACGGCGATGCCATTATCAATATGACCGAAAAGGGTAAAGGCGCTTTTGTAGGCCCCGAAATCAGGGGAAAGAAGATCGGTGTTATCGGTCTTGGCGCTGTCGGCGGTCTTGTTGCAAATGCCGCTAATATGCTCGGTATGAAGGTTTACGGTTACGATCCGTTTATGTCCGTAAACTCCGCTTGGAAATTGACCTATAATGCCGTTAGAATTAACAATATTGAAGATATATTCA
>JAZUJA010000127.1:0-10329 GCA_045642495.1 Acutalibacteraceae bacterium
TTGTCATAGCCCTTTGTCTTCCTAAGACCGCTTGGCCTCCGACTTATACTGCTGAAAAGGAATATCTTGAAACAATTACTTCGGATTTATTATACCAAAACTATTTAGACTCGACAAAAGACGGAAACATTCGCCCGGAAATCTCGTATATATATGCATCAGATATACCGACCAAGTATCAAGAGTCAAGAGAGCTTTCACTTGAAAAACGTTTGAAAAGCGAAGCTGCTAGCAGTCAATTATCCGATGGTATTGTTTCAAATATTCTAAAGTCCAACAAACTTCCCGAATTGGTTGAACAGCTTGTAAAGAATGGAGATTTTTTGCAAGCCATCCAAGGTTTTGAAGTTGTTACTGATAAGATCAAAGCAAAAGATGAAGAGCTAAAGTCTTTGCAGGAAGAGATCGATCTGTTATCGACTGAAAAAAGCGTTTTGGAATCTGATATAGAATCACTTTCCGGCAAGGGCAAAGTTGACGAGATAGATGATCAAAAAACAGAGAGTGTACGCGCTTCGTCTGACGGGGTTGAAGACCTGGAAAAAAGAAAGGTTGACCTGAAAAAAGAGACGGCCGACCTGGAAAAAAGAAAGGCTGACGACGAAAAAAGACTAGACCAATTAAAGAGTGACATAAAGTATAATGAGCGCAGACTTGATGAACTAAAATCCTCGATTGAAGAATTAAGCAAGAAAATAGATGACATCCTGTCATCTGCTACCGACAAGGCTATCGATATTTCGTTCGATGGGATGCTGTCAAGCAAAATTTTACAGGCGGCAGCCCAGTGGGAAGATGGCCAAAATAGTGAAAACTATGAAACGCAAGCCGATCAGTTAAGCAAAGTGAAGAAAATTGAAGATTCAAATTTGCAAGACTATTTAGTAGAGCAAATACAGATTTTTAGACCCGGATACGACGCTAATGATATTCGCAATTTCTTTATTTGCTTATCTCAGGGCTTTTTGACCGTCTTTTCCGGTGAACCCGGCACCGGTAAAACTTCTATTTGTGATATTATTGCACGCGTGCTCGGCATTGAATCTATCGCTGTCTCGGAAGACGATGCCGGACCTTGCCAAAGCAGATATGTTTCTGTTTCCGTAGAGCGCGGCTGGAACTCAAAAAAGGATTTTATCGGGTACTACAATCCTATTACCAAAGCTTTTGACAAAAACAATCGTGATTTGTTTGATGCGTTAAGCATCTTAAACGCCGAAGCCAAGCCGGAAAAATCAACCGACTTGCCGCTTTTAATGCTTTTGGATGAAGCAAATTTAAGTCCTATGGAATACTATTGGGCTGATTTTATGAAAATATGCGATCAGACCGATACGATTGGAAAATTGTCGCTTGGTGATGAGTATACGTTTGACATTCCGGGCAATTTGCGTTTCTTTGCAACGATCAACAACGATCATACCACGGAGGTGCTTTCGCCACGATTGATCGACAGGTCTTGGATCATCAAACTGCCGGAAAATCTTGAAATCACTTCGGCAGACGTTGAAAATCTATCGGAATTCAATCCGGTTTCGTGGTCTGCATTACAGGAGGCATTCGGTCCTAAAAAAGAAGAAATGTCGTCAATTGTTAAAAATATATTTGATGAAATCAGAAATCAGTTTAAAGCAATGGGCATAGCGATCAGCCCGCGCGTTCTTTTGGCTATCAACAAATATTGGTCAGCCGCGCAGGATATTTTTGAACGAGATAAGGGAATTGAATCCGGTATTATCGCATTAGATTATGCGGTGGCACAAAGAATGCTTCCTCACATTTCTGGTAGCGGTGACCGATTTAAAGGTCAATTAGACGAACTTCGTGAGTATTGCCAAGGGAAAAATCTCTTGAAGTGCGCAGGTATTCTTGAAGCCATACTTCAAAAAGGCGACGAGAATATGAAGTACTATCAATTCTTTTCTTAAGTGTGAATGATATGGATGATGCTTTACTGACTCTCACTGCCACAAAAGAAAAATCACCAACGAAAACGATAAAGATTTCATTACATGAATATGATCCGGATGTTTTGTTTTCAGAAGCGGAAAATGTGCAAATACATAAAGCATCGTATTCGGTTTATAGCGATTGTGAATACCGGGCACAATTCTCGCTTCCGGAAACCTATCAAGTCAAAGAAATTATATTAAATAATCAGGTTTTGGATGCTGATATTAGGGATTTAAATTTTGTGACTTTTAGAGATGATCCAAAGATTCTTCAAGATCATTTTGGTTATGTTCAGTTTGCCGCTGTTTGTATTAACTTTGAAACGGGTAAAAGTTTTCGCCTTGAGTCAGATTTTATTCCGGTTGCAGTGCCGAAAAATAACACTGATTCTGTAAAAAGAATGGTTGATTTTGTTTATAATCAAGACTTTAGTCTTTTGTTTCAAGGCAATTCAAAAACGTCACTTGGTGCAGGACTAAAAGAAAGCTCCGTTGAAACATTGGAAACTCGCTTGCACATAGCAAGAGAAATACTGTTGGTTTTAGAAAAGAATTACAGGTTTTTTATGACTAACAGCAAATTCAAAATTGTTACAGAAGAGCGGATCGATCGTTTTGAAAGATTGAAATCTATTTCCAGTGCTACAATTCGGTATATGGCTTGCCATCCGGAAGAAATGGTACCTGTATATTCCCATAAGGGCGTGCGTATCAACGGCAAAAACTACCAGCCCGAAAGAACTTTATTGCTCGATAATGCCCGCACTTATGATTTATACGAAAATCGTACGATATTAGAATTCATCAAAACGATTATAAACACTTTACAGGGGATCGTCAAAGAAACAAACAGAATCAGCCGGACGTATCAAATTGATTTTACAGAAAAAGATGGTTATGTATCCTCTATTTCTTTTTTGTATGGTAATACGGTAGATTTGCTGAAAAGAGTATCGGAAGAATGTGTTTATTTACAGGATAAGTACTTAGAACTCTTTAATAGCTATGCGGCACTGTTTAAGATAGGCGGAAATAGTGTTGCTATCTTAGAGGGGGTTCCGAAACCGTCGGCGATTTTTATGTCCATCCCACATTACCATCAAGTTTATAACTGCTTTCGTCAGTGGTTTGAATTAGGCGCAATGACCTTAAAGAAAGAACAGTTTGTCTTAAGCTTTTTACAAATCAGCGATTTATATGAAATCTATGTTCTGCTGAAAATGGTTAGATTTTTCTTGAAGGACCACAAATTGGAATCGGCAGATAGAATCGAGTACGTTGTGCCCGCATTTGCAAAATATAAAAATACATCTCACAATAATTGTTTTAAGTTCAAAAATGAAAGCGATTCGGGCATAGTCACTTTATACTACCAACCGTTCATTGACGGGAAACCCTCATCTGTAACAGGTCTGTTTAGAAATACAAGTATACCTCTGGCTCATGACAGCGAAAGTGACTTTCGTGGGAAGTATTATACACCCGATTATGTGTTTAAAATCGAGAATGAGGATATCGGACAGCCGATTTACATCATTGCAGATGCAAAATTCAGTACAGTTGATTCGGTGAAAAAACATCAACTTTCAAAATTGGTGTACAAGTATTTGTTTTCTATCTCTCCGGTCGTCAAAGGACACGAATTGGTTGAATTGTTGATTATTAACGGTAAATCGCAATCGCAAGATCAGTTATTGTCATCGGCCTATGATTTGGCGGATAATTCTGCTCAAATTCAACCTTATGCAGAGTTTTTGACCCTAACAGAAGATGATGTTTCGGATAATCATGGCTATCAAGATCAATTGCTGAAAAGTGTTTTTGAAAAGTTTATTTAAGAATAGAGTATTCTTCAATTACCGGGTCGCAAATCAATAAAAATTGGTTTGCGACCAATTTTTATACCGATTCAAGTGCCTGAGTGCACTTGATATGATGTGCCGACGGATATGTGGTGACCGTGTGATCATTTTTGATTATCGGGTGAGGAGTGTACAAATATATCAATGACCGCACTTTGAATTACTGCTTTTTACCCGGAATTCCGTACAAATTAATTTGGAACAAGAATTAATCATAGAGGCTTTTAGCTTGACAGTTTAATAATTCGATGGTATACTTTTAATGCCTTAAAAAGAACTTTCGCAGAGTGTGTATGAGAAATGTTAACACATAAGTGTTGCACAAAAACGAAAGGATGATTTTTATGGCAAAAACGGGTAAAACAAATTGGGTGGACACTCCGAGTTACGCAAGAATCGCAGGTCGGAAGCTGGATTCCCTTCTTTATAAGAAGAGGATCCGCCAGAAAGACTTTGCGAACGCTTTGGGCGTCACTCCGCGTACGTTGTACGATTTCCGCTTCAAGGGAATCCACGACATTGACGTGGTGGGACGTGCCGCGGAGCTGTTGGGGGTCGAGCTTCAATCCTTCTTTGTCGATGATGAGGAAGGTTCCGTTTTTATTTTAACCTTTTTCAAAAATTATTGCTCTTGTACGACAGTTTCAAAGCTGTTTTACAAGAGCTTTTTAATTTGCGATTGGATTGTGTGGTTTTACTTTTTCAACCCGATTTTCGGAATGAATTATCGTTCTCTTGGTGTTGGGTCAGGAGCATTTTTCTGACATATTTTTCTTTTTTCGGAAGCTGGACTTCCGACGTCGGAGACAGTACTTCCGAAAGCTAAAAAAACGCTTGACACCGCTGTTTTACTGTGTATAATATGGTTCTTGCACGGCAGCTCGAGGGCTTGAGTTCAAAGAATAGAATCGAATCAAAGGAGAAAAAATTATGGAAAACACTTTTGGCCGCGAAAAAATCGGAATGAACACCTACTTTGCCTACATCTACATCAGCATGGGTCCTTTGTATGACGTAAGCCTTCACGTCCACTCGAATCACTTTAAGGTCATTGCCGCCCATCTGCTGAAAAATTACCTTTTCTGCCTGATGGACGACGTCTGCGAAAACGGTTGGGAAGATGAAGTCGACACGGAAAACGTGCGGGAAATCATCGCCTACCTGGACGACAACGGTCACGGCGACAAGCTGCGGGAAGTCGTTCCGCTGCTTTCCCTTGCAGGCGACGATCTCACGCCCGAAGAGGTGCGGCAGCTTGCCGAAACCCTGCGTCCCATTGTGGAAGAGCTGGGCGGTGCAATGGACTTTTCCCTCTGCGCCAATTTGGTCGAGTATCTGCAGTTCCTGCGCCGGTTCGAAGAGGACGTCACCATCGGTGAGCTGTTCGACGAGTACCTTGACGGTGCCGAGCTGGACTGCGATGAAATCAGATAAGGGGGGAACGGGATGAACCCTTTATTTGATTTGAACGGCGACGGCAACACCGATTTGATCGAATTGCTGATTGCCGCCGGTGCATTAGACCCCGATAACGAATCGGGCGAAAACGATTTTGAAAATACTGATGATGAAGAAGGAGAAACCGAATGGGAATGATTGTCGGCTACGAGCAGGAAAAACAGGAACTTGCAACCATCCGCGAAATGCTGCAGCACGCAGAATTCTACCGCCGAAACGGTGTGCGTATTCCGCGTGGCTTGCTGTTAAGCGGTGACCCCGGTGTGGGGAAGACCGTGCTTGCAAAAAGCATCTCGGGCGACGGCATTGCGCTGGTAGAACTGCGCGCCGCCACCTGCTGTGAGGACGAGGCGGTAGAGGCTGTCTGCAACGCCTTTGCGCAGGCAAAAGAAACGGCACCGGCGGTGCTGTTGCTGGACGAACTGGATAAAATCGCCGGTCTTTCGGGACACTTCTATATGGAGGACAACGACCGTATCCGCAAAACGCTTTTGCAGGAGCTGGACGCCCTTTCCTCCGAAGAAGACGTGCTGGTGGTGGCCACCTGCAACGACGCCGACTGTATGAGTGACGAACTCATCCGTCCCGGTCGGTTCGATCGCAGGATTGAAATCTCAACCCCCGACGAGGACACGCGTTACGCCATTTTGCAGGAATATTTCGGTCGCATTTCGGCCGAAAAGCAGTTCAATCTTAACACCCTTGCCGGTAACACCCGCGGTTTTTCGGGTGCAAAGCTCGAATGCTTGGCAAACGAATGCGGCATCCTCGCTTTGGAAAAAGACGTGCCGAGCATTACCGAAGCGGACGTTCGTACGGCGCTGAATAAGTTGGAATTCGGTGCAAACGAAAAATGCCCCTTTGAAGATTTTACGATGCTGCACCGCGTTGCCGCTCACGAAGCCGGTCACGCCTTTGCCGCGTTGTTTCTTTGCCCCGATAATCTGTACGGTGCATCGGTTATGCCGCAGGGCAACAGCAATGGGCACATCCGCTTTGTGCCACAAGAACGACGGGTACAATCCATTTCGGAAGTGGAAACCGAAGCTGCCGTATTGCTGGCAGGACACGTTGCCGAACGTGTTATTTTGGGGGAATACCTGACCGGCTCTTCACGGGATATTGCAGCCGCCACCACACGGCTTTACCACCTCTGCGTACGGGAAGCTGCCTACGGGTACGACACCGTCCTCTTCGGATTGAACCGTGGAATGACCGATTTGCCCGGTGAAATGCTGAAGGCAAAGCTGGCACGCACGGTTGAAGAAAAGTTGAAAGAACTGGACGCTCGGGTCGAACGGCTGATTTATGATAATCCGCACGTTTATTCGGCTGTCTGCCACGCATTGGAAGAAAAGAAAACTTTGACTCGTGACGAGTTACTGGAAATCAAAAAAGCGACCGCAGAAGCGGCCGCAGCTTAAGGAGGTGAATTTGAATGTTTGGACTAATTGCAGCATTTACGTTTGCTGAGGCTTCGGAGCTCTTCTTTGGTATTAGTACGGTATTTGCCGGAATAGACGCCATTGCCACAGTGTTAAAGAATTCCGGTTCTGATGAGAATTCTTGACACTGATTAGATTTGATTTTAAGGAGGTGATTGTATTGTTTAAAGCGTATCAGCCGAAAATTGCGAAAAAGTTAAATGATTTGGTTACGGTTTACGGCGGTCAGGTAAAAAACGTACGTCGTACTGACAGCGAGGCTAAGAGCAAACCGCTTAACTGGCCCAGAAGTCGGGCGTCGGCAGCGGACGTTCATCGTGCTTCTTTAAAAAACGCTGCCAAACCAAGTTCGGCCGGTGCATTACCGGGCGTTTACATTCTTCGTTTGAACGGTCGTGTAATGAAGGTCGGATCAGCTGAAATCGGTGTACAAAAACGGATGCAGCAGTACTACGGAATGAATCAGTCGTGCGGATTGCCACACATAAACCCGGAAAATCGCGACAGTATTTCGGTGACGTGGCAGAATTGTCCGAAAAGCAAATGCAATGAATTGGAATCGAAACTGCCTCGAAAATACGGTATGGGTCCATGGGCAAGACGTACACCGCATTCAATGGACAATACTTGGGATTTAATGATTTAAAAAATTGAAAAGAAAAAAGGAGAAGATAGAATGAAAACTTTTTCGCGCGGAATGGAAGGCGCCACGTTTGGCGGTATTATCGGAGGGGCTATCGCTACAATTGTCGGTGCAAGTGCCGCTTTTGTTGCAGCCCCCATTGCCGCACCGATTACCATAGCAGCACTTGCGGCAACCGGTACGGCGGCAAGTGCTACTACGGGTTCTGCCATCGGAACCCTTGTAGGGGGAACCGTTGGTGCGATAGGAGGAACAGTAGAGTCGATTTGTGAAGAGCATATCGAGCAGAATGAATGATAAGAATTAGGCGCACGTAATGTATTAAATGCGCTATACAAACAAAAAAGAATAAATCAGAATTGTATATAGAAAACAGAATAAAACCAAAGAAAAGACTTGCCGCTTTTAAACCGTAATTTACGAAGGAGGATAACGATGGAGAAAGTTGTTTGGCGTTGCTTTATGAGTGGTACCGGTGTTGTTTTCATTGGAATCTGTTTGGCGAAAATGGATTCCGAGCAGATTGCCGAGGTGTTTAAAACGGCAATTAAAGCCGGAACGGAAATTTACCTTGCCAAAGGGCGGTCGCCTCACCGACCATCCTTCTCGGACGGTGACACGGCCGCTTGATGATTTCGGAGGTATTATGAAAGAAGATAATAACAGAAAAAAGATTTCGGATTATTTGCGATATTATTATGTGCTGAATATTTTTTGCGGTACGATTGCCATAGCTAAACAGGTTTTGCTTTTGATAAACGGCATTTGGACGATTTTGGCTTTACTGCTACCGGTGCTTGTGGCGGTAATGGGAATTGATATTTATCGGAATTTAAAGTGCTATGATCCGAATTTCGTTCAAAATATCATAGACCGCCACGACGAAGACAGCCTGGAAAACGCTGTTTATTCCACTTTCTCGCCATTGCCGTTGGCGGTGACAGTCGCTAATATGATAGCGTATTTATCGATCTTTAAGGATTACTTGAACCCCGCTCTCTATAACGTGCTGATGTGCTTCTTGATAATGATTTGCGTAATTGCCGCAGTGGTGATTATCAACCTGGAAGCGAGGATTAACCATGAACTATTCGATGATCTTGAAGAAGATGAATAAGTATAAAGTTGTTTCATTAGTTGCATAAATAGGTAATAAAAAAAGGTCTTGAAATGAGTCGTCGCTCCATTTCAAGACCTTTTTTCTGTTGTAAGCTTTTTCGTTTTTGCTTTTTCTTGTTACCGGATTGAGTCCGTTCCAAGTGTTGCGCTTCTGGCGGTTGATTTCCCTTTGCTTCTTTTTCGACAACTTGTCGTAGGGAGTAAATTTCTTCATACTTAATACCTCCATATGAAAGTTTTTCTACTCGTCTTCTTTCGTCACGCACGGATATTCTTTGGAAATTTTCAAGGCAGTTGATAAGAGCTGGGCTTGGTCTAAAGGATGATTTTCTGCTATATACTCCAGCATTTTCATTGTCGCTTTTTCTTCCCAAAGTATTCCAAGTATATACATTACCGTTGATAATGTGAATTTCAAGGAAAACAGATAATCCGCTAATAACTCCTATGCTTTATTTATTGTTTTTATCAATACTATTTTCCTCTCAATCAAATTTTGCAAAAATGATGCTCAAATATTGCTCTTTTTTCCCTTGATTCTACTACAAAATTAAAGGAAAGTCAACACGACGGTTCCTTTGTTGACTTTTTTGAGGAATTAAGATATACTAACTAAAGAAAGATATCCTGGTGCTGAGACGCTATGCGCGTGTTCGGAGATTATTCTCCCTCGAGTTATGAGTATCTTTCTTTTTTTATGCAGTTGCTAAGAATAACATTCAGCAAAAATAACATATGTCAATGAAATTTGAATGGGTAAAAAAACAGACTGACATCGAATTTTCGGATGATTTGAAGCAAATCCCCCAAGTATACGCCTGTAGCGCTTATCGATATCAGCCCTCATGAATCGGCGTCATGGGAAGAACGGAGAAAAAATGAGAAGAAAGGAAATAATCTGCACTCTTCCTGGTACCGATTCTACAAGAAATTTATCATAAGTCAACTGAAAAGTCAACACAAAATCTACCAAATCCTGCAAAAAATAGTACGGCTGTGCGCAATGCACCTTCGGATTTTACTCCGAATAGCCGTACTAAAGCAATTTCGCAATTTACTTTAGGCATCCAAGTGCCGGCAATGATTTGAGGACCGTTTCACTTTACAGTACAAGAATGTATAAGTGGTTTTGGAAAGATGTAGAAAGACACAGCAACCCCTCAAGTTGTATTACGTATGGAAGTTCAGTTACCATGCCTTTACATCAATCTTTTGCGCAATAGTGTTTTCGCAAATCATTCTACGATTAACAACTTGCTGTCAATAATCTATTTAACTCGATGCAATATCCATTATCTCTGCAATATGTTACAATGTCTTGTAACTTACAGCCATTTTATAACTCCCTTTTGACTATCGTCAAAAACAACGGATGTATATTTATTATTCAAGGATTTCAACACTACCTTCTTAAGTCAACAATTTCGTACTCGTTTGTTCCCAATTTCCAGATATATCCTATGGGTTTTCCAAGGAAATTCTTTTGAAGTATATTCAGTTCTTCACCAGCCATTGGCATATAGGATACGAAGAACTTATCCTCTGGCATTTTGTGAATATGGATTTTGCAACCATATTCAACAGATGTCATTTCGCCGAGCACTTTA
Organism: Acutalibacteraceae bacterium; assembly: GCA_045642495.1. GTDB lineage: Bacteria > Bacillota > Clostridia > Oscillospirales > Acutalibacteraceae > UBA737. The sequence goes on from JAZUJA010000127.1 coordinate 10,087, forward strand.
TCTAAATCAATTTGACTGGTTTCCTCTAATGAATCTAAATAGTCAGCAAAATCGATGTTGACTATTTCTTCACTCAAATCTTCGGGACGTGCTTCTTCTTCGTTAATTTCGTCCGGATTCGCCTCAAGTTCGTCCGCAATACCTGCGTCCACGCCCTTGATCAGCAAACTCATCCTTTCGACAACTAATTTCTTTATTTCGCCACTAGACATCATATCCAAAAGCAAACCGCCACCAACAGCA
>JAZUJA010000128.1:0-5479 GCA_045642495.1 Acutalibacteraceae bacterium
TGGAGATGGTCATAACTGTGCCCCTAAAAGGCACAAATGCTGAAAACCCTTGATAAATCAAGGGTTTTCGTGTTTTTTAAGGTCATTTTGAAATCGAATTTCCAAGGCACAAAAATCTTAAAATTAGTGTACTAAAAGGACTTGAACTTGCGACTTGCAAGAATTGGTAAGAAAGTATTACTCGTTGATTGTGACCCGCAGGGCGATTTAACTATCTGTTGCGGATATCCAAATAATGATGATATCAAAACAACCATTTCAAGTCTTATGGAAAAGATTATTGAAGATGAGGAAATTCCACCCGGTGAGGGTATTATTCATCAGCTTTGCAAGAGGTCAAGAAGAATTATGACTATATCATAATCGACTGTATGCCGAGCTTTGGTATGATTACAATCAACGCTTTTGCTGATAATGAAATTAGATTAAGTAGTACGATTGAAAAATGATTTGTAAAAATGTGTACATTTACAAAATAGCATGTTATAATGTATATCAATAAATAAAATGGCAAAATTTATGTCGATTAATAATTTGCAATCAATTCCGTTGCATAACTTTATCAAAAAAGAAATATAAACGATACCACATTATTATGTAACTGGAGTATTGAAACTAAGAAATAAATTATAAGTGAAAGGAAAAGATTATGACGGATTTTTCAAGTATTATTGACGAGTTTGAGGCCTATTTATTTAGTAGTGGATTGTATTCAAAAGGTACCAGCAGATATTATGCACGTAACTATGTAAAACCGGCTATTGAAAAAATATTGGTTCCATGGTTTAATAAAAACGGACTCGAAAATCCTTTTGAACGCTATGATACAAACAACATCAATATTGGTCAGCGTTCATTGATTGCTGCCATTTCAGATTGTATTATTTCTCAAGAAGCGAAAAATCCGCAATTAGGCTTAACGAAAAAAACAGTCAGCAACTGGAGAAGCGGCCTTCGTGCATTTTTCACCTTTTTGGAAACACAGAATTATTGTTTCGATTATAAGAGTAGTAATAAAGTCTTAAACCATAATATTCAACAATCGGGTGTGTCTGTTGTTTTTTCAAACTTGAATCTGTTCAAAACATTTAAGGCTCGATTAATTACACAAGATAGAGCTTATAATCATATGATTTACCCTGCCAGACTTATCAATTTAATTTTTAACAATTCCAATCTGAAAAGTAATTACCATGGCTTGCTTGCCGACGCAATTAATGATACAATATTCTTAATCGATGGCACAGGATCGTATAAACAATTATTACGCGATATTTCAACATTGGTTATTGATTATAATTTGAAAAACGGGAATTCAATAATTATAGGTAAAACAGATTCTTGGTTTGTGTTCACAGAGAATCCCAGCACAAACGGCTATGAAAAAATTATGGCAAAAGGACTTGCGGATTTATCTCTTGACCATAACACTCCACTCCAAAATATATTGGATACTTCAAAAGCACAGCAAGACTATCCTACATTAAAGAAATTGAGTGATTTATATGCAAGTTATGTTAAAGGCAGTTCGGTGTCAGGCAATTACTTAAAGGTATCTAATATCAGGAGTTTCAAAGATTATTCTTCAGGTTGTTATGCTGAGATAAAGAACAACCCTGCGTTTAACAGTGATTTTATTAAAAAATTACTTAAAGACTTAAAAAATCTGTATAACAATATTGGTTTTACAATAATGCTTCGCAACTATAATTCAAGTAAAGGCAAAGGAACACCCGTAAAGTCAAATAGTAAGAATTCAACGATTTCGAAAATTTGAATTCAATAGCCAAAGGAACGCCCGGTATAAATGCTAACGTTGGAGCGAATACGGTCAAATAGTAATTACGAGTAATGCCGAACATGAGGACTCGGACAGAGGAATATAAAATGGATTCAGAGATATTAAATAATAGTTTTGGCTTTCTGGTAAATGTTACACATGTATTCTTTTATTGCCTTTGTGTTTTAGCTTTGACTGGCAGGTCTCTGCTATTTTAACACAAAAGGAGTTTTTGTTTATCGGTTAACCTTTTCCGAACCACGCGACTATCGCGTGGTTTTCCGTATACAAAAAAGTTCCGAATGCAAAAGCATTCGGGACTTTCCATTTTTCACTTTTTACAAATCGCTATTAATAAACCTTTGTTCTTCGGTTCAATCGCCGGTGTTATCTTAATTGCCGGCTTGGCTACAGCTTTGATTGTTCTTAAGAAAAAGAAAAAAACAGCATAAAGAAATACTAAATCTTGGTGGGTAGCTAGCAATGGCTACCCACCTTTTTGTAAATCGTAAATAATTAAAGTAGAAAAAGAATAAATAACAATTTCAAAGCACTAAGTTGATCATATTGGCATTATTTAGTATAATGTTGAAGGGAGGGATTTAATTGCCATTACAAATTATTAGGAACGACATTACAAAAATAAAATGCGATGCGATTGTTAATGCGGCCAATTCCACTTTGCTCGGTGGCGGTGGTGTTGATGGCGCAATACATAAAGCCGCCGGAAAAAGGTTGCTGCTTGAATGTATGACACTTGGCGGTTGTAAGGTTGGACAGGCAAAACTTACAAAAGGCTATAATTTGCCATCAAAGTATGTAATACATACAGTTGGTCCTAAATGGAAAGACGGCACACACGGTGAAGAAGATCTGCTTCGCTCCTGCTATCGCAATTCTTTGGCATTGGCTTTGGAAAACCAATGCGAAAGCGTAGCATTTCCGCTTATATCATCGGGTGTTTACGGCTATCCGAAGGACCAAGCGTTGCAGGTTGCCGTTGATGAGATTACAGCATTTCTAATCAATAATGATATGTTGGTGTATGTCGTTATCTATGACAAATCATCCTATCAAATAAGCGAGAAACTGTTTTCCGATATTGCCTCCTATATTGATGATAAATATGTTGACGAGCATTTTGAATTTAACTATGCTCGCAGGAGCGACGGTGAAAGCACATTACTTTCTGACGAGGCGATGCCTTGTGAAAGCTCAGCATCATTTATTGGAGAAACACAGCTTCTTGCTCCGTCTTTCAGTAAAACTGAAAAGACACAATCAACTAAAACACCATCACTTGACGATGTTTTGAAAGGAATAGATGAAAGCTTTTCTGAAATGTTGCTTCGTAAGATTGATGAAAAAGGTATGACGGATGCGGAGTGCTACAAGAAAGCAAACATAGATCGTAAATTGTTTTCAAAAATCAGAAGCGATAAATATTATAAGCCGAGCAAGTCAACAGCGTTGGCATTTGCTATCGCACTTGAACTTCCGCTTTCCGAAACAAAGGATATGCTTATGAAAGCCGGATTTGCTCTGTCACATAGCAATAAATTTGACATCATCATTGAGTATTTCATCACAAACGAGAACTATAATATCTTTGAAATCAATGAGGCGTTGTTTGCTTTTGATCAGAGTTTGCTTGGTTGCTGATTTTGTCGCTTTTCATGCGACCTCTTGATACAAACTAACAGGTATAATGTGATTGTAAGGTTGAAAGACCTAAACAATCACATTATTTTTTTGGGAGGAAAAACAGTATGAAAAAAACAAAAAACAACATTACGGAATTGGTATTCATTCTTGACAGAAGCGGCTCTATGTCCGGACTGGAAAAGGACACAATCGGAGGATTTAATTCACTTATTGAAAAGCAGAAGAAACAAGACGGCGAATGTTATGTATCGACAGTTCTTTTTGATAACGAATGTGAGGTGCTGCACGACAGGGTAAAACTTTCAGAAATTTCTAAAATGACCGAAAAGGATTATTTTGTCAGAGGATGCACGGCTCTTATTGATGCAATAGGAGGAGCAATCCACCATATTGGAAACATTCACAAGTACGCAAGACCGGAGGATGTTCCCGAACATACAATGTTCGTAATCACAACTGACGGTCAGGAAAATGCCAGCCATAAGTATTCAAGTGATGAAGTGAAAAAAATGGTTGAACGCCAAAAAGAAAAATACGGTTGGGAATTTTTGTTTATCGGTGCAAATATTGATTCAGTCGAAACGGCAAACCATTTCGGCATCGGCGCTGATCGTGCGGTCAACTATCATGCAGATCATCAAGGTACTGGGGTGGTATTTGATGCGGTTTCGGAAACGGTATGCCTGATGAGAGAAAGCAAACCTCTCGGTGATTGGAGCGATCGCATTAACGAAGACTTCAAAAAGCGTAAAAAAAATAGCAAATAATACCGAGATGAATGTTACTTAATGGCCGGCACACAACGGACAAAAAACCGGATAAAGATTAAAACAAAAAGAAAAAGGCTGATGTTTTCGAGCAATCGAAGGTGTCGGCTTTTATTATCACCGGGTTTTGGCTGAACTGTATATTCTAATTCCGAGCAGCTTAACTATCTTTACAAATAATTGCTTTTATGATACTATATTTAATAGCAATGTGATATTTTATACATTTTTTCAAGAGGTAATTATGGAAAGGGAAGTTTTAATCAGCACAAGGGATTTATGTAAATCTTTTGTTTCGGAACACGGTGAACAACACATAATTTCACATTTGAATCTTGATATTTATAAAAAGGACTTTACCGTAATTATGGGGGCAAGCGGCTCCGGCAAGTCAACCCTTTTGTATCAGTTATCAGGACTTGATATTCCCACGAGGGGTTCGGTGAATTTTTCGGGTACTGAAATAACAAAGCTTTCAACCGACCAAATGGCGAAATTCAGAAGAAATAAATGCGGATATGTTTTTCAGCAAAACTGTTTGATTGAAGAACTTACGGTTATGGATAATGTTTTGACCGCCGGTTACATGATGAACGAAAAACGAAGCGATATCATCCAAAGAGCAAAAGAACTTTTTAGAAAAGTTGAAGTGCAGGAAATAACCGAGGATAAATACCCGTCGCAGATATCAAAGGGCAGAGGTCAGAGGGTTGCTATAATTCGCGCGCTTATAAACAATCCGGATGTTCTTTTTGCAGACGAGCCTACGGGGTCGCTGAATTCAAAAACCTCCAAAGAGGTTATGGATGTATTTACATCTTTTAACAGAGAGGGACAGAGCATTATCATGGTTACTCATGATGTTACTTCGGCGGTTAGAGGAAACAGAGTGATATATTTTAAGGATGGAAACATTATTGACGAGTGTGACCTTGGAGTATATGACGGTGACGATATAGGAAGAATTCAAAAGCTGACTGATTTCTTGATGTCTATGGGTTGGTGAATTGTGTATGTGGAAATTTTTGTCCAGCTTCAAAATATTCGTTTTGTCGGCAAAAAGAAGCATAATCACCGCGGGATTATTGATACTGCTTGCGTCCTTTTGCCTAAACATCTTGTCGGTATTGACTGTAGATTATACAAATAGATTTGACGATATTAAAGAAGAACTTAACGGCGAAGATAACGTATTTGTATTTTGTGCTCCCGATATGGATGAGCTTAAACCAAAGATAGGCGAACATCTTGACGGCGAAAAACACAT
>JAZUJA010000129.1:0-7183 GCA_045642495.1 Acutalibacteraceae bacterium
TATTAAGGTAACAAAGTATTTTGTTATCCGGGCTTTATTTGCGGCAAAAACTATGGTATATTAAAAATGTTTCAATTGTAAAAGCAGCTATAATAATTGAATTTTTTTTAAGCGAAAGGAAAACGATATGAGCAAAACTCAAAATAATAAATCTTATGATTATAATACCGATGATAACGATTTCCTCAGATGGTCGCAGGATGATTTGCGCTTTAACAGAACGGAGATGTTTGATGCCGAAAATTATCCCGATGCCAAATTCAGATATTTGAAAGATTCGGGTTGTCTTATTGTTGCTTTGTCTATAATGCTGCGGTTATTCGGCATTGAAAAAGAAACCGATTTCAACAAATTTAACCCGCTTATTTTTTGCGAAAGGGCAAAAGCGGCGGGATGTTTCAGCAAAAGCGGTAATTTTATTTTTCCGGCAATGCCCAGGCTTTATCCGATAGAAAAATTTGAAGCTGTTCCCTATTCAAGAGAGGCAATGATCGAAAGTTTTAACAAAGGGTATGCCTCAATTTTAATGGTGCCCGGTGTGAACTGTCAGTATCACTATGTTGTTCCATATAAAATTCTTGATAATGATGTTTCGGTTATTGACCGCAAATTCGGAAAAACACTTGTAAGTCAATACAAAGAAGTGTATTACATCTTGAATTTCAGACGGATTGATTGAAATGTATTGACAAACAACTTAATACAGTTTTTAATATATACGGTTAAACCGATAAATACTTAAAAAGGGGTATATTTATGTGTCAGATAGCAGGATATGTTGGTCCACGACGGGCGGCGCCGATCATTATTGAAATGCTGCGCCGACAGGAGTTTATTGACGGCGGCATTTGCACCGGAATTGCAACCATTTCGGACGGAAAGCTTTATATGCGCAAGGTTTTCGGCGACCTTGAAACCTTGCTTAATGAAACAGATGCGCTTGATTTACCCGGCAATATAGGTTTTATCCATTCAAGACCCAGCGGAAAATTTGCCGAATTTTCACATCCGTTTATAAGCCCCGATAACAACACAGCCGTTATTCTTAACGGAACGGGTGAGCAGACAAACACGCCCGAATACATAGCGCGCAAAACCGAAATTATGACCGAATTCTTTAATCGCGGCGATAAAATTCTCTCAGAAACCGAGAATTCCAATAATAAATTTTTGCTCCCTAACGGAAATCATTTTCACCCTGCCGAATCCTATGCGCATTATATAAACGATCTTGTTAAAAAAGGAATGAGCGTTAGCGAAGCGACATACACGGCATTTGATGATATTCCCGGTGATATAGTAATATCCTGCCTTAACACGACCGAACCGGACGCAATAACGATAAGTCGAATAACCCGACCCTGCACGATAGCGCTTGGAAACGGTGAATCTTTCTTTTCAACAAGTGCGTTAGGACTGCCTGACGATGCCGATGATTTAACGGTATTTTCAGCCCCCGTAGCCGCGGTTTGCAAGCTAAAAGCAGGCTCGTTTAAGGTTGAGCCTTTAAGATATAAAAACTTCAAGGTTGAGCCGATTCCTCCCCGCGCTTACGCATTTACATACAATTATATGGAAAAGCTTTTAAGCGAAGCCACAGAAGAAACGGCGCTTGACATCGATGAGTTATCAACAAGAAAATATTGGAGCGAAATATGGACGCAGCCTGCTATCGACTGCAAATACTCGACCGGAAAGGGATACTTAAAGCCATACACCGAGATTTTCTATGCCGTGCTTTATGATTTTTATAAACAAGGCAGATTACATGACACATTCAAAATAAAGCCAAACGGAAACAAAGTCAGAAAATTTTGGATTGATTAGAGCATAACAAAAAGCCGACCTAATTAAAGGTCGGCTTTCTTTATGTTTTTTGAGATTAACCGTAAATGCTCTTTTTGCCTTCGATCTTGAGGGCTTCTTCACCCAAATACTTAACAACATCCATCTTTAAGTACTGAGCTAAGTCGCGCATTTCAGCAACTGTATTCTTATTAACATTGATACCGTTCTTCATACGGTCTGCCATAGCGGCAATTTCCTTTTCGCCATGGGTATAAATTCTTTCCTGACCCTCAGCCTTGGGAGAATTGCGGAGCTTATCAAGGAACTCAGAGAAATGCTTCTTGATAGCTTCGGGATCGCCGAAGATCTTGGGATCGATTACGATAAAGCCGTGGCAAATGCCGCCCTTACCGCCGATATTTGTCTGATCAGAGGTGGTGCCGAGAGAAAGAATTGAAGAGAAGAGCTCAGCAACAACGCCCCAACCGTAACCCTTATGGCTACCGCTATCCTCTGAAATGCCGCCGAGAGGAAGAATTCCGCCGCCTTCAGCATTTGCAATGTTTGAAAGAACTGTTGCGGCATTTGTGCTGCCGTTACCTGTTTTATCAATAGCCCAACCGTCATGAAGCGGTTTATCAAGCTTATTATAAACTTCAAGCTTACCTCTTGTTACAACTGTTGTTGCGGCATCGAAGAAGAAGGGATACGGATCAGCCGGGCAAGCAATAGCGATCGGGTTAGTACCGAGCAATGCTTTTCTGCCGTAGGTGGGAACCATGATAGCGGTTGTATTTGTTGTAGAAATACCGAGAAGGCCCTGATCAGCAGCCATCTTTGCATAGTAACCTGCGATACCATAGTGTGTTGAGTTTCTTACAACAACGCAAGCGATACCGGTTTTCTTTGCCTTTTCAATAGCAAGCTGAGTTGCCTTATGACCGATAACCTGGCCAATGCCATCGTGACCGTCAATTACAGCGGAAACGGGAGTTTCGAAAACAACTTCCGGCTCAACGCCAACCTTGATGAGGCCCTTAACAATGTCCTTATAATAGCGAACAAGACGCTGGGTTCCGTGAGATTCAATACCGTAAAGATCGGCAAGAAGAAGAACATCGGTGATGATTTTTGCTTCTTCTTCGGAATAACCGAACTTGGGGAAAGCATCTTCGCAGAAATCTTTTAATTGCTGATAAGAATAATTAAGATAATTGTCCATAATTATATCTCCTTATATAAAATTACATAAATCATTATAAATTTTAAGTAATAAAAAGTCAATAAAATAATAGAAAAAATATAAAAAAGGGTCGAAAAATCGACCCTTTTTAACTTATTTCAAATCAACATTATCAAAATCTTTATCATCAGGTTTGTTTTTGGATTTGCCGAATCGTTTTTTTGAAATGACAGAGAAGGCAATAAAACCTAATGTTAAGATAAGTGTTCCTATTATAATAAACAGGATACTTTTGCTTTTCTTCTGTTTTTGGTCCTTCTTTTGAACATCAACATTTTCGCTTTCGGTATTAGCCTCTTTCGAGTTTTCAACTTTTGAGTTATCATCGCTTGCGGATTGTTTTTGAGCACTTGAAGAACTGCTTTTTTTGGAAGCCGAACTTGAAGTTTTTGAAGAATCTGATTTTTTAACATCTGATTTCGCCGAGGCATCATTTCCGCCGGAAGTTTCACCCGACAAAGCAATTTTAGCAGAAGCCGTCTTTGTTTCAACTTGATGTGATTTATTTTTCACTATCGGCTTAATATCAATCTCGGCAGTTGAATTATCTAAATTTTTCTTTGCGGTCAACACAAAGCGAAAAATTTCACCGTTTTCGCAAATATCTTTTGGATAAACTGTATCGGCGAATGCCGCCACAGCCATTATATGCTCATCAAAACCGGCAGAAATGGCTTGACCGACACACAACCACTCAGAAGATTTAACATCAAACAGTTCCGCATCAAATACACCCGTGATGCCTATGCTTTTTAATTGTTCTTCACCGGAACACAAAACGGTTACCGTTACATCCTCCCCGACCGAAAGTTTTTCTTTATCGCAAGAGCAGGAAAAGGATAAAAAGCCTTTTTCTGCCGAAACATTAAGAGAAAAGATTATAAAAAGAAAAACTGAAAATGCAACAGAAATAACTTTTTTCATTTTTCTGCAGACTCCTCTTTTTCATCTTCCAGGTCAAAAAGATCGTCCTCAACATTATAAGAATAATTTGTTTTTCTTTTTATAAAGAGAACTACAAGAACGATAATGCAAACTATCGTTAAGCCGATAACCAAAATAAACATTTTTCCGGAAAAGTTCATTTTATCAAAAACTCCGGAAATATTATTTGATTTATCGGTATTATTTTTAGAAACAAATATGCTCATTTCAGGTGCGCGGGAAATAGTTTTTTCAGCCATATCATAACGATAATATCCGGTTTTTCCGTTATTATAGCAATAAACAAACACAAAATCGGAGAGAGCTTCATCCGAAAATCCTATAACGTTAATCTCGCCGAAATCAAACTTCGCTCTTTTTGAAGTGTATCCTGCGGGATAGTTTACAAAGTTTTCGTCCTTTACGATGAGATACAAGTTTGAGTTTGAAACAATATATTTTGCGATTTCAAATTTTCCGTTTTCAAGCTCATAGAAAGCGCCCTTATTTTGATCATCAACAAGATAATAAAGGGTATGCTTTTTAGATTCATCCTGCAAAACCGCAGCTTTTGCGCCATCATATTCAACCTCAGCTACCTGATAACCGTTGTATTTTTCAAGCTGTGAAGGATTGACGCAAAGCAAATAATCCTTTCCGTCAATGGTAATCTTTTTACCATCTGCCGCGGAAGGTGTTGTTGTTCCGCCCGAGACCTTTACTTCTGCTTTAGCTGTTGCATTAAGCTTGGTTTTCTGTTTATCTTCTGCAAAGCCGGAAATATTAAGCTCGGACGAGCCGCTTTTCAGTCCCTTGAAAGAAAATATATAAGATCCGTTATTAACATTTTTTGAATCAGTTGAAAGCTGTGTATCGGTTACGGTGACCTTATTTTCAACAGACTTATGACCAGCTCCTTTAACAGCGGTCAGCTCCAAAACCGACTTATCATATTCAAGCGATATTTCCGCCTTATAGATCGGAACTTCGGATTTGATATCAACGGTTATATGTATGCTTTCTCCTGCTTTTATCTCGCCGGATTTTGCGGAAATTGTAAGTCCTGCGGCAAAGGCGGGCATTGTACCGATTATTCCGATAAGCATAAGCATAACTGTTAACAATGCTGCTATTCTTTTAAGTTTCATAAAAAAATCCCCTTTTATATAAATCTTATTTTTTATAATGTTATACGGCGCGCTTCAAGATAAAATCTTTTATCGTTTGCATGTCCCATTGAAAACGTTTTTCGCGGAAGAGAGCCGTTGTTAACGATTGCGGGAAAAAGATCCTGCTTTTTCATACCCTCGAACAAAAAACCGACCGTGTTCTCTTTTGAGGACAATTTTTTAAGTGACTGCACACCGTGAATATAATCAATTTCAAGTTCTTTTGCAAATGAAGAATTATCAAGAAAATACTGCAAGGTTGCAACCGGAAGATTGAATTTTGAGCAAACCGTGATTTCCGTTTCAACGTGATTTGAAACGCAGGTGAATTTATGCACATTATCACCCTTTATTTCATTTTCGCAAAACGCCTTAAACTCACTTATAAGTTTATCGGTGTCGGTGCATTTAACAGTTCTGTAAATCGGTTCAAAATTAAGCGAAGCATCGTGAATATTAACAATTTCGCAAAGCGCATATTTTGAAAGCGGATTATCATTTATTTTACTGCACTCTTTAGCGGTTGCAAGTGAATGGTTGCCATCGCCGACGCCAAAAAGAAATCCGGCATTTTTATCGGCGATTTGTGAAAGAAGAGATTTGATTTTAGTTTTAGTTTTTTCGTCAATAAGTCTGCCCTTTATATGACCGCCGCCGAAGCTTAAATCAAAATCATACAAAATGGGAAAAGAATCTGCGCTTTCCTCAACCGTTTTAATAACAACATTTTGAATATCATCAAAAAGAAGCATTATGTGCGGCATTTCAAGCAAAGCATCTTTTCTTATGGCAACGCGAGGAGGAATTCGCTCAATAACGGTTTTTTCGGTTGCCCTTACAGCCGAATTTGATGAAACGGAATAATCATAATCGGCAAGTGATATTTTGCCGACTATCCCCTTTCGAACCGCGCCGGTTGAATCAGTTCTTTCAACAAACACCATTACGTTTTTATATTCTTTGAAAACACCGGCATCTAAGTATTTTTTCATATTGCCGTTTATTTTTGCGATTTCGGCACTGTTATCGGTTTTCAAATAACATTCCGGCAAAATAAGATTATAAGCCGAAGGCGCATCGCCGACAAAAGTTTCAACATCATGCCAATATTCCGGCTCAGAAGTATATTGATCGCAGGCGATACAAGCCCATTTTTCCAAATCGCAATTAGGAATAAGAATGTCCGCAGAATCAAAACAACAATTCATTTTTTATTCCTTTCAATCATATTTTGAATATTCAATCCCGATAACACAGTCATTTTCAGTATCAACATGAACGGTTATCTTATTTCTTTTATCCTTTTCGTTAAAGAAAAAGTCAAGATAATATCTTCCGCTTCCCTCTGAATGAAAATGAGAAGGATTTCCGAGATACGCAATAACATCGGTTATAGCCGCATCGTTTGTTATTCCGTTAAGCCAGAACTGACCGTAAGCAGACTCGGGATTTATCGACCTGTTTTCATTAACAGAAAATCTTACAAGATCGCAATCCTCAAGAAGTTCAGAAGAGTTTGATGAATTATAAAAAACAGCAGACAGAATGTTATTATAGTCGTTAATAAAATTAACGGTCATCTTTTTTCCGGCAAGAATTTGCGATTTTTCATTGCAATTCTGACCTTCGGCAATCTTCCAGCCGAGCTTTTTCATATCATCAAAAGATGTTGGGAGATTCAGTTCATTTCCGCAATATGTGAAACGCAGATCATAATCCTTTCCAAGATATATATCAGCATAATTTTCTTCATCATAAAGGCTAATGTCAAAATATGTGGGCATTATTTCATCATCGGATTTAATTTCCGGGATTTTAATGTTTGCATATTTGTTTTCCGGCTCGGATGTTTCGGAGGTGGTGTCGATAGGACTGCAGGAAGTGAGTCCTATAAACAAAACCGCAAGAACTATGGATAAAAATAATGTTATTTTTCTTTTCATTTTTCCTCTCCTGACATAGCACTTTTTATATCATTTTCCAATGCCTGCTTTAAGGCGGAAGCATCGGAAAATCTTTTTTCTTCTCTTAAAAATTTAATGAGTTTAACTTTCATCGT
>JAZUJA010000130.1:0-6224 GCA_045642495.1 Acutalibacteraceae bacterium
GAATTCGTTGTTTTAAGGTTAATTGTTTTGCTTTCATAGTAAGCCTCGTTTCGTATTTTGTAAAACTATTATAAAATAGGGTTGACGAAAAGGAAAGAGACGGTATATAATAGTTATATTACAAAATGTAATACCCTATGTAATACCATTATAAAGAGGAGAAAAAATGGACGCAAAAAAACTTGAAATATTATTGACCGCTGTTGATCTAGGCAGTTTTTCCCGCGCCTCGGAGGTTGTAGGTTATACTCAATCCGGACTAACCCATCTTGTTAATTCTCTTGAAAAAGAAATGGGCGTTCAGCTTATAAAGCGCACGCATAACGGCGTTTCCTTAACGGCAGAAGGGGAGATACTTATGCCCGCCATTCGTGATTTTCTTCGCGCAAATGCCAACCTTGAAAACCGAATAAATGAGGTTAAAAAGAATAAAAACGAAACAATTCGTATCGCCGCATATTCAAGTATGGCAATGCATTGGATGCCGGAAATATTATACCGCTTTCGCCGTATTTGTCCGGGCGTTGATGTTGATCTTCGTATGGTGGATCATGCACTTGAACCGTTTGAATTGTTAGAACAGGGAAAAGCCGATGTAATTTTCGCAAGTAAACAGAATTACGGAAATTGCGAATGGACGCCGCTTTATGATGAAACCATGTATGCCATTTTGCCGAAAAACTATCCTATAAACAGCAGAAAAACATTTCCTATATCGGATTTTAAGGGGCAGGAATTCCTTATGCCTTACGGAAAGTTTGATATTGATGTTAATGCCGCTTTTAAGCGTGCGGGTATATCCACCGCCGTTAAAACACCTCATGTTGATGATGAAACGCTTATCCGTATGGTTGGTAGGGGACTCGGTCTATCCATTATGGCAGAGCTTATGATTCGCGGCAGAGCGGATGAGGCACTTTGCGTTCCGCTTGAACCTAATACTATCCGCGAACTCGGAATGGGTATGGCACCTGCCGAATCACACTCAGAAAGCATAAATAAACTTAAAAACTGCGTTATATCCTATATCGATGAACTAAAATCAAATAAATAAAAAAGAAGACAGTTTACCGTCAGCTGAGTTGATAGCCGTCGTGGGGTCAAAGCCCCTTGGTAAATTGTCTTCTTTTTTTATTTTACAAATTATCACATAATCGTCAAGTTTTTCATAAATCAAGCAATTCTTCGCCGGCTTTTTCAAGCTCATCGCGGCGCTTTGATGCGCAATCGCGGCACTTGCCGACAGCGTTTATATAAAGCTTGATTTTCGGCTCTGTTCCGCTCGGACGAACAAGAACAACGCTTTCGTCTTCAAGATAGAAGCCCAAAACATTTGATTTCGGAAGGTCGATGGTGCTTACCTTTCCGCTCTCAATTTCGGTTGCGGTGGAGTTGCCGAAATCCTTGAAAACAGAAACTTTAAGACCCGCAAATGTTGCAGGGGGATTTTTTCTTATTCTTTCCATAGTATCGGCAATCTTTTTTATGCCTGCAATACCTTCGCAGGTAAAGCTCTTTTGAACGGAAAGATAAAAACCGAACTGCTTATAAATATTTTCAAGCTGATCAATAAGGTTTAATCCGTTCTGTTTATAATAAGCTGCCATTTCGCAGATAAGCATTGAAGCCACAACGGCATCTTTATCTCTTGCATGCGCGCCAACAAGATATCCGTAGCTTTCCTCATATCCGAAGACATAGCGGTTTTCTTCGCCTTTTTCTTCTAAGGCGGAGATTTGTTCGCCTATAAACTTAAAACCGGTTAAAACCTCAATTAAATCGCAATTATATGCCTTTGCGATCGGTTTGCAGAGTTCACTTGAAACAATTGTTTTAACCGCAACGGGATTTTGCGGTAAAGTGCCCTGTGCTTTTCGGTTGCTTAAAATATAGTTGAAGAGCAAAACACCAACATCGTTACCGGTGAGCAATGTATATTCACCGTTTTTCTTAACTGCGATACCAACGCGGTCACAGTCAGGATCGGTTGCAAGAAGAATATCGGCATCAACGGTTTTTGAAAGCTCTAACGCACATTCAAATGCCTGGCGGATTTCGGGATTCGGATAAGGAGCAGTGGGGAAGTTGCCGTCCGGCAGTTCCTGTTCCTTAACGACCGTAACATTTTTAACGCCGATTTTTGAAAGAATGTTTCTAACGGGTTTGTTGCCAGTTCCGTTAAGGGGAGTATAGATAACATTAAGAGCCGAAAGGTCAATATCCTTGCAAACACGCGCCTTTTCAACTTCACATAAATATTTATCTATAACATCTTCGCCGATATATTCTATCATACCGGACTTAACGCCTTCTTCAAAATCAATGCACTTAACGCCTTCGAATATATCAACATTGTTCATTATATTAAGAACATAGTCAGCGGCTTTGGGTCCTAACTGACATCCTGTTGAATCGTATGCTTTATAACCGTTATATTTAGCAGGGTTGTGGCTTGCCGTTATAACAACACCGGCATCGCAACCAAATTCTCTTACAGCAAATGATAACATCGGTGTGGGCATAAGTTCCTTATAAATATAAACCTTAACACCGTTTGCCGCAAAAACGCCGGCGGTTTTATAAGCAAAAAGATCAGATTTAATGCGACTGTCATAAGCAATGGCAACGCTCGGCTTATCGGAAATAGAATTAACATAAGCTGCAAGACCTTGTGTGGCTTTTCCGACTGTATAAACGTTAAGACGGTTTGTTCCCGCACCTATAACGCCGCGTAAGCCGGCTGTTCCGAATTCAAGATCTTTATAAAACGCTTCTTTCATCGTTTCTTCATCATTTTCCATTGATTTAAGATCAGCGGCAAGATCTTTATCCTCAACGGCTTTTTCACACCATAATTTGAATTTTTCGTGGATCATATTAACGCCTCCGAATAATTATTGTTTACTTAATTTTAAGGTTTTGGCGGTATAAAGTCAATACCCAGAAATTTTTTTAAAAAAACACTTGCAATTATTGAAGTTTTCTGTTATTATATTGTTTGCTATGTTATATAGACCGTTCGCGGTCAAATCCTAAAGGAGGTGCAACTAATGGCAAAATGCGATATCTGCAGCAAGGAAATCAAGTTTGGAATTAAGGTTTCCCATTCGCACAGACGCTCTAACAGAACCTGGAAGCCGAATGTCAAAAAGGTAAAGGCTATTGTTGACGGCTCTCCGCGCCGTATAAATGTCTGCACCCGTTGCTTGCGTTCAGGCAAGGTTACCAGAGCTGTCTAATCATTGATTATGAAGTTTAAGGTCTCGGATTTTTCCGAGACTTTTTTCTTTTTTGTTGCAAAAAAATTTTATTTATAGTAAAATTATTAAAACATCAAAAAGGAAGTGTTATAAATGAAAAGAGAAAATTATCTTTCATGGGACGAATACTTTATGGGTATAGCGCTGCTTTCTGCTTTGCGCAGTAAAGATCCTTCAACGCAGGTCGGCGCTTGCATAGTTGATGAAAATAAAAAGATTTTATCAGTTGGATATAACGGTATGCCTCACTGTTGCGATGATGATGAATATCCCTGGGGTAAGGAACCGGGACTTGATTCTAAATATTTATATGTTTGCCATGCCGAACTTAATGCAATATTAAATTGTCATAACGGTTCTGTTGCGGGAGCTACGGTTTATACAACACTTTTCCCCTGCAATGAATGTGCAAAGGCAATAATTCAGTCAGGTATAAAAAGAATAGTTTATTATTCGGATAAGTATGCCGAAACAGACGGAACAAAAGCCTCTAAGCGAATGTTTGATTCTGCCGGTGTTGTTTATGAAGCATATACCCCTGCAAATCGTGTAACTTCTCTTGATCTGTAATTTTTATGTGAACTGTCTGCAAGGGCGGTTCATTATTATATCGTTTGTGAGTAGGCTTTATTATTTGAAAAAAAACAGAGGAAATAAAAATGGATAAAATTATTGAAATTGAAAATCTTAATAAATTTTACGGTGATGTTCATGCCGTGAATGATCTTTCTTTTTCCGTAAAACGCGGAGAGTTGTTTGCGTTTTTAGGTGTAAACGGTGCCGGAAAATCAACAACCATCTCTATTATGTGCGGTCAGCTTGAGCGAAACGGCGGAAAGGTTACGATTTGCGGAAAGGATATTGATAAATCATTTGCCGAAATAACCGAAAAAATCGGAGTTGTTTTTCAAAATTCTGTTCTTGATCAGCAGCTTTCCGTTCGTGATAACCTTGTAAGCCGCGCTTCGCTTTACGGTATAACCGGAAAAGCTTTTAAAAAACGGCTCGGTGAACTTGCCGAACTTCTTGATTTCAAAAATCTTTTGAACAAAACCGTCGGCAAGCTTTCGGGCGGTCAGCGCAGGCGTGTTGATATCGCGCGTGCTTTAATAAATAATCCCGAAATTCTGATCCTTGATGAGCCTACAACCGGTCTTGATCCGCAAACCCGCAAGCTTTTATGGCAGGTTGTAAATGACCTTAGAAAGCAAAACGGTATGACTGTTTTTTTAACAACCCATTATATGGAAGAAACCGCCGATGCGGATTATATCGTTATTCTTGACGGCGGAAAAATCGCCGCGCAGGGAACACCGCTTGAACTTAAAAATAAATATACAGGGGATTATATAACGCTTTACGGCGAAACCGATTGTTCGGATTTCGGTTATCCCACCGAGCAGTTAAACGGCGCCGTAAGAATTCTCGTTCCCAATACAAATGCCGCAACAAAGCTTATTTTGGCTCATCCCGATCGCTTTAACGATTATGAAATAATAAAAGGAAAAATGGATGATGTTTTTTTAAGCGTTACGGGCAAATCGCTTGAAGGAGGAAATGAAAAATGAAAACTGTTTGTCAGTTAACCAGGCGAAATCTTCGCATTTTCTTCAAGGATAAAGGAATGTTTTTCTCCTCACTCATAACGCCTATTATCCTTCTTGTGCTTTACGGAACATTTCTTTCAAAGGTTTATAAGGATAGTTTTATGTCTTTTATTCCAAGCACATTTTCCGTTAAAGAAAAGCTCATTGATGCCACTGTCGGCGGTCAGCTTATCGCATCGCTTCTTGCGGTCAGCTGCGTTACGGTTTCATTTTGCGCAAACCTGCTGATGATTCATGATAGGGCAAACGGCACTATCCGCGATTTAAGGGTAACGCCCGTTAAGCGTTCTTCCATTGCGGTATCATATTTCGCGGCTTCAGCTTTAAGCACGCTTATTGTAACTTTTACGGCGCTTGCAGTATGCTTTTTGTATCTTACAACAAAAGGCTGGTATTTGTCGGTATCCGATGTGTTCTGCGTTGTTTTTGATGTGTTTATGCTCACTCTTTTCGGCACGGCGCTTTCATCCTGCATTCATTTCTTTTTGAATACTGCAGGTCAGGCATCAGCGGTCGGCACGATAATCAGCGCAGGTTACGGATTTATTTGCGGCGCTTATATGCCGATATCCAATTTCTCAACAACGCTTCAAAAGGTGCTTTCCTTCCTGCCCGGAACTTATGGAACAGCGCTTATAAAAAACCACATGCTCCGCGGTGTTTTTGCCGAAATGGATAAATCGGGCTTCCCGAAAGAAGTCGTGTTGGAAATGAAAAAAGCAATTGATTGCAAATTGGCATTTTTCGGTCATAATGTTTCCCTCGGCGCTATGGTTGCAGTTTTAGTCGGCTCGGTTTTGTTGTTTACAATGCTTTTCGTTGTGTTTAATATCTTATTCAAATCTAAATCAAAATGAGGTTAGGTGTAAAAATATGAGCAATAAAATATGTCAAAGCTGCGGTATGCCGATTGAAAGCAGGGAAGTGCTCGGCACTGAAAAAGACGGTTCTGTAAGTGAAGATTATTGCAAATACTGTTATATAAACGGAGAATTCATTGATAAGGTTTCAATGGAAGAGTATATTGATATGTGTTCTCAGTTCGGCGCGCAGGCAGGTATGACTAATGAGCAGATGAAAGAGCATTGTACTAAACATTTTCCAACACTTAAAAGATGGAAGGCAAAATAATGTTGAAAAGCGGATGCGTTATGCATCCGCTTTTTTTATGCAAAACCGTCCTTGGTTCGAGTCCGATATTATTTGTATAAAAAACAAAAAAAGCAGTACCGAATTGATACTGCTTTTTAATGGCGCGCTGAAAGGGACTTTTTCAGACACTTTCGTGTCTTTCGCCTCGCTGACGCTCGTTACCCACGGACTCGCCAACCGTTCCCCGAAAGCTTGGCGTTTTGCG
>JAZUJA010000131.1:0-26307 GCA_045642495.1 Acutalibacteraceae bacterium
AAATATTTAACTTTTTTGTTTTAATATAATATAATAACCCAAACTAACAACTAATGATTTAATCATAACATATATCCCCTACTAAATAATTGATAGACCGGGGAGTTTTGGTGCGGGTAACAGGACGCATATTTGCGCTGCAAATCTGCACTGCTTGGCGACCCAATGCTCTGCATTCGGTACCCGCCTTCACACCACAATGCTAAAAACAGTTCCCCGAACTGTTTTTCCAAACGCCTTGTGCCTTCTTAAGCTTCAAGTCCTGTTACATATAAGAAAACCCGATCAAACAAAAAACGGTTCGACCGGGGAGTTTTGGTGCGGGTAACAGGACTTGAACCTGCATGCTTTCGCACATGAACCTGAATCATGCGTGTCTGCCAATTCCACCATACCCGCAAAGCAATTAAACTTCAAGTATTATACCCTTTTAGAGAATAAATGTCAATAAGGTATATTATTTATCAAGAAAGAAAATCAAGCATTACTTTTTTATAATCAGGCGCTTCGTCATAAACCGCGTGTCCGCCCTCAAAAATATGTATCGGACAATCAAGCATTTCGGCAAGCTCTTTTGAAGAATCTGTTGATAGAACACGGTCATTCGATGCACTAAGCACAAAAGCGGGGCATTTTATTTTTGAAAGTTCTGCGCTTGAATCAAAAGTAAGACATGCCTGTGCCAAAATTTTTAGTCGTGCTACTTCTTCCTTCGTTCCGTCTGCTAAAAGAGACATTAGATTATCACCTAAACTATCGAGCAGTTCCTTTGAATATATTTTATTGAACATATTTTTATTAAGCGCCACAACATCGCCTTTTTCAGCCAAGCTTACCCATTCGCCAATAACCGCCGTTGCAGTTGAATTCATACGACAAAGTGTTGATCCGAGCAACAATTTTGAAACAAGCTGCGGATATTTTGCGGCAAGTATCTGCGCGATCATTCCTCCTTGGGAAGCGCCAAACACACACGCACCCGAAATGCCTAATTTTTGCATGGCGCATGCAGTATCATCAGCCATATTTTCTATTGAGTATCCATCTTTTATGTTTTTCGCGCGGTCAAATACATAAACCGTGAATTTTTCAGCGAAATCCTTATAAGCATCAGCCACCGCATCGGCAGACTTCATAACACTTTTTAGACTTAGTCCCGGAATGATAACAAACGCTTTTTCCCCTTTTCCAAAGGAAAAATAGTCAACAGAATTATTATTTATTCGTAATGTAATAATTTCCATAAAGAACCACCCCTATTATGCGTTAAATAAAAAAATTACCTTGAAATTTAGCAATAAAAATATTATACTGAATAAGTAAAAAGCAAAAAACCTACCACCATTCAAATTGCTGATCTAATAATCAAAGTTATCGTTGCTATAGCCGCTTTGATAACAGCAATAAAATGGTGGTAGAACACCAAGAGGGGCGAAAGCCCTTCCCACTGAGATTATATCATATATTTTCAAAATATCAATAGGAGGACATTATGGTTATCGAAAAGCAAGAGAAGAAATATACTGTAACAGAATATAAAAATAAATGGACGATATCTAATGAAGGTGGTAAATTTTCAGTTTCCTACGGTGTTCCAAAAGAAATTTGCGCATCATCAGAAGAATTATACAATTATGTTATGAATAATAAACTTTTTTAAGGAGCTATAACAATGGCGGATATCGGTTAGAGTTCCTAAGGAAACCGCCGCGGCGTTCAAAGAAAAATGAGTAGCAACCGGTGTTCCTCAGGCGCAGGTAATAAAAAAAGCCATTGATGATTTTTTGAAAGATTAAAACAAAGGGAGCTTAACAGCTCCCTTATTCATTTTGATGAAACTATCAATGATCTTTTTTAATTAAGTGTTTTCGTGTGCACCTCGTGTGCACTTTCACTTATATTTTTTAATATATTTTATTGTTAATTACAGATAATTGCACTCAACAAAAGAAGCACAAACCCGCATAATAAAAGGAAAAACCGCACTACAGTGCGGTTTTATTCTTGGTGCCGGTGGTGGGACTTGCTACGGCGCAACTGTTGCGCCTACACGCCCACGCCTAAAAACAGTCCACCGGACTGTTTTCTTAACGGCTTTTCAAGTCCCACAAATCATTCTAACAATAAAACCTCACCCAAATGGGTGAGGTTTTATTCTTGGTGCCGGTGGTGGGACTTGAACCCACACGCTGTTGCCAGCAACGGATTTTGAGTCCGTCTCGTCTGCCAATTCCAACACACCGGCGTGACCAACGATATGTATTATACAACAGACGGATAATAAAATCAAGCATTATTTATAAGTTTTGAAAGGAATTCCGAAATAATCACAAATTGACACTACAACATTTGCCGCAATCCTGTTTATATTATCCCTTATCCACAAAGCATCATCAATATTATCATGATATGCAAATTCATATAAAATCGCAGGAGCTTTGGTGCGGCGGAGCTCGCCGATAGCCGTTGACGGAACAGTTTTAACCCTTTCGGGCAGCGGATAAACAAACTTTAAGTTATTTGCCGCGATTTCAGCCATTCGCTTTCCGTTTACGCTCGTTGGGTAGTAATATACTTCACTTCCCCTTACCTTTCCTTCACCTGATGCAGTTGCATTTGAATGAAGAGAAACATGAAGCTCCACTTTTTTTGAGTTTGAATCGGTTATTGATGACGCGGCTGTCATTTGCGGTGTATTACGAGAAAAAGAAATACCGGAGGCGTAAAGATAAGGCTCCATAGCATCGGCTATGAGATTCATATAATACTCCTCACTGCCGCCTATAACATAAGGATTAAATTCCTGCGTTGAAGGACTTAAATAAATATATGGCATAATAACACTCCCCTTACCGAAATATATTCGGCAAGGGGAAAATATATGCTACATTTCGTTTGCGGAAACCGCTTTTCTGACAACCGATAAGAACCAACAATAAAGAGCTTCGCCAAGTTCCTGATAAACAGGGTCGCCGTCATGAGAGCAAAGCATAGCAAAGGTTTGACCTATGCGGCGCTCGGTATCATCTCCCCTACGGTAAGCAAGATAATAAAACGAAAACGCACCCGTATCTGAAGATGAGCGGTAAAGATCCTCACTGCTGAGTCTTATCGTATCAAGAAAACTCTTCTGAGCAATTCCCGAAAGAGAATCATCACAAATAAAGTTTTCAAATCCGACAGTGGCTGTGAAAGAAAGCAATAATCGGCGTTGAAGCACCATTTGCGGATCGTGTAGATTTTCATTATCAGTAATGTTAGTATCATTCAAAAACTGCAAAGCAACTGACTTGCCGATTTCTTTCGCCTTTGCTATATCAGCGGCACTGACATTCAAAACATCAGCATTAGTATCGGCATTAACGCTTTTTGAAGGCTTATCGCCGGCAATTTTTATATCTTCATCAAACAGCATTTACTCACCCTTTTCGGATTTGTATTTTTTAAGGGCTTTTGCCAACTGATCCGGGCAGGAAGTTCCCTTTCCGTTACAGTTTATACCCTCAAGTTTAACAATAGCATCATCAATCTTCATACCTTTTACAAGGCGGCTGATACCTTGAAGATTTCCGTTGCAACCACCGAAAAACGAAACCTCAACAAGTGTTTCATCTTCGATTTTTATATCTATGCTTCTTGAGCATGTTCCCTTAGTAATATATGTGAATTCCATTGTTTTTATCTCTTATTTATCCTCAAATTTATTTCTTCTTACGGGGTGACGAAGTTTTCTGAGCGCCTTAGCTTCGATCTGACGGATACGCTCTCTTGTAACCTCAAACTGTTCGCCGACCTCTTCAAGAGTATGGCATCTGCCGTCTTTAAGACCGAAACGCAAACGAATTACCTGCTCTTCGCGGGGATTAAGTGTGCGGAGAACAGAATCAAGATCTTCGCTTGTAATGGTTTTAAGAGCCGCATCATCGGGAGCGAGTGCATCCTCATCGCGGATAAAGTCCATAAGGCGAGAATCTTCCTCAGGGCCTATCGGAGTTTCCATAGAAACGGGCTCCTGAGCAACACGAATGATTTCTCTTACACGCTCAACCGGAAGATCCATTTTTTCAGCAATAAGCTCATCGCTGGGCTCATATCCGTTTTCGTGAAGAAGTTGAATCTGAACCTTTTTAAGGCGGTTTATTGTTTCAACCATGTGAACAGGAATACGCATAGTTCTTCCCTGATCGGCAATAGCGCGGGTTATTGCTTGTCTAATCCACCAAGTAGCATAGGTTGAAAACTTAAATCCCTTTGTATAGTCAAATTTATCAACGGCCTTGATAAGACCAACATTTCCCTCTTGGATAAGATCAAGGAAATACATACCTCGGCCGACATATTTTTTAGCGATAGAAACAACAAGGCGAAGGTTTGCTTCTGTTAAGCGTTGCTTTGCAAATTCATCGCCGGTATCGATCTTTTTGGCAAGCTCAATTTCCTCCTCAGTTGACAAAAGCGGAACTCTGCCGATTTCGCGCAAATAAACCTTAACAGGATCATCAAGCGACATATTTTCAACCGAAAGACTATCATCAAGGTTTTCAACATTTACCTCTTCAAGCTTAAGATCCTCCTCGGTTGGTTCTTCATCAAAATCAAGATCAAGAACTTCGGGCTCTGTAAACAATTCTTCGAGGTCATCAGGAGCATTTTCGATTTCATCAAAAGAATCCTTTTTAGAATCATCTTCAACATACTCGTCAATAATTTCGGTGTTTTTTGTTTCCTCATTAACGGGTTCTGCCTTTTTGGAAGATTTTTTAGCGGTCTTTTTTACTTCTTTATTTTCTTTTTCTTCCGTTTTTGCCTTCGATTTTACTTCTTTAATCTCATTTTCGACAACTGTTTCCTTTTGAGTTTTCTTTTTTGTTTCCTTCTGCATTTTAATTCCCCTTTTGTTTATTTTCTATCATTTTTTTTAGATTATCTGCCCAATCGCCAACCGACATATCGTCAACCGATTTTATATCCTTTTTTTGCCTTTGCAATTTAATGACCGATATACTGTCATCCAAAACATTACGCGGATTTTTTTCGGCTTTTTCACTATTGGCAAGAGCAGTTAAATATCCCATTTCGGCGGTGGAAAGAATATCTCCAAAAGCGGAAATATCAATATTTCGCCCCATATTATAAAATTCCCCGATTTTTGCATAAATCCTTCGGTTTAACGAGGAAAGCATTTCATCGCTTTTGATTGATTGCAGCGAATGTTCTATAAGATCGCCATGCTGCATAAGAACTGCAATGACCGCCTCTTCCGCGTTAACTGCGGCAGGATAAAGGCGTTTTTCGGGATTTACGGATGATTTATCAAACTTAGGTCTTGAAATTTCATCAAATTCGCGTTTTATGATTTTTTTACGCTCACTTCGACGAAGCTCTTTAACCTTTGCTTCAAGCGCCGTTCTTGAAATACCGAATTTATCGGAAAGCTTGCCTATATAATAATCTCTTTCCATTATATTCGGGTTTTTGGCAATAACCGACGTTGCATTTGAAAGATATTTAAGTTTACCCTCATCGCTTAAAAGATTAACGCCGTTTGCCGCTGATAAAAGATTATACTCCGTCATGGAAACGGCATTTTCTATTAAAGCTTTAAACTTAATTGCACCGAACTTTTTTATGTATTCATCGGGATCCTTTGCGTCGGGAACGGTCAAAACCTTGATGTTAAGACCTGTATTTTTAAGGAGTTCCTCGGCCCTTGCCACCGCTTTTTTACCGGCATTATCAGAATCGAAAGTAAGTATTATTTCATTTGTATAACGGCAAATAAGATTGACCTGCTCCGGCGTAAACGCCGTTCCGCAAGCGGCAACCGCGTTTTGAAATCCCGCTTGGTGAAGAGAAATAACATCCATATTTCCTTCAACAAGGATTATTCTTTCATCGCCGTGATTTTTTGCAAAGTTCATACCAAAAAGGTTTTCACTTTTTTTATAAACCGGAGTATCCGATGTGTTAACATATTTACCGGAAGATGTTGTATCATCCTCCATTTTTCTTCCGCTGAACGCAACGATTTTACCGCGAATGTTTATTATAGGATACATAACCCTGCGGCGAAATCTATCATAATAACTGCCCTTTTGCGACTTTCCGATAACATTTGCCTGAATCATATCCGCATAAGAAAAGCCAAGAGATGACAAATGCTTCAAAAGACTATCCCAACCGTCCGGCGCGGCGCCTAATCCAAAATGCTTTATGGTTTGTATTGATAAACCGCGTCCCGTTAAATAATCAAGCGCCCATTTACCTGCATCGGACATAAGATAATTATGGTAAAATTTTGCGGTTTCGCGATTTATTTCATAAATTGTATTTTTAAGTTTTGAAAACGAATCATCATAACCGTTCTCAGGAATGGCAACGCCGCTTTTTTCAGCCAAAAGTTTTATTGATTCAACATAATCAAGATTTTCGATAAGCTTAATAAAAGTGAAAACATCGCCGCCGACTCCGCAACCAAAGCAGTAAAACGATCCATTTTCGGGATAAACCGTAAAGGAAGGCGTTTTTTCGCCGTGAAACGGGCAAAGGCCAACAAGATTTTTGCCTCTTCTTTTCAAATTTACATAGGGTGAAATAACATCATCAATATTATTCCGGTATTTAATTTCATTTATAATTTCTTCCGGAATTCTCATGTTTTTTCACCTCTTAAAGTAATTATAATTTCCATGATTTAGGAATATATACATCCTTATAAAATGTTACTGCATAATGGTCGGTCATGCCGGATAGATAATCGACTGCCGCGCGTTCCACACCCTCTTTTTCCATAACCGAAGCATATTCGGATTTTAGAATATCTGTATGAGAAAGTATGTACTTATAAATACCTTCAATTATACCGAAAACCTTTGATTCTTCCGATTTTGCGGTATTATTGAAATAAACGCTATCAAACAAAAAATCATTTAATTTATCATAATAAACGGTTGTTTCATCATCCATTTTAATATCATTGCCAACGCTGTTTTCAACAACCGATTTAACAAGGGCGTTTATTCTGCGGCTTTTGGTATTACCGAGAAACTCGGTAATTTCCGCAGGGATATCACTTTCGGAAATAATATTTGCGGAAATCGCATCATCAATATCATGATTCATATAGGCGATATGATCGCTTATTCTGACAATTTTTCCCTCAGGAGTTGCAGGCCACTGACCCTTTGTATGATGCAAGATACCGTCAAGCACCTCAGCGGTCAAATTCAGTCCCTTGCCATTTCTTTCAAGAAAGCGACAAACCCTAATGCTTTGTTCAAAATGCGTAAAGCCGTCGGAATAAAGTTGGTTCAGCGCTTTTTCACCTGCGTGACCAAACGGTGTATGCCCCAAATCGTGACCGAGGGCGATAGCCTCGGTTAAATCTTCGTTCAGTCGCAATGCTCTTGCGATCGTTCTTGCAATTTGAGCTACCTCCAATGTATGAGTAAGGCGTGTTCTGTAATGATCAGATTCGGGAGATAAAAACACCTGAGTTTTATGCTTTAATCTTCTAAAAGATTTTGAATGAATAATACGATCTCTGTCACGTTGAAAGGCCGTGCGAAGATCGGATTCAGGCTCATAAACCGCCCTGCCCTTTGTGTTTGTGCTGAGTGTTGCAAACTCGGACATTATCTGCTTTTCAATATCTTCACTGATTTCTCTGACGCTTGGCATAGAACACCTCCGACTATCCTTTAATAACTATATTGAACTTTTTTTCGCAAGTTCCACTAAAATTTACAAACTTATCGGCAAAATTTCCGTTTTTTCAAGTTTTGCTGATATTTTTGAAGAAAATGTATCAAGAAGTGATGCTTCAAAACCCGAACAGTTTTCCGAAGGGGTGTGAAATTTAATGGTAATATTATCCGCAAAAACAGTATCGTCAATAAATCCGTTATATTTTTCAATTACAGATTGAAGAACCTTATAATCTGAATAAGGACAAGGAACGCTATATGAGGCACATTCACACATTCTAACCCTTTTTGAATTTTCAAGTGCTTCCTTTGCGGCGGTTGAATAAGACCTAACAAGCCCACCTGTTCCAAGCAGAATACCGCCGAAATATCTTGTTACAATAATCATAATATTTTTAAGGCCGCTGCCCTTTATTAAATCAAGAATGGGCCTGCCGGCTGTTCCGTGAGGTTCGCCGTCATCGGAAAATCGAGCGGAATTATCCGCTAAAACATAAGCATAAGTATTATGATTTGCGCCAAAGTTTTCACTTCTCACGCGGGACAAAGCATCAAAAGCTTCTTGCTCTGATTCAACATGGCAGAGCGTTGCGAAAAATTTTGAATGTTTTTCGGTGTATTCGCCTTTTGATTGTTCAAAAACAGTATTATACTCCTGCAAAATAATCGCCTCCGAAAAAGTAAAAACCGCAACTGCAAAATGCAGTTGCGGAAATGCGACAAATTACTTATTATCTTCCATACCGAAGCGCTTTTTGAATCTGTCAACGCGTCCGCCGGTATCTACCAATTTCTGCTTTCCAGTAAAAAACGGATGACATTTTGAGCAAATATCCAAACGAATGTCTTTTTTGGTGGAACGGGTTTTGAACTCCGCACCGCAGGCACACTTAATAGTGGTCTCTTCGTAATTAGGATGAATACCTTCCTTCATCGTTGTCACCTCTTTCAATCAATGATATTCGTAACATTAAGATATTATCATATTAAACGCCAAAATGCAAGTAAAATTTTCAATTTTTTGAAATTATTTTTTAAGTTTATTTTTTAAGCTCTCATAAAGCTCGGCAAATTTGAACTTAATTACATATTTTTCGGGGTTTAACGCTATATCCCGGCTATCTTTTTGGGGGATTTTATTTAGTTCTTTTTCATTTGCAGCCGAAATACAGGCAGTTGGAAAAACAACACACCACCAGTTATGCCCTTTTCCGCTTCCGATTTCAACAAGGATTGATTTATATCTGCCGGCAGGAAGTGTAAAACTATCATATTCCCTTGTGTTAAAATATTCCTCTTTTACCTCTGCTTTGCAGGAATATGAATATCCGTTTTTCATAACGGTTTTATTTGCAATATCTTTTATATATTCAATATTCTCCTGCGCTTTAAGTATGGCCGAATCATAATCGGAGCAGTTAACAAATACATCACTTGTTTCATTCAATATCGCATCGCGAACCTTTAATTTTAACTGCTGATCAAATTCGCTATCGGAATTAGCCCTGATATGAAGGCGCAAGATCTCACTTTTTAACACTTGCGAGTTTTTATCAAAACCTGCAAAAGACATTATTATTGCAAAAACAGTTCCGAAAAGAATGGATTTTTCAATTATTTTTTTCATAAAAAATGCTCCCGTAAATAATCATTCAAAAAGAATATTGACGAAAGCATTATTTTTTATTCAATAAACAACCGGTTTAGCAACATAGGGCGTATAACCTTTATTGCTAAGTTCATTTGCCGCAACAGTTGCCTCTTTTTTACTTTTATAGATTGCAAAATATGTAGGTCCGCTTCCACTTAGTGATACAGTAAACGGATTTGTGTTTTTAAAATCGGATATCAGCTGATCGCTAACAAAAAGTTTTGAGAAAGAATTTCCGCAGTTACTTGCGAATGAAAAGAATGAGTTTTGTGACAGCGCTTCAACACATTTTGCCGTATAATCGGTTTTTATATTTATTGCATCCATTTTTTGATACATTTCTTTTGTTGAGCCCTTTTGAGCATTTTTAACAAGAACAATTCCGCAATCACTGAAAAACGGAAGCGGCTCAATATTTTCGCCTATTCCCGTTACCCTCGCGGTTCCGCCGCAAACAAGAAACGGAACATCAGCGCCGCAGGAAAGTCCGATATCGCAAAGAGTTTTTGTATCAAGATTTGCAGAATATATTGAATTAAGCGCTCTGATAACAGCCGCGGCGTCAGCACTGCCGCCACCAAGACCGGCCGCAACGGGAATGTTTTTTTCGATATATATTTCTGCTCCGCCGGAAATACCGGTGTATTCAAAAAATTTATTTGCAGCATTGAATGCGATATTTTGTTCGCCACAGAGAGCTTCATCAGAAGATGAAACCAAAACGGTATCCGCTTTTTTTACGCTGACCTTATCAAAAAGAGAAACCGTTTGCATAATACTATCAAGAAGATGATAACCGTCTTCCCTTTTGCCGACGATATCAAGCGAAAGATTTATTTTCGCATAAGCTTTTATATTCAAAATAACACTCCGATCTTAGTTTGCAATACCTTGATGAAATACAGGGCTTGATTTTTTCAGTCCCTTAAACTTAGTAAATCCCATCTGTTTTAAGCCCTCAATTATGCCCGGCAATGCTTCAACGGTTGTAGTTTTTGGCGCGGCATCATGCATAAGAACGCAAATATTATCTTTACCCTGCGAATTTGCAAGAACATTGTTTTTTATAAATTCGGGATCCGGCGTTGCCTTTGAGGCATCACCTGAGCTTACATTCCAATCAAAATAAGCATAACCCATTTCTTCAACCTTGGGAATTATGGTTGACATTATACCCTGACAGTATTTTTTGCTTACCGTGTTTGATGCACCGCCGGGGAAACGAATAACTTTTGAATCTACTCCTGTTTCCTGCTTAACGATATCGGCGATACCGGCAAGATCCTGATAAAAAGCATCGGGGCTTGCATAAACACTTTCATATCTGTGTGAAAGTGAATGAAGGCCAACACTATGGCCTTCATCAACAATTCTTTTAAGATATTCTCTTTTTCCTGCACCAATTACAAAAAAAGTGGCTTTTACATCATATTGTTTAAGAATATCGAGAATTTGAGGGGTGTTTTCAGACGGTCCATCATCAAAGGTCAAATAACAAACACCCGTTTCTGCCTGACCGGATTTTTTAAGTTCAATTTCTTGAAGAAGACTTTCGTTTTGCTCTTTAAGAGAATCATTTTCTTTTTTTATTTCTTCAAGCCGGTGTTTATAATCCGAAATTTTATCCTCATATTCTTTGTTTTTACCGGATGAGGAACTGATAAGAAAAATCCCGAATATAATAAGCACGATTAAAAGAATAACCGCCGTAACAATAAAAGGCAAATTTAATCTTTTTCTTTGTTCACCCATATTCATCCCTTCTTCCACAAATGATATATTATCACAATATTTCTTAAAATCAAACTACAAATAATTACAAATAGTTAAAATGCGGTTGTAAATTAAAACCGATGATGTTATAATAGAATGAAATGGAGGCACTTAATATGAATAAAATACTTATCACAAGTGACAGTACAACGGATTTAGGTCCGCTTCTTATGGAAAGATACAATATCAAAACGGTTCCGCTTGGTATTACGCTCGGCGGAGAAACATTTCGCGATGGTATTGATATAGATCCGGAAAAAATTTATGAGCATCATAAGAAAACCGGTGAACTCCCTAAAACGACCGCAACAAACATAGGTGATTGCGAAGAGTTTTTCAAAGAGATGACAAAAGACGGCGATACGGTTATTCATTTCACCATAAGCTCCGATATGTCCTCAACCTACAATAACGCAAGACTTGCCGCAGAAGAAACAGGTAATGTTTATGTTATCGACACCAAAAACCTTTCAACCGGCGGCGGACTTTTAATGTTGGCAGCAGCAGAAATGGCAAAATCCGGAATGAGCGCGGAAGAAATTGTCAGCGAAACCGAAAAACTTATTCCTTGTGTTGACGCTTCATTTGTTATCGATTCACTTGAATATCTTTATAAAGGCGGCAGATGCTCTGCCCTTTCGATGCTCGGAGCAAATCTTCTTAAACTTAAACCCTGCATTGAAGTTAAAAACGGCGTTATGGGCGTTGGCAAAAAGTATCGCGGAAAGTATATGGAAGTTCTTAAACAATATGTTAATCAACGCCTGGCAGACCGTGATGACATTATAACTGACCGTGCTTTTGTCACCCATGCGGGAGTTGACGAAGAATCAACAAAGGTTATTGTTGATCTTGTTAAAGAAACCGGCATTTTCAAAGAGGTTTTTGAGACTCGTGCTTCCTGCACCATTTCATCTCATTGCGGAAGAAACACATTAGGTGTTTTGTTTATAAGAAAATCACCGATAAAATAACATCTGCATATAATAATGCAGGGGCAATAAGGATATCCTTGTTTTTCGGCGATAGATCAGATTTATCTTTAAAATAACCGACTTCCCCTTTGATATAAAAAACTTCCCCTCTTTAGGGGAAGTTTTTATGTTTTATAAAGACTTGAAAAAATCTATAATTACATTTGATAACAGTCCATGCCCTTTATCATTGGGATGAAGACCGTCAGGATCAAGGTATTCCTCGCGAAGTGCCTTGTCATTCAGAAAATCCATACCTTCCATATCATAAAGGTTAAGAACCGGTAGGTCATATTCTCCTGCAACTTTAATTATTGCATCAACATAATCACGCATTTTTTTGCCGTTTCTTTCGTCTATACATCTTCTGATAGGAGTTGCAACAACAACCGTTTTGCCGGGAAAACGCTCTTTAACAATAGAATAAAGATGATGCAAAGCACCGTAAAAAGTGTAAGGTGTTCTATCTGCATCGGTTCCGAGCTTTGCCAAGCCGTGACCGAAATCGTTTGTGCCGCCGAAAATAAAAACAACATCGGCAAATGAATGCATGATTTTTGCCCTATAACAAAAATCGAGGTTATGATGGTAGGTTGAAAAGAAACTCTCCTGCCTTGCAATTCTTGTTCCGCTAACGCCGTAATTTCTGCACATTGCACCTGTTTTTTCGGCTATTAGATTAACAAAGCCTAACTTTTCTCTATTAGATGCTTTTGCTCCGGCGGTTATGCTATCGCCCAAAAAATTTATTTTTATCCCCTTAAGTTCCATTGTTTCCACCCATCTTTTACACAGATTTTAAGAAATCAATTATAACATTTGATAACAGTTCATGCCCTTTATCATTGGGATGAAGACCGTCAGGATCAAGATATTCTTCTCGAAGCTTTACATTGTTATGAAAATCCAACTCTTCCATATCATAAAGGTTGAGAATTGTAAAATTATACTGATTGGCAACCTTTATAACAGCATCAACGTAATCGCGTAATTTCCTGTACTTTTTCTCAACAACCGCTCTTTTAATCGGCGTGGCAACAATAACACGCACACCGGGATAACGCTCTTTTATAATAGAATAAAGATAATGCAAAGCGCCGTAAAATGTGTAAGGAGTTCTATCTGTATCAGTTCCGAGTTCTGCCGTTCCGCTACCGTAATCATTAGTTCCGCCGAAAATGAAAACAACATCAGCCAAAGGATGCATTATCTTTGCTCTATAACAAAAATCAAGATTTCTGCGCGGGTGTTCAAGATCGGGTTTTTCCTGCCTTGAAATCCTTGTTCCGCCAACGCCGTAATTTCGGCAGACAGCACCTGTTTTTGCGGAAATAAGATGAACATAGTCAAGACGGTCGCGATCGCTTGCCTTTGCCCCGGCGGTTATACTATCGCCTAAAAAATTTATTCTTAATCCATTTAGTTCCATTTTTTCACAACCTTTTGAAAAAATTATAATTCAAAGGATATATAAAATCAAGATTTTATTTTATATATTGCACTTTTTTCAAGGCGAGAAACCTGCGCTTGGGAAATCCCGATTTCTTCGGAAACTTCCATTTGAGTTTTACCCTGCATAAACCGAAGGGAGAGTATCATTTTTTCCCTATCACTCAATTTTTTTATGGCCTCTTTTAACGCGATTTCCTGAAGCCAGTTTAGGTCATCATTTTTATCACCAAGCTGATCAAGAACATATACCGTATCGCCCGAATCGGAATAAACGGGCTCATAAATCGAAACCGGATCAACGATACTTTCGAGCGCTATAACAATCTCTTCTCTTGAAACGCCTAATTCTTTTGCAATTTCGCCGGCAGTTGGCTCTTTTAAATTTTTGCTCATAAGCCGTTCCTTAGCTTGCATCGCATGATATGCAGTATCCTTAATGGAACGGCTGACTCTGACCGCGTTATTATCCCTTAAATACCGCCGTATCTCTCCTATTATCATTGGCACGGCATAAGTTGAAAAGCGAACATTTTGCGATACATCAAAGTTATCAATGGATTTAATCAAACCGATACAGCCGATTTGAAAAAGATCGTCAAGGTTTTCGCCGCGGCTTTGAAATCTTTTAACAACGCTTAAAACAAGTCTTAAATTCCCATTGATCAGCGTACTTCTTGCTAATGCGTCTCCTGATTTAACCTTGATCAAAAGACCTTCTTTTTCCTTTTCACTCAAAACCGGCAATGATGAGGTATCTACCCCACATATCGTAACCTTATTTGGATACATAAAAAAGCACCTCCGATAATACTGATAAAAGTATTACCGAAGATGCATTTTTTAAAACATTTTATTTATATGCCATCAAATAATCAAAAAAATCACGACACATCTCTTTTTTCGGGGTTGATACAATGAAAGCAATATAAACATCATCAAATGAAACGAGATTATCCTTAACGAACTTTTCATCCGTTATTTTAAGGGCAACCGGAATCGGCTCATCAGAATCTTCTTCTCTTGCATAAACAAGTCTTGAATCTTTCCATTTTTCAATTTCTTCAGGGGTTAAAATATCCCTTAAATCCATAAATATTTCATGGCCTAAGTAATATTCCATTCCGGTTTGATCTAAAATGCAATAATCAAGCGTTTTTGCCGCCGCCGATGCCACAACCGATATAGAAGCATTATAATTAGATTCTATATCCGAAGCGGTTTTGAAGTTTTTGAAATTGGTCATACCAAAATCAACCCTTTGCCTACCGCCCAATTTATGAAGCGCGTTATAATCATCAACCAAATATTTATAACCATCGGTTGAAACATCAAGATTTACAAGCGTTCCGGATATTACAACCTTTGTTGTTTTATTTACATAGGATGTTATAACGACTGAAAGCACAATGCCGACAATAAGCACAATCCACAAGGTCCAGTTATAATATTCCCAAATATATTCTGCCCTTTCCTTGCCTGTCATAGGCTTTATTATCTGCCATAATGTTTTCTTTTCTTGCTTTTGTTTTTTTATTACATTACCGGTGTTTTTCGGAATAAAGTCTTTCATTTGATATCCTTTCAAAATGAAATATTATGCTTCGTCCTTTGCTTTAAGGTTTTCAAGCATCTGAAGAGATTTTTCAACAATCTCCTGACCGCCTTCGGGACCTACCTGGTTTGAGAAAAGAGTGCAGCCGTAACCCTTATTTGCATTTGCACGCTCTGTCGGGAGATATGAACCGCCTTCACAACCTGCAAGCTGAACAACAAAGGTTTGAATGAACGGGCTTCTTGCCTGAATACGATGCATAAAGTCCATATAATATTCAAAACGGTTTGTGCAGAAACCAATTTCACCTATCTGAACAGCGTGAAGAATTGTGGGGATAGTTCTGTTATTATCCTGCTCCTCATATCTTTCAAGAGCAACCTTATTACGGGAAACAGCAGATGAAATTTTGTTTTTCTGCTTGTTGATTTCAAACTCGGTTAATCCTTCGGTATCAAAGGTATAAGTTTTTAACATTTCAAGGTTATCTCTGCATTCCTGAGCCTCTTCGGGAGTGATCATTCTGCGTGAAACCTCGGTGTCCATACGCTCATGACGAACGGCAATTTCAGACTGAATATCCTTTTTAGCCCAAGAATAAACATCCTTAACGCCATCAAGAATTCTTTCAGCGATATCATATCTTTCAGCCATACATTTTTTATATTCTTCGTCAAGGTTCTTACCGCATGTGCGGAAATCATATACAAGGCCGTATTTAAGCGCCATTCTACGCTCCTGAGCCTTCTTATAGTGAAGAATACGGGGTGAAAGGTCGCCTGCTGCAGCGCACTGCGGAAGAACGAACACGCCTTCACCGAATGTTTCTTCAACACCCTTTCTAACCTCACACCAATAGTCTGCGGAAAGTTTAAGGAAGTGTTCGGAAGTCTGGCTGGGGCACGGAATATT
The DNA here is from genome assembly GCA_045642495.1 of Acutalibacteraceae bacterium. GTDB lineage: Bacteria > Bacillota > Clostridia > Oscillospirales > Acutalibacteraceae > UBA737. Next base: position 16,021 of record JAZUJA010000131.1, read on the forward strand.
GATGATCATACCGGTAAGCTTTTCGTTTTCATCAAATGTGAACATAGCATTAAGGAAATGATCTGCGCCTGCTTCATATCCTGAGAATGTGGGGTCGTTTGTCTTGCCGTACATAACAGCGTGACCGTTTTGAGTATCAATAGTCTTGATTACCTTACCCTTATCAACAGAGTAAACAACACGGCGAGAATGAGCAACAACGGCATAGCCGTAACCATAAGCAACGGCGCCGGTTTTTCTGTTATCCCACGCTTCGATAACGGTTTTAATAATTATGTTGGTTAAATGAGGAACGGTTTTGGTTGAGTTATAAAGCGGTGAACCGTCGATAAACTTCTCTAACTTTGTTGTAACATCCATTGATGTATGAGTATGAGTGGCATTCATAATGATTGCCTCTGCGGGAATATCGGGACGATGCTCTTTTATATAGTCAACGGTTGCCTGAATAATGCCGCCGCGAAGAACGGTCATATCAATAGCGCAGAAAATAATTGCATCCTGATTTTCGCCGCCATCGATTGCAAGAGCCGTTACATAAAGCGGATCGTGAATACCCTGTGAACGACGCATATACATTTGGCCGTTAATGTTGCAGGGCACATCTAAGGAATATTCGTTTTTGGCCCAACCTATTTTTACCTTTTCCATAATTATCCTCCTAAAAAATATATAGAAAATTAAAATTTAAGCATATTTATATACAAGCCGCCTTGAACCGTTCTTGCAATAAAAGAACGCATAAAGGGCTTTGATACAAAGGGCATATCAGTGAAAGGAACACGCTCGGGAGTTTCGCAAAGGAATTTCCACATGGCATTAACAACCATATTTGTGTATTCTTTATCATCGAACAGCATTGTTGACCACATTTGCCAGTCGGTTTTTGTGGTTTCACTTCTGTTATCAAGTCGAATACCGTATTCCTCAACATTCTTTTTATAGCATTCAAGTTCTTTTTCATAAAGTTTTTCGGGGAAAAGATTCATACCGAAAAGCTTATCCCAAACCATATTGTATTTAAGACTCCAAGTGCCCTCCATATCAAACGCAAGACGGTAACCGTTTTTATCTCTTGCATTCTCTTCAAGCTGTTTTGCATAATCACGAGCTATTTTATCATACTTTTCAAACAATTTTTCATTGCCGACTTCTTTATATAATTTTGCAATAGCACCAAGAGCACAAATTGCCTTTGCGGAAAGGTTAACATTATGAGCCAAATGACCTGCAAAGTCATCAGTGCAGAGCTGATTATCGGGGTTATATCCGACCTTAACAAGATAATCCGCCCATTTTCTGAGAATAGCTTCATGCTTTTCAAAATAGGTTGTATCTTTTTCGGCAAAGCAAAGAGCCGCCACGCAAAGAATCATATTGCCGCATTCTTCAACCGGCATCTGTGAGTTATACGGATCGGGTCTTTTTCTTCTTGTTCTTAAAATATAGCCATAAACCTGACCGTTTGCAATCGGATACTGGCCTACATCGTGCGGAGCAAAATCATAATGCCAAAGTCCCTCATCAATCATTTTGAATATAGGATTAAGCATTCCTTCAACAAGGCGGGGTTCATAAATAAGGAAAAGCGGGATTGAAGGATATGTTACATCAACCGTTGCAATGCATCCGTTTGAATAATTTTCCTTTGAGCTGAACTGAATTTCGCCGTTATGATAAGTGAGTTTATGGCCGGCGATAACCTGGCGGTAAGCCAACGATACAATATCGGCATATTTTTTGGAGATCTTAGATGCCCTCTTAATAAGGTCTTCCTCAAAGGCGTTAACCTTTGCCATAATCTCATCGTATTCATCAATGGATTTGCCCATAACGGTATAGAAATCATCACCGTTTTTCTTATAATAAGCATCAATATTTTCGCCAAAATACTGAATTGACTTAAAGTCATTATATCCAACGCCAAAATGGCTTTCAAATGTTTTACCTTTAAGTGTGAATTTTTTACCGATAATAATTGTGGGATAATAAGGATAAACAGTATTTACTTCAAAAGGATTTATAACTGCCGGTCCCTGACATTCTCTGCGAGGGCCCTGAGAGTTTAAGCAGTTAATCGGGAAAAGTTTACTGCCGTACTCAACTTCAAGGTCATTTTGATAAACTCTTATCGGTTTACATTCCTGAGTGTAATCAGGGGCAATTACATGAAGCTCGCCCCATTCAATTCTCTGATCATCGGCAGAACGCTTAAGCATAAGTTCATCACCGGATGAGAAATAAACAGAGAGCGGAGTTACATTAACAGTAACAGTTTGGTTCAACTGATTTACGCAAAACTCGGAAGAAAAGCCAAACTGAACATCAAAGTTATGTTCTTTCTTATCTTTCGGAGTGATTTTATAAGTTATATAAGAAATAGGACGGGAAAGGATTTCGAGATCATTAAGTAAGAGAGGACTTGTGAACTTAACTTCCAAAGTGCAAACATCGTTTTCAAAGGTATAGATCGATGTCATAGGTCTTACTTCACAGGAAATCTGTTTCATCTTATTATAACCTGTAAAGTAATATTCCTCGTTATAACCAACCTTGCCTAAAAACTCATAAATCTTTCCGTCGCAAACCAAAACACCGAACATAGACTGACGAACGCCCGTCCAATGTCTTGTAACGCTGTCGTTCAAATTGTCAGCGCAGCTCCAAACACTGAAAAACGGATCATGCGCGATAAGCGGAACCGCCGGCGCCCTGAAATTTTTACTGTTCATAAAATAACCCCTTTACATTTCATTATCATCATCAATGCTTTTCGGCGGTAACTCACCGGTTGCCCTCTTGCCTTCAAGCACTGAAATAAGTGAATCTTTTAGAAAAACAGTTGAAGCAAAAATGATAACTGCAAAATAAACGGCAATAAATACAAGTGCAAATTCCCATATAATGCCGAAGGTCTGCTTGAAAAAAGCAAGACCAACAGGCGCCCACATAAGAACACCCGTTAATAAAAGCTGAAGTGGTGCCATAAAACAGAATGTTGCGGCATCAGAAAGCAAATTTATTGTTGTATTCGGAAAATAAACATTAAATACGATAATCGAAGCCAACAACATAACGGGAATAGCAAGAATAATTGAAGAAATAATAAGATGAGTAAGATCACCGGACTGATAATTAGTGATGATAGTATAAAGATCATTAAACATAATAACGATAATTCCCATCAAAACAGTTCCGATAATAAGCATACGCCAAATATTTGTTGTAAAGCCTTTTATAAAGCCCTTAAACCAACCGTCTCCCCTAATATAAAAACGAATAGCACTGTAAAGACCGCAGGTTGCGGCGGGTATAGTTACAACAGGAAGGCAAAACAAAATGAATGTTAAATTCATCATAATTGAAATGCCGGCAATATTTATTATTTTCCAAACCGTTGATTCTGCAAATGATGTTGATTTATTAGCCAAATTTTATATCCTCCGAACAAAAACAAACTTTATTCATAATCAATTTTATTATACAATAAAATACAATAAAATCAATAAAAATTTTCTGTTTATTTATTTATTTTTACTATAAAAGTTATTAAAACATAAATATGCAAAAAAACACGGAGAGGTTTTCTCTCCGTGTTTTTAAGTTTAGGAATTATTCCTTAACAATCTTGAGATCTTTACCATCGACAACAATCTTATAACCTGTATTGTTAGCATGAATATACTTAGCAAGATTTGCAGCTTCAGTTTCAGAAGATGCAGTATAGAATACACCAGCCTGAACCTTACCGCTATAATACAAGAATACTTTGATATCTGCCCCTTCGGTTAAATCCTTAAAGGTATAGGCAACATTGTTCTCGTTATTAAGGTAAATATGCTGAGCACCGCCGCTGATTACAGATGCGCCGGAAATGGTAGATTTAGCAGCTTTATCAGTCCAAACAGCACCCTCAATAGTGCCACCGCTCATATTAAATGTTGCAGTGCCGGCAATATTAAGGTTAGAACCTGCGGTGTTAACATTATTGCCCTTGCCGATACCGCCGGTAATAACGCCGCCGGTCATTTCAAAGATAGAGTTTTCACAGATGTAAACGTTGCCGCCTCTTGCTGAACTGCCTTCAACACGACCGTTGGAAATTGTACCGCCGCTCATTGTTATTTTGCAGTTCTTCTGTGCATAAACGTTACCGCCACAGCCGCCGGAAGATTTACCGTCGGTGCCGGTGCCGTAAACAGACGCACCGTTTGTAATAGTTCCGCCAAACATATTAAATGTTGTCAGCTCGGTTGTAGATTTACCGGGTTCAAGGAAGACACCTGTACCGTTCTTATAGTTATCAACAACGTTTGTTAAGTCCATTGTACCGCCATACATATTAAATGTAGCGGAAGGTCTTACCCAAACTGCAAAGCCCTGACAAAGGGTTGTTGTTGAAGACTTCTTAACAGGAGCGATTGTTCCTGTTTCAAGAGCGTTGCCTGCACCGTCAGTATCAATAAGAGTGAATGACTGATAATCGTTAACAACAAATGCACGCTTACCGCTGCTTGTTGTTACGGTTTTTCCGTTAAGATCGAATACAGCCTCAACAGCACCGTCAGCAGAAGTAGGTTTATTATCTGTTATATTAGTACCGGCAGGAGTTATAGTGCACTGTGAAGAAATATTAACATTTCCGCTAAGGAAATAGTGGCCGGATTCATTGATGTTTCCGCCTTGATAATCATGGAAATCAACCTGAGCATCACAGTGCGGACAATAACGCTTAACTGTTATATTCTTAATATATTTACCCTTGTTAACAAGTACATATTCTTCGCCGTTTGTAGCGATTGTACCGCCGGAATATTTAAGAGTTGCATTATCATTGTTGTAAACATAGATATTAGCGCTCTTCTTGGTATCATTGTTAAGGTTTGCAGTACCACCGGAAACAACACCGCCGGTCATATCAAAGAGACCGTTTTCACTGCGGATAGCAATGTTACCGCCGTAACCCTCTGCAACACCGTTTTGGATTGTACCATCGGTCATAACTGCTTTACCGTAAAGGTAAATGTTACCGCCGTAGCCTCCCCAACCGTTTGTGTTTGAAGTGCCTGAGGGATATGCGCCGTCATTTACAAGTTTGATTGCCTGACCGCCTTCAATAACACCGCCGTTTATCTCAAGAGCATTTGCTGTTGCAGCAAAATCAACACAGATGTTACCGCCATCGGAAGCAGTTCCGTTTCTGACAATACCACCGTTCATTACAAATCTACCTGTGGGATAAACATAAATGTTACCGCCAACAGCTTCTCTGTAATCACCGGTGCATTTAGCGACGCCGTTTTCAACGATACCGCCATTCATAATAAACACGGCTTTTTCATTTACGAATACGTTACCGCCGTAAGTCTTTTCGGCAGTTCCTTCGGGAGCATTTTTAGCTTTCTTACCATAGGTTTTGCCGTTACGGATGCAACCGTCATTAAGTGTGAACTGTGCATTTGAATCGGTTGAAACAGCTGTTCCTGCATAGGGGTTATTTTCAAGCATAGCGCAATCAATAACGCCGCCGTACATAGTACCCTTGGCACAAGTTCTAACCCATATACCGTAACCCTGAGCGCCTTCACCCGAATTATTAGCGGAACGAACAGGAAGAACTGTACCTGTATTAAGGGTATTGCCGTTACCGTCCGTATCTAAAAGGTTGAATGTTTGATAGGGGTTAACAACGAATGCGCGCTTGCCTTCTCTTGTTTGGAACTTCTTACCGTTAAGATCGAAGCAAACGGTTATTGCACCGTCATAAGACTTAGGAACTGTAGTACCGGTAAGAGTGGTTCCCTCGGGAGTTATAAGAAGCTGGTTTGAAGGACCGTTGCCGTTAATATCCTTTGAGAGATAATAGTGGCCGCCCTCATAAATATAAGATGAATTATCAAATGGAACAAAAGGCTTATTATCACCGCAAGCAGTACAGTATCTATACTGACCAATAAGTAAGTACCCCTTTTGTTCAACAACCGAGCAGCCTTCAACATCAGCAAAAATCTGTGAAGCATAGTTTGAAGGATACTTTGAAGAGAACTTACTTGTAGAAGTTACGCCAACCTTTGCGCCGGAAAGATTTACAAACTGAACCTGTCTGCCGGATGCAAGTTTGAGGTTGGAAGATTCGTTACCGGAAATATTTGCATTACCGGAAATTGTTATATAAGGATCATAGTATCTATATGACTTGGGATTGCCGTTTGCATCCTTTACGGTGGTAGTAGTTGTTGTTAATTCAACACCGCCGCCATACATACCTGCCGGAGCAGATTTAGTATCGGTGATAGTGCCGCCGGTCATCTTGAATACTTCAGCAGGAGTTGCTTTTGAAATACCCTTGGAATCTTTGGTAGCATCAGGGGTTTCATAGTAAACATTTTTACCGTCAACCTGACCGCCGATTGTATTCCAAAGGTAAACATTACCTCTGCCCTCAACCGGAGACCAACCGTCACGAATTGTACCGCCTGTCATAACAAGCTTAGTACCAACAGCGTTAAGTGAGAAGTTACCGCCGCCGGATGCAGTTGCAAGACCTTCGGCAACAACGCCGCCCTTCATATTAATAACAGAAGCAGAATAAACATTACCGCCATGACCGTTGGTGGGTTTGCCATTGGCATCTAAATTCTGCTTTGCAGTACCGCCAATAACATTTGCACCGTTAAGATTTATAACAGAGTTTGCTGCACCATAGATATTACCTGCAATACCGTAAGCAGTACCGCCGGAAATAGTTCCGCCATTAAGGTTTGCAGTAGCCTTAGACGCAACATAGATGTTACCGCCGTAAGCTGTTTTACCGTTAACATTTGTTTTAGCAGTACCACCGGTAATTGTGCCGCCATACATATTGAATACACCGGCATTTACAGGAATTTTAGTAACCTTATCCTGCGAAGTGGAAGTGCCGTTTGCAGCAACATAAACACTTGCGCCATAACCACCGCGGGTTTTCTTAGCACCCTTTGTATCGACAGCCCATGTGTTTGTTGTAGAATCCTTATAGTAATCAAGAACAGAAGTACCGCCCTTGATAGTGCCGCCGTGCATATTAAATGTAGCGCCCTTTGCAACATAAACCGCACAACCTGTGTTTTGGTTAACAATTTTAGAAGTATCAACTGTGCCGCCCATAAGGGTGCATTTTGCACCGTCTCTGATCCAAATACCCATACCGCTATCAGCAGTCTCTTTGCTATCGCTTGTAATTACACCGCCACCCTTAGAGTCCATAATAGTGAGTGAGCAGTTTATCTGAATAGCGATTGCACGCTTTTTACCGGAAAGCTTATGACCGTTAAGATCAAGAACAGAATCAGAGTGGTTGCCCTTATCGATCAAGTTGCTTGTTGCACCGAAGTTACACTGAGCCGCATCGGTTATATCCTCGGTCATAATATAGTGAACGGTCTGCTTGTAAGCATGAGCACCGTCAACCATTTTATACCAAGTTACATTCTGCTTACAGTGAGAGCAATAACCCTCTTTAACTTTTTCGGGGAATTTATCAACAATGAAGCAAACAACAACCTGACCTCTTGCATTTCTGAGACCATGGATCTTATCGTTTACAACAATACTTGAAGGTGTTCCAACAGGAACTTTATTTTTGCCTGAAACATCGAATATTTTGCAAGATTTTGAGAATGTACCTTCTTGGATATCCTCGGTTGACTCAGAGTGAGCAGTTACTTCAAGCTCATCAATCTGATCAATAACATACCATGAAGCGAACGATCCGCCGCCGGTTGCTTTTTTAGCGGACAAAAATTCAGTAATTATACCGCTTTCATTGATTTCAAGTCCAAAACATCTTGCAGCTTGAGAATCAATGGAGGCAACAATTGCAATATCAGCAGTTTTTGCCTTGATTTGCTGACCGTTTACAGCAAGATCAAAGTAATAATATCCGTCTGCTTCGGGAACACGGGTAGATTCCTTCTTTTTAGAATCGTATTTACGAGCCATATTCCAATAAATATCACGAACTACAAGACGGTTTTGAAGGAAAACATACTTAACATTTCCCTTTTCGTTGGTTAAAACATAAATGGTGTCGCCTTCCACAAGCGGATCGGTAATTGTGTTACCGATAGCGCCGGTACAACCGCCAACATCGTATTTAACCATACCGGCAGGAACGTTTATCTTATTTACAAGACCTTTACCGGATTCACTTGTGTTATATGTTACAGAACCGTCTTCAGCAACGGCATCAACATATCCACGGCGAACTTTAAGTTCGTAACCGAGTTCTTCAACGGGAACAATACCCGAAACAAAACCATCAGCATCGAACTTCAAGCCCATTACGAAGTATTTATCAATTTCGTCAACAATCTTTTTATCTTTAACACGGCGAGTAACGGAACGGCCGGACTCACTTGCGTTAATGAAAAGAACATGATAATAACCGTCATCCTTATCGGGGGTTCTTGAAGAAGTGAAGGTTTCGGATTTGAAAGCATATTCATTTCTGTCAACATTATAGAAAATCTGAATTTTACCGTCGGTTTCTTCAACCTGACCGCCAAACCAGTTAGTCCAATTAAGTGCGGTAATAGTTCCGGCTGCTGCAACAACAACGATACCCGCAACTATAAGTGTCCACTTATTCAGCAAAAACTTAACAATTTTGTTTTTCACGATTTTTTCTCCTTTACTATATTGAACACTTGAAAATCACTGTGCTATTTGCTTTTTAAGCATTTCGGCAAATTTATTAGCGACCTCTTCACCTGTGCCGGGAGCATATCTTCCAACATCGGATTCATAGCAACGATATTCATAGCCGAATGCAGAAGGAATGTAACTCTGCTTACCGTTTGTATAGCCCTGGCAAATCGTGTACTTATAAGGAGAAGCCTCATAAATTTCTGAACTGTTTGTATCAAACTGCTCAAAAGGAGCATAGGTTAAACCTATTTCGCCGATTTGAGCGGTATAAAGCATAAAGTCATTTGTAAGGCCTAACCTGGACTTATTAATAATACCGCCGGCATGATAAGGACTGAAAATTCCGAACGGTTTGCCTAAAGAAACGCAGGTTGAACTGTTATTAGTTGTTGTCCATGCATTTTGAACGATTGTTGCACCGCCTACAAGATTATCCTCTGAATGGTTAATCTTACCGGTGAATTTGAACTTAGATGTTTTAATGCCGGAATCGGTATTAACCTTTATCATAGAGTCTTTCATATCCAAGATGTATTTTGCAATTGCTTCACCGTGAACATCTTTATCCTTGCTCTTATTAGCATTTTCGGATGAAATACGGCTTGTGGGGTTTTGGTTACCCGCAGCACCCTGGAAATAAGCAACAAGACAATCATCCTGCTTTTCAAGGGCATCACGAATTGCACCTGCGAAATCGGCAGAAATATCATATTTAGCACTACCGCCCGTAAGTGTTGCATGAGCACGGAAGTTTACATAATAAACTGTTTTTGCATTTTCGCGCTTAAAACGGATAACACGAAGGGTTTTATCGTTATCGGTTGTGTGACCTATAAGATTTGTTTCAGAAACATCACTGTTATGGTTATCGCCGACTGCAACTATTTCACCGTTATCCTTACCGAAATAGTGACGAGTGAAATTATAACCAAATGTATCAGCTATACCGAAAAATGCTTCAGCCGGTTTGCGGTCGTTAAGAGCTTCAACCGCACATGTAGTGAACTTTTCGGGGAAAGTATTTATGTAAAGAACATTTGCACCGACCTTTGCAGTGTTGGTATCGGGACCGGAGTGAGTGTGAGAACAGTTGAGGAAAATATTACCGGCCGGTACACCTGTTGCTTCATTTATGGCTTTCATTATCTTTTCTACATTTGCTTCGCTGATACCGATATTATCTATACCAAAGAACAAAGCGGTATTATCATTTTTATCGGAAACAGCTATACATATAGCATAAAGAATATCGAGGTAACCTGTTGAGAGACGCTTCTCGGTGTTACCGTAACCCGCAAGAGCAACCTCCTCATCATATACCATGATGTCCACCTTTCCGTATCCGACACGGAACTGACCGGCGAACTCATCCTTGATATCAACCTTACTGTTTCCCTTAACGTTGGCTTTTGAATCGCCGCCGCAAGCAGCAAGTGATAATACAAGAATGCAAACCAAAATTATTGATATTAGTTTTTTCATATTATCATCCTTCCATAAGTATAATGCAACTAATTTTCATACTGACTTATTATACTATTTTATTACGAAAAAATCAATAAGTTTTTTACAAAATGACAATATAACAATACAAATATA